>JBMNMS010000002.1:0-500056 GCA_050953445.1 Anaerovoracaceae bacterium
ACTTACCGACACCTTGGTGTTTGAGCCACTCCCACTTCCACCTGTGCTGGGCTGGGTAACCGTGGCTCCGTCACCCGTGGCATTGTTTGTGGCAGTTTGACCGCCTTGAACTTCCTGATTACCTGAGGTTACGCCATCAACATCTTTATCTACTACGGTCTTGGTGTTCGGTGTTGTTACATTGGCTCCATCTCCGCCTTTTTTAACTTCTACTTCTTTGACTTCCCCTTTTCCACTTACGGAAGCGTCGGAGCCGCTGATGGTAACTTTGCCTATACTGGATCCTTCATCTGCAACTATAGCAGAAGAATTTCCTGTAATATTGCCGTCTTTGACCTTGCTGCCATTGGCTATAACTATCCTGGAATTATCGCCGCTGACTTCAACCTTGTCAATATTGGCTTTTTGAGCATTGGCAGTTACATCGTCACCGGCTACTTCTAATTCACCAAACCTGCCTTCCACTATCACATCGTCAGAACCATCATCAACATAGATGATTTCAACGTTTGCTCCGCCCTCAACGGCCACTCTTACCTTGCCATCCACCTTGGCCACTATAACCTTGCCTAAACTTGAGTTGCCCTTGATAAGGATGGAGTTTTCACCGCCGCCTCTTACCACGGTTCTGCCGGTTACAGTAACACCATCCAAAGTTACATCACCTTCGCCTACTCCATCTGCTATTATAAGGTCTCCGTTGATAGTCACGTTCCTAAGAGTCACATCCGACGAACGTACAAGTACATTGCCCTTCGTAACAACTTCCGTAACTTCCCCCGGACTTACAATATATTGCTTAACAAGGTTATCCATTACCACTGCAAACTCTGCTCTGCTTATATTGGCTTTTGGATTTATCTTGCCTCCCGATCCTTGTACATAACCGGCAGTCACCATGGCAGAAAGGCTATTTTCTGCCCAGGCAGCAACCTGCCCCTTATCTGTAAAGCTATTTAATCCACCGGTACCTTCCGATGTTATCTTAAAAGCTCTTGCAAGAACGGTAAAGGCTTCCTGTCTTGTAATCCCATCCTCTGGACGCATTTTGTTATCCTTCATAAAGGTTCCCATCATCACAGCCTTTGCTATATCATCCGCATACCATGAAGTGGCGGCCACATCGGTAACTCCACCTAAGCCTGCCTTTTTTACTGCCCCAAAGGCACGGTTTACTACCGCTGCCATCTCAGCCCTTTTAATAGGTGCCGTTGCTTTAATGAGCAGCTTATCCCCTTCTGCATAACCCTTTAAAAGTCCATTAGCAACAGCCTTTTCCAAAGCCGAAGTGGACCAATTGTTGGGCATGTCGGAAAAAATTTCTCCCCCCTGTTTGTCCAGCGCAAAAGCTCCTGCCGGCATCAATGTTAAGACCAATAGTGCTGACAAAACAATAGTAAAAACTTTTTTAGCTTTCATAGTGTCCTCCTCCTTTGTAGTCTTTTTACATACTTTGAATTACTGCTGCCATGTATTCACCGGAAACCGTACCATAGAAAAAGGCATCTATGAGATTTTGATGCTTGGCCTTCTTTACATTTTCGGCTGCCTCTGGATGAGAATTTTCATCTACCAGCAAAGCTATTTTGCAGTTGGGCAGTACTGTTTTAACCTCCTTGAATCTATGTAGCCAATCATCAACGGTATAGGGTGCGTAGTGGCGAACTTCGGCAAGAAGTACATCTGAATTTGTTGCGACACAGGTTGTCTTCAGCTGTTCCAATCGATCCTCTTTAATCACGAAGAAGTCCGTATCCTTTTCAAGACATAGAAAAAGTCCGTTGGAGAACAATGTGTTAGGACTGCTAATCACAATGCTTTTCATGCGAAATCACCCCATTTCATGGCAAAAGATACTTATTCACCGCATTTTAACAAAAATACAAATAGAATACCCCAAGCTAAAGCCTAGGTTTTTGAAACTATTCTGAATAATATTTGTTTTTGGCCAAAGAAAGATGGTGTGACCAGGAATAAGCGTAAAAGATTGAGATTTGTTGCAGGGAATATGATAACATGTGGAGCAAGAAGTGTATTTTAAGGAGAAAGACTATGATCGAAACAATATCATCCAGGCGAAGCATAAGGAAATATAAAAGGAAGGAGGTACCAAGGGAAATCATAGAACAGGTTTTAAAGGCAGCAATTTTGGCTCCATCATCAAAAAACAGACAACCTTGGAAATTCATAGTGGTCACAGGCGAATCGAAAAAAGATATGTTGTCTTATTTTAAGAGAGGAATAGAGCTGGAAGAAAAGGGGGAGGGGTTGCTTCCAAATAGCAGACAGCATTTGAACTCGGCCAAATATTCGATGAGGATTATGGAAGAAGCTCCTGTGGTGGTGTTCGTTTTAAATCCTATAGGGTTTGGAATGAATAGAACTCTTAACATTGAGGAAAGGGTTTCTGAAATATGCAACATTCAATCGATTGGCGCGGCGCTACAAAATATGACCCTTATGGCTACTGACCTTGGGATGGGGAGCCTATGGATATGCGATATTTTTTTTGCATATAGGGAGTTGGAAAAATGGCTGGGTACGGGTGAACAATTGGTCGCTGCCATGGCACTTGGATATGCCGATGAAAAACCCGCCCCCAGGCCTCGCTATGAAATGGAGGATATAGTGAAATGGATATAGCATTTGGACAGATGATGAATCTTAGGAGGAAGAGATGAAAAAACGATTTTTGTCTATATTATTGATCTTTGCAATGCTTACGACCTTGTTTCCAGTTGCTGCATTAGGCTTAAATGGGGAGATGCCATTTAATGATGTGTCCCAAGGCTGGTATTATGACTCGGTAGGTTATGTATATGAAAAGGGGATTATGTCCGGTGTATCAGATAAGCTTTTCAGTCCGAATTCTAACCTTACCCGGGGACAACTATGTCAAATCCTTTATAATATGGAGGGGGCTCCATCAGTTAAAGGTAACAGATTTACGGATGTTGACGATTCCGCCTGGTATTTTAAAGCTGTGAATTGGGCTGCCACCAATGACATTGTGGGTGGTGTTGGAGATGGATTATTTAGTCCGGAGAAGTCAATTACCCGTGAACAGATGGTTACCATACTATACCGATATGCTGATTTTAAGGGATATGATGTTAGCGACACCGTTAGTCTGTCCGATTACAGTGATGCTGATAGAATTAGTCCCTGGGCTCAGACAGGAATGCAGTGGGCAATCGGGCGTACAATTGTTACCGGTACCACAGATACTAAAATCACTCCAGCAGGAACGGCCACACGGGCCCAGGTTGCCACAATATTAATGCGCTTTCATAACTATATTCAGGCATTGCAGGATTTTTTAGATAAGGATATGAAAGACTTTCAGGATTATAAGGTAATTAACTTCGATAAATCCACTGAGACAAACTTTGCAGTGCTTAGGGAGGAGGCTGTTATTGCGGAAAAAAGCGGATCTGTTAACCAATTGATAAAGTATGACGAAAAAGAAGGCATTTACGTATTTTCTAACATAGACGATAGGATATCCAACCTTAAAAAGGGAGATATCTTTTATACCAAGTATGGATCAGGTGATGATGAATATTTGCTAATGAAGATCGGTTCTATTGCAATAGATGGGACAACCGCCACTTTAACAGAAGGAAGGGCAGATATTTCAGACTACTTTGAATACATAGATGTAGATATGCAAATCCATGTTTCGGATAAGGATTGGATTTTATCGGGTATGGATGTTGATGGTTATTCGGATGAAGGTGTGACAGTGGCCTTAGTAGGTGAAGGGGATGTAGGGTATAATGATAGTGAAATAATTAGCAAGGTAGGGCCTTTGGAGGCAAATGCCGGCTCTCAAATGGTTAACCTTCTAAAGAAGGCTGGTGGCAGCGCATCCACGGAGTTTGAGTTCGGATACACAAATCCTGAAAAGACTCTTAGCCTTACAGCTAATGCAAAGTTGACGCTGGAAGTGCAGATTCGCTATGACAAAATAATTCTTGATATTAATCAGATTAAAATTACGGTTGAAAACAACTGTGTTGTAAAAGGAAAAATCAGTGGTAATCTGACAGGTAAAGAAGATACCAAGAAGGTAAAGTTAGGGGAAGCCTCAGTTCCTGTCGGCAGTACGGGAATTTTTGTCGATATGGAAGTGAGTTTTATAATAGATGTAGATGCATCGGTCAGCGGTACCTTCACAGGGCAATTCACTTCTAAAACCGGAACGCTTTATGTAAATAAAAAACCACAGAATATTAGGGAATCTAAGGCAGATCTTTATGCTACCATGGAGGGTAGTTTCAACATATCTACCGGTATAGAGGTGTCCGCCGATGTGAATTTCTTAAAGGTTGTAAATTTGGGATTCGATTCGGAAGGAGGTATTGAAATAGATGCAAAATCCGATAATATTAAAGTCTCTACCGATAAATCGGTAAAGCATTTATGCCTTGTTTGTGTCGAAGGTCATACGGATTTCTATTTTAAAATTAAATTCAAGGTAACTCTTGGAGCAAGCGATGCACTGAAATGGGAGCTAGTAAAATGGACTCCTGTAAAAGCGAAGATATTCCTAAATGATTTTTATATTTCTGTGTTCTCAAAAAACTCCAGCTTGGAGTTTGGATGGGGGAAGTGCCCACATAAACAGTATTTGGCCACGATTACAATAGTGGGTGAGAATGATAAAAAGATTCCAAATGCAAAGATAGAATTTACAAATCAAGGGGACGGATATATTGCGAACTATGGGACTACCGATACCAGCGGAGTGTATAGCACATACTGTTCTAACGGGACATATGACATCTTTGTCCATGGGATTGATGGCTATGAAAATCAAAAAGTTTCAATGAAGGTAGACGGAAAAGCGGTTTATGATAGAATTGAACTGGTTCAAAAATCCGATGGAATGTATACCATATATGTCAACACATCTGAACAGTTAGAAGCCGCAATTGGATCAAATAGACGAATAATACTAAATGAGGGTACATATGTTTTCTCTTATAATCTTTTGATAGAAGATGCGGAAAATTTATTCCTAGAGGGAAAAGGGAAAGCAAAACTTGTTTCCACCTATGATGATGTGGTGCTGTATTTATCAGCAGGGAAAAATGTTAAACTGAAAAATCTGTATTTGGGTCATGACGCTAACCTTTTTGCCTCGTGTTCCAGTGGAGTATTAAATGTAAGCCGATGTAGTAATGTACAATTAGATAACTGTGAAATATATGGGTGTGGTGTAGAGGGTATAAATGCTTATGATAGCCACTTGAAGATAGTGAATTCTACCATCAGGGATTGCTCATACAATATAGCTTCATTTGGGCAATGTAAAGCGACTTTTGAGAATTGCAAGTTTCTTAGAAACGGTTATTTAATTCCCAAGGAGTCATGGGCGAATGAAGTTGCAGCATTTTCTCTATGGGGCAACTCATCCCTTACATTACAGGATTGCTTGTTTAAGGATAATTACAATCTTGTCTTTACCAAAGACATGGAGGGAGATTCTTTTGTAAAAGAAAAAGGATGTACCTTTACAAGTAATGGTTGGAAATAATATGTGAAAATCTTTGAGCTGAAACCTTGTAAGAATTGATTTAATATATTGATTTAGGATATAATCGATGCGATGGTGTAAACGTTTTAATAGTATACTCACAAAGGAAGTGCTTATTTTGAAAGACTATGTAGTTCCTCCAATGTATTCTCAAATTGCTCTTGATATTGCGCTGAGGATTTCCAGGGGAGATTTGAAGGAAAATACAAAAATTTATGGCAGATCGATTATGGCGTCAGAATATGGCGTTTCACCCGAAACCATCCGACGGGCTGTGAAGCTTCTGGAAGATATGAAAATAGTTGAAGTTAAGCAAAACAGCGGGGTTATCATACTTTCAGCAGAAAATGCAATAAAATATGTGGAAAGATTTCATTCGCAAAACGATGTACGCACTATGAGAAGGCAGCTTAAAAAATTGATGGATGAGCAAGAGGCTCTGGGCAAGAAAATAGTGGAGTTAGCCGGTTCCATCGTAAGAATAAATGAAAAATTTTCCGAGTCCAATCCCTTTGTTAATTATGAGATTGACGTTCCTTCTCAATCCTCATTAATAGGACAAACCCTGGGGGAATTAAAGTTTTGGCAACAGACTGCAGCTACGGTAATTGCTATACGGAGGGATGAGAGGATAATACTATCCCCCGGGCCCTACGCTACCTTACAGCCGGGGGACACCCTTATTTTTGTAGGGGATATTCCCTGTGTAGAAACTGTTACAGCTTTTATCAACAGCTGAACAATTTAGGGATAAAAAGGCATGCTTAAAAAAGGCGTGCTTTTTTATTTGCTAAAATTCTAATGTAATATTGAACTGTTGACATCTGACAACTTATAATTTAGAATAGGGTTGTTACAAAAACTGAATGTTAAAAACATGTATTGTGAGGATTATCATGATTAAGTTTCAAAACGTAATGAAGAATTATGGGGAAAAGACCGTATTAGATAATTTAAGTTTTAATATAAAACAGGGGGAACTGGTTGTGCTAATAGGCCCCAGTGGATGCGGAAAGACTACAACCCTTAGGATGATAAATAGATTGATAGAACCGGACAGCGGCAGCGTTTATGTTGGAGAAAAGGATATCTCGAAAATTAATCCGGTGCAACTTAGGAGAACTATTGGCTATGTCATACAACAGATAGGCCTTTTTCCCCATATGACCGTTGAGCAAAATATCGCGGTGGTTCCAAAGCTATTAAAATATGAAAAAGAAAAATGGAAGGAAATTGTTAAGGAGCTTATGTCTTTAGTAGAAATGCCATATGAAGAATATGCTCATAAATACCCTTCCCAATTATCCGGTGGACAGCAGCAGAGGGTGGGTGTGCTCAGGGCCTTGGCCGCATCGCCGCCAATAGTTCTTATGGATGAACCTTTTGGAGCACTGGATCCAATCACCAGAGATACTCTACAAGAAGAGATTAAACGCATACAGCAAAAGCTGAAAAAGACTATAATTTTTGTTACCCACGATATGGATGAAGCATTGCGTCTTGCAGATACAATAATATTTATGAATGAAGGAAAGATTCTGCAAATGGCTACACCGGAAGAACTGCTGGAAAACCCTGCACATGGAATTATCAAAGGCTTTATGGGCAGAAGGGTTGCCAATAATGGAGAGAATGGAATCCCAAAACTGTATGCCGAAGATTTTATGAGAACAAGGGTACTTACGGTTCCCAAAACCAGCAAAACCTTAGAGTGCATTGACAAAATGGCAAGACGTGATGTGAATTCACTTATCGTCTTGGATGATGATGGAACATATGCAGGAACGGTGTCAATCGAAACCATAAAGGCTCGTGGAAAAGCAGGCAGGGAGATAGGAGAATTAGTATCTCGAAAGGCTATCACCGTTAACCGCAAGGAGGACGCAAAAGAGGCTTTTGACAAGTTGCTTGAGACCTCCTCGGATTATTTAATCGTGTTAAACGATGATTCCACAGTTGCCGGATTGATAACGAGAACCAGCATGGCTAAGGCTTTAGGGGAGGCCTTATGGGGTGACTTGGAGGTTGAAAACTGATGTACATGATTCACTGGATTTTAGAAATGCTTCCCCAAATAAATAAAGGGTTATTGCGCCATCTGGAATTAGTAGGCCTTTCCTTGCTATTTGCCATAATTATTACAATTCCATTGGCAGTTTTTCTTTCTCGTAATAGGTCTATCGCGCGATATGTATTGGCCTTGGCCGGGGTTATTCAAACAATACCGGGTCTGGTTATGTTAGGGTTGTTTTTGATTTTTTTCGGCATAGGCAAGTGGCCCGCAGTGGCTGTGTTGACATTGTATGCGATTCTTCCTTTGCTTCAAAATACCTACACTGGGCTGACGGAGGTGAATAGCGCATATATTGAAGCTGCGAAAGGTATAGGGATGAGCAATGGGCAGAGGTTATTTAAAGTGGAATTTCCTTTAGCTATTCCGTCCATAATCGGCGGGCTTCGTATTTCAACGATATATATCATAAGCTGGGCAACTCTTGCAGCGTTAAACGGTGCCGGTGGTTTGGGCGATCTTATATGGACAGGGCTTTCAACATACAAATCACAGTATATATTGGCCGGCGCAATCCCGTCTGCCCTATTGGCAATAACTGCAAGTTGGCTTATAGGGGGTATGCAAAGGTTGTTAACGCCTAAGGGATTAAGGGGGTAGATTTATGATTAAGCTATTAGCTCCTACCATAGAACATATGGGAATTGTGCTTATGGCTATGTCTATAGCTATAGCTATAAGCGTTATAATTGGAATCATAGCATATTGGAATAGATATATCGGCTCGCCTATATTATGGGTTTCAGACATAATCCAGACCATACCTTCTTTAGCGCTGATAACCATAATGATGATTTTGATGGGGTTGGGAAATAAGGCTATGATTGCTGCCCTGGTGCTTTACGCAATTTTCCCCATAGCCAGGAATACGGTTACCGGGCTGAATGAAGTATCGTCTGCAATACGGGATGCAGCAAAGGGCATGGGAATGTCCAAAGCGCAGCGCTTATTAAAAGTTGAGCTTCCACTGGCTTTCCCTATGATTTTCTCCGGTATTAAAATAGCCCTTGTAACATCTCTTTCAATTGCTGTTATGGGTGTTTTAATCGGAGCGGGTGGGTTAGGATATCCCATTTATAGGGGCATACAAACACAAAATACGGGGATGATTATCGGAGCCACCATACCCGTGGTTGTAATGGCGATAGTTTTCGATTTTATTATGTCAAAGATTGAAAAAAGGCTTATAAAACGAGCAGGATAGGATGGAGAATAAATCGCTTTATTGTTAAATCATTTTTAGAAAAAGGAGGAGAAAGGATGAAAAAGAAAAAAGGTATAATACTGGTAGCGCTTATGCTGGTGCTAATTTTAGCGTTAGGTGGGTGTGGGGGCGGCAAGGATGCTGTCAGCATAGGATCCAAGGACTTCAGTGAAAACATATTGCTGGCAGAGATGTTCGCCCAGCTAATAGAAAATCATACGGATTTAAAGGTAAATCGTAAGCTGAATATGGGAGGTACTTTCGTATGTTTTGAAGCGATTAAAAAAGGTGAAATTGATATTTACCCGGAATATACGGGGACTGGACTTACCGCCCAGCTCAAGATGGATGTTAATCCGGATGCGGATGAAGCCTATCAAATAGTATCTGATGAATTCCACAAGCAATTCGATATTAAGTGGCTTAAACCCATAGGGCTGAATAATACCTATGCCATTGGAATAACTAAGGAGACCGCTGAGAAATATAACCTGACAAAATGCAGCCAACTTGCATCGGTGTCGGAAAATTTAGTGTTCGGTGCAGACCATGAATTTTTTGATAGGCAGGACGGCTATGAGGGCTTTATAGAAAAGTATGGCGTTAAGTTTATGGGGGAGCCAAAAAAAATGAACATATCCTTAAAGAATCAGGCGGTGGGAAATGGGGATATAGATGTAACCGATGTATTTGCCACCGATGGGGAAATAAAGAAGTATGGCCTTGTTATTTTAGAGGATGATCAAGGATTTTTCCCGCCATACTACGCCTCGCCGATTATCAGAAATAGTACTTTATCGGCCTACCCCCAGCTGGAGGAGGTCTTAAACAAACTGGCAGGGAAAATTGATAATGAAACCATGGCAGAATTAAACTACCGAGTTAACATCGACCAAAGCGATATAGCTTCAATTGCAAGGGAGTTTTTGACGGAAACAGGATTGTTGGATTGAGGATGTATATTACAAACTAAGATTCTGAGCTATTTAAGCCTGCACACTGAAGACAGTTGCAGGCTTAATTGACATTTATGGGATTATTCCGTGAAAATATCGATGTGCCGGCTTAACTATTGATTAATTGTAATGTTATCTGACAAATCGTTTAAAAAGTACTCGCAAATTGACTAATTATGTAGTATTATTAATGTGGTTGTCAGATTATGTTATTATACTGCGAACAGGTCAAATAGTGGAGGGTATTATGCAAACCAGCAAGCTGTTTACCAATGATAATTGCATTGGGTGTAATCGATGTATTTCAAATTGTCCTTGTGAAGAGGCAAATGTAGCAGTTTTGGAGAATGACATAAATAAGATTTATGTTCATGGTGACAAATGTATAGTCTGTGGCGAATGTTTGAGAAGCTGCACCCACGACGCAAGAGACTACCTGGATGATACGGAGAAATTTTTTAAGGACTTGAAGGCGGGGAAGAAAATTGCTTTATTAGTAGCTCCTGCTTTGCGCACTAATTTCGATCAATATGGGCAGCTTTTAGGCCTTCTAAGGAGTATGGGGGCCACCCATTTGTTCGATACATCTTTCGGTGCAGATATTTGTACCTGGGCATATCTGCGCTACATGACGGAGAATAAGGTATCCGGGCTAATATCCCAGCCATGTCCTGTAATAGTAAACTATATTGAACACTATGCAACCGAGCTATTGCCTAAATTAGCTCCAATCCATTCGCCGGCAATGTGCACCGCAATTTACATGAAAAAGTATAAAAATATTCCCGGTGATTATGCCTTCATTTCCCCATGCGTGTCGAAACAGGGGGAATTTCAAGACAAAAACACCAATGGACTGGTAAGTTATAATGTTACATATAAGAAGCTTAAGGAGTATTTAGAACGCAATAGAATTGACTATCGAAGATTTCCGGAAGATGATTTTGACAATGAACAGCACGGGTTAGGGGCCCTATATCCCATGCCTGGAGGATTGAAAGAAAATGTAGAATTATATGTGGATGATGCCTGGATACACCAGGTAGAAGGCCAGCCCCTTTCCAGCCACTTTTTACATGATTTTGCCGGGCAAATGAACAGAGGGGAAAACCCCTTTCTTGTGGATATTTTGAATTGCCAGCATGGCTGCAATGTAGGTACGGGGGCATTGTGCAAGGAGGATGATGGGCTGATCGTAGGTCGCCGTATGAACAAGGCCAAAAAGGATGTCCAAAAAACTGTGGTTAAAACTAAAAAAAATACAAATTGTATACCCGGGCCGCCTTTCAATCAGTTCGACAGAGAGCTCAGGCTTGACGATTTTATAAGGGTTTATGATGCCAAAAAGATTAAGGGTATTGCAGTTTCGGAAAGTCAGGTGGAGAAAGCCTTTTTAGATTTGAAAAAGGACACTGCATTGGAAAGAAAAATAGATTGCCGCTCCTGTGGATATCACACATGTCGCAAAATGGCGGAGGCTGTGGCCAAGGGAATAAACCATGTGGAAAACTGTGTAGAGTATATCAAAAAGGTCATAGGCGAGCAAAGTAAGCATATGGAGGAGTTAGCCCTTCAAAGGGAGGAGCAGGCAAGGGAATTAAAGGCTGGTGTTGAAAGCATCTTTGAATCTATTGAGGAATCCACCAACAAGACAAGCAGCACTCTCCTTGATGCGCAGGATATTCATGATAAGGTGCAGCTTATGAATCGGGTATCGGAAAGACTAAGTGAACACGTTTCAGATCTCCAGGATGAGATTAAGAAATATGTAAAAATGAGCGATGAAATCGTTAACATCTCTACTCAGACCAATTTGCTTTCCCTTAATGCTTCCATAGAGGCAGCAAGGGCAGGGGAATATGGAATGGGTTTTTCCGTTGTTGCTGATCAGATTAAGCGGCTGTCTGATCAAAGTCAGCAATCGGCGCGAGGGGCTATGAGAATCAATGAAGTCATCGAGCCTGTGTTGTGTCAAGTCAATGAGGTCAGCGACGATGTTTTAAAAGAATCCCAGGCCATAGCAGAAAATGCGGGACGCATTTTAGCGGCTCTGGATGTGCTTTCGGAGATGCAGCATAAAATATCCGATGCGGCGTCATCTCTTGGAAAAGCTTAATGAATTTAAAAAACTTATGTGAATGCCCGGTGCGGGAGCATCGGGCATTCTGTAATATGTAAAAGGAGTATTGAAACTTGAATTCGGGTGCTAATATGAAGATGATAGAGATAACAGAAAAAGAATTTCAAAGGTTTGCCACATACATAAAAACCAACTATGGCATTCATCTCAAACCGGAAAAGCATTCGCTGGTATCCGGTAGGCTTAATAATGTAATGAAGGAGGGTAACTTTTCAACCTTATCAGATTATCTGGACTATGTTATAGCAGATAAAACGGGCAGTGCGGCATCGGTTATGCTCAATAAAATTACGACAAATCATACGTTTTTCATGAGGGAACCGGAACATTTCAATTATTTTAGTGATAAGGTACTGCCATATTTAAAGGCTACGGTTAAGAACAAAGACCTGCGCATCTGGAGTGCTGCCTGCTCTTCCGGTGAGGAACCCTATACATTGGCCATGATAATGGATGATTTTTTTGGCAGGGAAAAAAATTTTTGGGATACGAAGATACTGGCCACAGATATATCGGAAAAGGTGCTTGGCATTGCGCAAAGCGGGATTTACAGTAGTGAAAAGGTTTCTGCACTTCCCGCACAATGGCAGAGAAAGCATTTCACTGAAAGGGATGGGGAGAATTTAAAGATTAGCGATCGCATGAGAAATGAGGTGATATTCAGAAAGTTTAATCTAATAGACCCCAACTTTCCTTTTAAAAAGAAATTTCATGTTATATTTTGCAGGAATGTTATGATATACTTTGATAATAAAACGAAAACTGAATTAGTGCAGAAATTCTATGATATAACTGAACGGGGGGGATATTTGTTTGTCGGTCATGCTGAATCGTTAAATAGAGATGCCACCGGGTATAAATATGTGATGCCTGCCGTATACAGAAAAGAATAAAAGGAGTATTGACACTTGAAAAAGATAAGAGTATTGGTGATTGATGATAGCATGCTTTTCAGGGAGGTAATCATACGTGGGATTTCCTCGGATCCATCCATCGAAGTAGTCGGCTTTGCTGCCAATCCTTTTGAGGCAAGAGATAAAATATTGGAAATACATCCGGATGTAATAACCTGTGATGTAGAAATGCCCAGGATGAATGGGATAGAATTTGTACGTCGTCTTATGCCCCAATATCCGGTGCCGGTCATTATGGTCAGTTCGGTAAGTGATGCCGTCTTTGATGCTATGAATGCAGGTGCTGTGGATTTTGTTGTGAAACCCGGTACACAAACCCCCAAGGGTATGGAGGGGTTCATATATGATCTTATCATGAAGATAAAGGTAGCCTCCATATCCAAAATAGGATCAGCAAAACCGGTTATGGAGAAAATCAGCAGAATACAAAGCATAGATTCATCGAAAAAAATAATAGCCATCGGAGCATCCACCGGGGGGACGGAGGCCATATTTAGTATAGTTAAGAACCTTCCGCCCACAGTTCCCGGGATAGTCATAGTACAACATATACCCCCTGTTTTTTCAAAGATGTTTGCGGAACGGCTTAACGTTCAAACCCGGTTTAAGGTTAAGGAGGGGGAAACCGGCGATTATATTGAGCAGGGGAAGGTCATAGTCGCTCCTGGAGATCGTCATATGAGAATTAAGAAGGTTGGAGAGAAGTACAGGGTAGAGTGTTTTGCAGGTGAAAAGGTGAGTGGACATTGTCCTTCCGTAGATGTACTCTTTGACTCGGTGGCCAGGGAGGCTGGAAATCAGGCGGTAGGCGTGATACTTACGGGAATGGGGTCGGATGGAGGGAAAGGTTTACAGGCCATGAGGTCGAAGGGGGCCAGAACCATAGGGCAGGATGAGCAATCCTCCATAGTGTATGGGATGCCAAAGGTGGCATTTGATCTGGGGGCTGTTGAAAAACAAGCTTCACTGGCGAACATACCTCAGGTATTGTGCTCCCTGCTTCGTTAGTGGCATGTAAACGAGGTATAAGATGGGTAACAATCCTAACAAATGTGTTAATTGTAAAAATGAACTGGATAAGGAAGACCTTTTTTGCAGCATTTGTGGAGTCCAGATAAATATATCGGCGGATCAGGCAAAGAAGTTTAAAAGGGCAAGGAGGTGGAAAAAGGCTTTCCATTTTTTTGCTGTTCTATTACTTATGTCTATGGCGGCGGGAGTGGGATTTGTTGTGGGGGGATTGGATCTCCTTGGTTTAAAAACATTAGATCAGACCCAGTTGGATCGGGCCAGAATCTATGCGGCAGAAGGCAATTATATGAAGGCAGAACAATCCTACAAGGCCTTGATAAACTCAGATTTGGAAAATGGGAACCTTTACAAGGAACTGTTTAATTTCTATTTGATAAATGATAGGAAAGATAAGGCCAATAATCTAATAGCCTGGTCAAACATAAACGGATTAAATATTTTAGATGGAATGAGGCCTTCACCGCCTTCGTGCAGCCTAACTTCCGGAAGTTATAGTGGGGAAAGGACTGTTTTTTTCACATCCTCTACGGAAGGGGAAATTTATTATACCACTGATGGTTCTACACCCAACTTAAAAAGCAGCAGATATTCGGGTCCAATAAAACTGATGGAGGGAAAGGTTACCCTTAAATTGGTATCGGAAAGCCCCATGGGGATTTTAAGCAAGCCTGCAGAATACAACTATGTGATCGTAATGTCCCCTGAAATAAAGTCTATGGAAGAGGAAGCGGCTGTGCAATAAAGCGCCAGAGCATGTTCCTGTATGGCTCGGAAGCATAATTGATTCCAACACGAGGGCTGGTGGTGTAATGGGGCAGGACACCGTCATCTTCCAACCATATCTCATTGGAAAGAGTCAGATCCAGTCCGTTTAATGACAGGTCTATTTCCGCTGCTTTTGTCAGCTTGCCCGGGCCATCGTGCCGTGGGGGGGATGCACTAAAATCCCTTTCACTGTTTTCATTCTCACGAAGCATTATGCCTCCTCTTAATAAAGCTGCTTGTGGAAAACCGGAATGTCCGGTAACCACATTAAGAAGATTATGAATTCCATAGCAAAGATAAATATATGTGCATCCGCCGGTCTCATACAGTATGGAAGTGCGTTTTGTTTTACCTGCTCTGGCATGGCATGCGGAATCTTCTTCCCCCCTGTATGCCTCCGTTTCTGTTATGCGAAAGCGTAAGACCTCCCCGTTGGGTATCCTTCTTGCCAATATTTTATTTATAAGGTCCGGCGCAACCGTTAGAACATCTCGGGTAAAGAAATCTCTTTCCAATCTAGTCATACTTTTACCTCCATGAATATTATAACCTAACTGGAAGGGTTGATGAAAAAATATTGTGAAATGTTTTTTGTGTGGTAAAATAAGGAAGAGTGTGGCCTGCAGAGGAGAAAAAAAGGATGCTGACGCTGATTTATGCCGTAAGTACAATCTTAGGGCTCCTGGGCTTATGGGTCTTTGATAGGATTCCTCAAAGCTGGCTTTTAGATTATGGGGTTACATTGGAAGAATGGTCAGGTAAAAGTTTAAAGCCCCCCAGAATAAATCTGTGGCCTGAGGGAATAACCATAGTAGTTTTATTTGCCCTTGCCTCCACAGGGGTGTATTATTTACATGGGGGAGATTATAGGCGCATTGGCTTTGCTATAATCATTCTCTGGTTATTGATGCTGATTGTCATTGCGGATATAATATACGGGATATTACCCGATCAAATAATAATTGTTATTGGAATGACAGGTTTGGTCTTTCAAATAGTCGGCAGTGGGGGATATGATTTTCAATGGAATCTGTTGGAGGAACCCTTTTTAGGGGCATTGGTATGTGGGGGAGGTCTATTCAGCCTAAGTGCATTCACCGCTCTGCTTTCGGGTGGGGAAACGGTAGGAATGGGTGATTGCAAACTGCTTTGCGCTTTAGGGATTCTTCATGGGCCCTTGGATGGGCTATGGGTTTTGTTGTTTGCCATTCTCATAAGTGGTCTTTATTTTGCGGCGGCTGTAATGATCGGGCATTTAAAACTTGATTCCTACGCCCCCTTCGCGCCACACATTGCGCTTTCAAGTAGCTTGTGGTTAATTTTTGGATAGACTAAAATGAAGAATAGGGGATATTCAGGCTATGTGGGAAATAATCGAGCATACATTTTTAGATTCCTTAAGAATGTTGCCTTTTCTTATGGTAGCATATTTGATAGTTGAATATATTTCCCGAGGGGCAGGGAAAAGGATTCAGGTCTTCATTGTGAATCCAGGCCTGTTGGGTCCGGTGGGGGGCGGATTGCTGGGGCTTCTCCCTCAATGTGGCATATCCGTTATGGCGGCCAATCTTTATAGCGAAAGAATGATGACTATGGGGACGTTAGTAGCCATTTTTCTAGCAACATCGGATGAGGCTATCCCAGTTCTTTTTGCAAATCCGGGTAATAGCGGACTTATTCTGCAATTGTTAGGCATAAAAATGGCCATAGCTTTGATTTTTGGATTGGCTATCGATGTGATAGGCGGGAGGATTAAATCCGAAAAGAAGGAGAACTCTAAAATGTACCTTTGCGAAAGTGGGGATCTTGATTGTAACCACAGGGGATGTAAATGCAGCTGCAACAGCGTTGATTCCGGGGGCAAAAATATTTTGAAAGTAGTTCTAAGACATAGCATTAGAATATTTCTGTTCATTTTAATAATTTTGCTCGTCTTGAATATGGGATTTTATTTCTTAGGGGATCACCTGGTGGAGCGAATCCTTATGAAAGGCAGCTTTTTTCAGCCATTTTTAACGGCAATCTTTGGAATGGTACCCAGCTGCGCCTCCTCGGTGGTTCTTACTCAGCTCTATCTTGAAAACAGCATTTCCTTTGGGTCAATGATAGCAGGATTATCCGGTGGCACCGGGGTGGGGCTTGCGGTTTTGATTAAAAACAATGGCAATAAAAAAGAAACTTTAATGGTGATAGCCCTTCTTTATGCTATTGGCGTGGCAGTCGGATTGTTTTTCAATCTAACCTTTTAATATTTTTTTATGAACCTCAATCATGACAAAAAGCAAGGACACTCCTAGGGCCATACCCGCCAATATGTCCGACGGATAGTGGACGCCTAGATAGATTCGTGATAGGGGAATGAGGAATATGAGGATGGACAGCGATGCGGTCGTTATAGTGAGGCATATTTTTTTTTCTTTTTTTCCATAATGCAGGCGTAAAAGATATATCATTATTCCAAAGAAGACGATGGAGGTCATGGTGTGGCCACTGGGGAATCCATAGCCTTGCTCAATAATTAAATGAGACATTAATTGGGGGCGGGGGCGTTTAATCAAAGTTTTAAGCATGTGATAGATAAGCGTAGAAAGTATTGCAGATATGCTGAGAAAATATCCATAATCCTTTTTCCATCTTGGATTTAGTAGTGCCACCAAACAAATTAATGCTATGGTCTGTTTGTTGCCGCAGTAGGTAATGAAGGTAAAAAATGCGGTCAGATGTTCGCTGCGAAGCTCCCGGGCCAGATCAAGTAAAGGAACGTCAAAAAACAGGGTAGTTCTATAATGGATACCTATGGACAAAATAGTAAAAATAGATAGTCCTAATACAGGTATAAGTATCTTGATTTTTTTCATAAAACCTTAAATGCTCCCGCTTTGTCAATACATATGCCCCGACAAAAGGTCGTCGGGGCACAGGTATAGCCTACCTCATATTGCTGGCACCCAAAACATTCTTTATCTTATGTTGAACCATTGATTTGATGGCTTGTCGAGCGGGGCCCAGATATTTTCTCGGATCGAAATCCTCTGGATGTTCAACGAAGTGGCGGCGGATTTCAGCGGTCATTGCAAGCCTTAGGTCTGTGTCTATATTAACCTTGCATACGCCGTATTTGGTTGCAGTGCGAATCATTTCTTCGGGAACGCCCTGGGCACCCGGGATGTTTCCCCCATACTGATTGCATCTTGCCACAAACTCCGGCAGCACCGTAGATGCGCCATGAAGAACTAAAGGTGTGGTGGGAAGAAGCTTGGCGATTTTTTGTAGTCTTTCAAAATCAAGGTAGGGTTCTCCTTTAAATTTATATGCTCCATGACTTGTGCCGATAGCAATTGCCAAAGAGTCTACACCGGTTCTTTCTACAAATTCCTGGGCCTCCTGTGGATCCGTGAAGGAAGCGGAGCGTTCATCGACATTTATATTGTCCTCAATGCCGGCAAGCCTGCCTAATTCTGCCTCCACTACCACCCCGTGGGCATGGGCATAGTCTACAACCTGCTTGGTCAATGCGATGTTTTCTTCAAAAGGATACTTTGAGCCGTCTATCATGACGGAGGTAAAACCATCGTCTACACATTTTTTGCAGATATCAAAATCTTCGCCGTGATCTAAATGCAGGCATATATCCAGCCCCGTATCTAAAATAGCGGCCTCCACCAATTTTAGAAGATAGGCCGGCTTGGCATATTTCCTTGCTCCTGCCGATACCTGCAGGATCAGTGGTGCATTTTCCTCCTGGGCCGCATCTACGATACCCTGTATGATTTCCATGTTATTGACGTTGAATGCGCCAATAGCATAATCACTTTTTAGTGCTTTATCAAACATTTCCTTCGATGTAACGAGTGCCATAATCTTACCTCCTACTACACTTTAAGAATTGACTCTACATTAAAATTATACACCTGTTTTGAGGGAAATGCATCCATTTTATCCAGATTTACTACCCATTCCTTGATTAGGGGGTTTTGTCGCTGTTAAGAATTGTGGAAAGAAGCGGGGCAAAGGTTGATATTATCTGTTCCATATCCTTGAACTTTCCAACACTTGAAAGGCCTTGGATAAGATTGTTTATCTGTTCGTTTGTCTTACCCTCTCCCAGAAAGTCTTTAAGTGCATCCATGGACTGACAGACATTTTCGATCTGTGAAAAATGTGTGGGTTTACCCATGGGAGGTATTCTTTTCCCCTGGTTCAAACGATTGATTTTTTCTAAGGCCCTTGTCATATTAACAAGTCTGTCCAGATATAATTCCATTTTAAAGGTGTCGATGTAGCTGGGTAAGCATTGAAAGCTACGCCTATTTCCGGGATTTAAGAGAAATAGGATGAAAACCAATAAAAGAATGGGATTCATTATGTAACCTCACTTTCATACAAGCAACCCTTATTGTAAAGGGGCATAAAATTAACTAATGGGAATGTTAATATGCCTTAGGACATAATATGAGGAGAAAGGAGGATAAGTGCATGGACATAGATCAAAAATTATTGATGGAACTGGCAGAGAGGGCCGGAATAAAAGGGGGAGCAAAGGATGGGGGTTCAAGGACTGAGGATGTAATAGACAGGTTAAAGGGTAGCAGTGAGGATCAATTGTTAAATGAAATCATGGCATTAAAGGGAGAAATAAAAAAGAATCCGGTCCAGTATGAGAGGCAATTAAATGCCATCAGGGCACTGGCCGGAATGATGAGCGGCGAACAGCGCCGCAGACTGGATAAGGTTATTGCTTTAATGGAAAGTGATGATTAGAATCAGAGCCATATCATTTGGCAACCAACACTACCGCCTGCTTCAAGGTGGTATCAGATGGAAAATTGAAACTTCCAGCTTTTATTTTTGTTTCCACCCCAGCCTCAACGACGGCATCTAGAAACTCATCCACATCATAGGCTAATCCGGCATCGACAAAAATTTGGCCAATTTGATTCATGTTGGCACCGATAGGGATTTCCAGTAATATGCCTTTGGGAGCTTGCCCGGTGTCCGCAATTTCCTCGTTGGATGGGTTTTTAGATTTGCTGCTATCTTCATCATTAAAATCCTCATCTCTCATCTGGATTGAAGGATCATCCTCATCCTCATCCTCGCCATCGTCATAGTACTGTTCAGCGTTATGTGCATTGGCATCCGCCTCCGCTGCCAGCACAGCCGGATAATCCATTATTACTACAATGCGACTATATATGATTAAAGCAGCTATTGAAATAATAATAAAGGCAATCAATATATCATTCTTATCATAAATAATGTCTTTTATTTTCCCCATTATGAAGTACCTTCTTTCCACATACTACTTTAACATAGATTATAAAGGACTTCAATTTCAATTTTGCCATTTATGCTATCTTGCATACAGAATTCAATGATGTATAATATAGAGATGGTGAAAATAATCATTACAGAGAATGAATCAAATCAACGCTTAGATAAATTTCTAAAAAAGTATTTCAAAAATGCAACGTTAAACCATATATACAAGCTGTTACGAAAGGATGTAAAGGTAAACGGTAAAAGGGTTTCGCCGGACACTCGCATACTGGCGGGGGATGAGATTATTGTATATGTAGATGAGAAAGAGGCCATGGGGTTGGTCAAGCCCAGGTATAGGGAAAGATCATCGAAAGGAATGAAACGACCTTTTGCCATAGCTTATGAGGATGATCATGTCCTCATCGCAGAGAAACCCCCGGGTCTTTTGATTCATGGAACCCAAAGTGAAAAGAAAAGCACCCTAACCAATTGGGTGATCGATTACCTGATCTCCCATGGCGAATATTCGCCTCGATTATCAAAGACTTTCGTACCGGCATCGGTGAATCGCCTGGATCGTAATACCAGCGGGCTGGTTATTTTCGGTAAGAATTATGGCTCATTGAAATCCTTAAATCGCATGATGAGTGAAGGCGGTCATATATTCAAATACTATTTGGCCATAGTAAAGGGTGAGGTGGAAAGGGAATTATGTCTAAAGGGCACCATGGAAAAGAATGAAACACTAAACAGAGTTAAAGTTCATGGTTTGGAAGATGATAAAGATGGAAAAATGATGGAAACCCTTGTGCGGCCAATTGAGGTGAGAAATGGTTACAGTTTTATAGAAGCTGAGCTGATAACCGGCAGGACTCATCAGATCAGGGCACAGCTGGCAGCGGCAGGTTATCCCATAATAGGGGATGGTAAATATGGTAGCATTGAAGTAAATAAGGAGATGCGAAGGCGTTTTGACCTTTCATCGCAGTATTTACATGCCTATAAACTAAGTTTTGAAAACTGCATTGAGCCTCTCAAATACATGTCAGGGTTACAGATAGTAAGTCACCTGCCGCCATTTATGATGACAGTAAAAGAAACATTGTTTTCAAGATAGAGAATATATATATGGACGAAGGGGACTGAAACAAAAATGAAGGGTTGGATTAAAGAAATAGCTATTGCAATAGTATTGGGGTTTGTGATATTGCAGTTTGTTAAGCCGACTATAGTGAAAGAACATTCCATGGAGCCTACCTTACACGAAAATGACTATATCTTTCTTAGCAAGCAAGCCTATAGATTCGGGGCACCGGGATATGGAGACATAATAGTATTTCATACGGATTTAGTGCAGCAAAATGGTAAGGAAAAGCTATTGATTAAGAGGATAGTGGGGAAGGAAGGAGATAGGATCTCTATTTCCGACGGTGTGGTTTATCGTAACGATAAGCCTTTGGAAGAGGATTACACCCTTGAAGGCTACACGTACCAGCCCATGGAAGAGGTGACAGTGCCCAAGGGGGCTTTGTTTGTCATGGGGGACAATAGGCAAAACAGCATAGACAGCAGGGATGAAAGCGTGGGTTTTCTGGAAATCGATAAAATAGTAGGACAGGCGGTTTTCAGACTATACCCGTTTAAGGATATAGGGCGTTTGTAATAGGGGAAATAAAGTGAAAAAGAGAAAAATTATTGTAACCAATAAAAAGGCCCGTCATGACTTTTTTATAGATGAGGTTTACGAAGCCGGAATCGTGCTCACCGGTACCGAGATAAAATCCATTCGTCAGGGGAATGTGAGCCTAAAGGAATGTTACGCCAGAATTGAAAATGGAGAAGTTATGCTATACCATATGAACATCAGTCCCTACGAGCAAGGGAACCGATTCAATGTCAATCCTTTGCGGCCAAGGAAGCTTTTGCTCCATAAAAGCGAAATCCGCAAGCTGATCGGCTATGTTACTTTAAAGGGGATGACTCTTGTACCGTTAAGCCTGTACATTGACGAAAAGGGCAGAGCTAAAATAGAATTAGCGGTAGCCCGGGGAAAGAAGTTGTATGATAAGCGAGAGGATATAGCGAAGCGAGACAGTGATCGCCGCATCAGACAGGAGCTTAAAGAGCGCAATCGATAGAAAAAAAGCAGGGCATTTTATAGCCCTGCCCCTTATGGAGGAAGGTATTAGAAGGCCGTCCAGCCACTATCAGCCGTGATGGTTTGGCCATTTACAAAGCTGGAATCTTCGGAAGCTAAAAACAGTGCAACTGTCGCTATCTCCATACCGCTACCGCTCCTTGGATTCCCTGCCGTATTAGGCATTATGATGTCCATAGCCTCTGCATTGACATTTTGCATGTATTCTCCTATGCCTATTTCCGTTTCAACGCCGCCGGGACAAATGGCATTACACCTTATGTTCTTTTTAGCATACATATATCCTGTGTTTTTGGTCAACCCCACTACCGCATGTTTTGATGCAGTATATACTGCCCCCGCTCTTGCACCGAACAGACCACCGATGGAAGCTATGTTTATTATATTTCCACTACCCTGTTTCAAAAATATCTCAACAGCTTTTCTCATGCTATAAAACAAAGAGAACACATTAAGATTAAAGATTTTTTCCAGCATTTCATCCTTCACATCCCCAACAGGACTGAAATCGTCCATTAACCCAGCATTATTTACCAGAATGTCAAGCCTGCCCGAGTCATTAAAGGCATGTTCTATCATTTTTTCTGCAGCACCCTTTTGAGTCAAATCCGATCCGTAGGGTATTATTTTTCCCTCAAAACCTTTTGAACTTTCTGCCAGTTCCTCAAGCCTTTCTATTCTTCTGGCCACCGCATAAACAGTCGCCCCTTCCTTTGCAAACAGATAAGCAATATCCCGTCCCATGCCACCGCTGGCACCGGTTACTATGGCAACCTTTTCTTTTAATTTCATTTTTACCGACCTCCTATATGAATAATATTTAAATATATCTGATTTATGATATTTTATTATATCATAGGCGGGAATGAGAGGAAATATAAATTTTTGAATCTTGTGAATTTTGAGAATAGTGATTGCGGATGAGTTGGGTTGTTGTAAAGAAAAAGGCTTGACAGCTATCCCGGGGTGTGTTAAAGTGTCCAAGGTGAAGAATATGGCGGAAAAGATAAATGACATAGAAAAAATGACAGAGATGGGAATTCTCTACGACTTTTATGGAATGTTGCTCCCTGGAAAGCAGAGGAATATTTTTGCCTTGTATTATGAGGATGATTACAGTTTATCGGAAATCGGCGAGGAACTTGGGATAACCAGACAGGGAGTACATGATTTTTTGAAACGGGGCGAGAATAGGCTCAATGAATATGAGAGTAAATTAGGTCTTGTCAAGCGTTTTGGACAAATGGAGCAAGCAAAAGAAAAAGCCATGAAAGCTATCGATTTGCTTGCTGAAGAATTTAAGGAAAACAATGCTTTGACGCAAGGTTTGAAGGACATAAAGAAGATGATAGAAACCTTGGATTAAACGGAATGTATTTAGGAGTGGAAAATGGCATTTGAAGGTCTTTCGGAAAAACTACAGGGCGTATTTAAAAAATTAAAGGGCAAGGGTGTTTTGACTGAGGCTGATATTAATGAGGCTATGCGTGAGGTTAAACTTGCTTTATTGGAGGCGGATGTCAATTTTAAGGTGGTTAAGGATTTTGTTGCCGCCGTTAAAGAGAAATCGTTGGGGCAGGATGTGTTGGAAAGCTTGACACCAGCTCAACAGGTTATCAAGATAGTCAATGAAGAAATGGTTACGCTGATGGGTGGGACCAACAGCAAGCTAACCTATTCCCCGAAAGGCTTTACCGTTATTTTAATGGCCGGACTTCAAGGTACAGGTAAAACCACAACCTGCGGAAAACTTGCAGTGTATCTGAGAAAGAATGGGAAAAAACCTATGCTGGCTGCTTGTGATGTGTACAGGCCGGCGGCTATAGATCAATTGGAAATCGTTGGGAAATCCATAGATGTACCTGTATTTACGATGAGGGATTGTAAAGAGCCTGATGTGATTGCGGAAAAGGCATGCCAGGAGGCACAGTACAAGGGATATGATGTGTTGATTCTTGACACTTCCGGAAGGCTGCATATAGATGAGGATTTGATGGATGAGTTAGTGCGGATCAAGGAAAAAACAAAACCTCATGAAATACTGCTTGTGGTGGATGCGCTGACAGGACAGGATGCTGTCAATGCAGCGGAGGGATTTGATAAGCGACTGGGTATTGATGGTATTATTATGACCAAGCTGGATGGTGATACTCGGGGTGGCGCCGCACTTTCAGCGAAGGCGGTTACAGGAAAACCTATTAAATTCATCGGAGTGGGCGAAAAGATGGATGCCTTGGAGGCTTTTCATCCGGAAAGGATGGCTTCTCGTATTCTTGGAATGGGAGATATGCTCAGCTTAATAGAAAAGGCTCAAGAAGCCTATGACGATGAGCAGGCCGCAGAGTTAGAAAAGAAAATACGTAAGAACCAGTTTACATTGGAGGACTTTCTTGATCAGATCAGCCAGATGAAGAAAATGGGCGGATTAGCTAAGATTTTGGAAATGATGCCGGGGATAAATGGGAAGGCTATGGCCAATGTTGATATGGATCAGGGAGAGCGTGAAATGCGCCATATGGAGGCCATAATCCAATCCATGACTTTGCAGGAGAGAAGGGATCCGTCAATCCTGAATGCCAGTCGCCGCAGAAGGATTTCTGCCGGATGTGGGTTGCCGGTTTCCAAGATTAACAACTTAGTGAAGAAATATGAAGAAACCCGGAAGATGATGCGGCAATTTGCGACGGGTTCGAAACATAAGAAAAGGATGTTCAGAGGTTTTTAAAGCTTTAAACATATATTGAAAATATTAAATTGAGGAGGTCGATTAAATGTCAGTGAAGATTAGATTGAAAAGAATGGGTGCAAAGAAAAAACCTTTCTACAGGGTAATCGTAGCAGATTCCCGTTCGCCAAGAGATGGTAAGTTTATCGAGGAGTTGGGTTACTACAATCCATTAACCGATCCTGTAGATGTAAAGATCGATGAGGAAAAAGCAAAGAAATGGCTTTCAAATGGAGCACAGCCTACTGAAACGGTCAAAAGCCTTTTCAAAAAATCAGGAATTATGGCATGAATGAATAAAAGAGGTGAAACCTATGGTAGAGTTGGTTGAAGCCATTGCTAAATCGTTGGTTGATGATCCGGGGGCTGTTCATGTAAGGGAAACGGTACGGGATCAGGAAATCATAATCGAATTGAGAGTTGCCCCGGATGACATGGGTAAGGTCATCGGCAAGCAGGGGCGAATCGCAAAGGCCATTCGTACGGTAGTTAAGGCCGCGGCAATCAAGGCAAATAAAAAAGTGGTGGTAGAGATCATTCAATAGATCTTTGCTTCATGAAAACCGGAGATGCGGCACATATGCTAAAGGTGTATGTGCCTTGTTAATATGAAGAAAGCCTGGATAAAATGAAGAAGCTAAAACTGGGAAAAATAACAGGGGCTGTGGGCCTTAAAGGGGAAATAAAGGTTTATCCCTACACTGATTATAAAGAAAAGTTTGAGGAATTACCCTATATTCTTTGTGATGATGTAAAATATCCCATCACAAGGGTTCGTTATATAAAAAATATGGTGGTACTCAAACTGGAAGGAATTGATGACCGTAATGAAGCGGAGGCCTCCGCCGGGAAATATTTATATATTTACAAAATGGATGCCCCGCCCCTTCAAGATGGCGCATACTACATTCACGAATTAGTTGGATTAACAGTGGAAGAAGAGGGGGGAGGCGTTCTTGGACATCTCTCTGATGTCATTCAAAATGCGGCGCAGGATATTTACGAAGTGGAGACCCATGAAGGTAAAACTATTTTAATTCCCGCAGTAGAGGAATTTGTTAAGGACATTGATTTAGAGAATAGTAGGATGATGGTAAAGCTTATACCGGGTATGAAGGAATGAAAATTACTGTTTTGACGCTATTCCCAGAGATGTTTGGACCTGTTATTAGTCATAGTATTCTGGGGAGAGCTAATAAGAAGGGAATAATCCGGGTAGAGACTGTAAATATTCGGGATTATACCCTTGATAAACACAACCGAACCGATGATACGCCTTTTGGCGGAGGGGCCGGTATGGTCATGTCAGCAGAACCTATATATCGTGCCCTTGAAGATATATGTAAAGGGAACAACGAAGAATGTGATGGAGAAAACAAGACTAAAAGGCTAATCTACCTGTCACCAAGGGGTAGGCGATTGAATCAGAGTCTTATTGAAGAGCTTTCAGGTGAGAAGGAATTGGTGCTTCTTTGTGGTCATTATGAAGGGGTTGATCAAAGGGTACTTGATGGGTGGGGATTTGAAGAGGTGTCTATAGGAGACTATATACTTACGGGGGGTGAATTGCCAGCTATGGTTTTAATCGATGGTGTGGCAAGGATGTTACCTTCTGTGCTGGGAAGCGATGAAGCTCATAGGGAGGAGTCGATCTACTCAGGTCTTTTGGAATATCCCCAATATACAAAACCCAGGGAATACGGGGGAATGATGGTTCCGGAGGTATTGATTTCAGGAGATCATGAACGAATACGCCTGTGGAGATTTGAAAAGTCTTTACAACTTACCAAGGAAAGGAGGCCCGACCTTTTTAAAACCTTTGCCGAGAGGATAAAGAATCATTCCGATGGGGGCGGTCTGACGAAAAAGGAGATTAAAATAATGGAAAAGGTTTTGGAGGAATAGTCAAAATAGATTTGGAAACAAAGATGAACAAGTGTATAATATAGGGTATGAAAAATGGTGCGGCGGTAAAGAGTAAAAGAAACCTTAAAAGAATTGCAATCACATTGTTTATCATATCTGTTACGGTGTTAGCGGCAATCATTTATTTGTTGCCTAAAGTAACAGATGCCTTAACAAAGACGTGGGTGTTGAAGTACGACAGGATTCAGGTGGCTGATGATGTGACCTGTTACTTTGTGCGCAATGAATCGGTATATACTGCGAAAAATGGAGGAAAGATTGAATACCATCAAGATGAGTGTTCTATGACCAGAAGAGATGCAAGGATTCTTGATGTTGGTGGTCAGTCATATACTGCTTCTGAAAATGGAACCGTCAGTTATTATAGCGATGGGTTAGAGGATATCTTTACGGTAGAAAACATTAATAAACTTCAGAAAAAGGATATTGATAATCAAAACATAGAGGTTTTTACATTGAAGAGGGAGTCCGCCCTGGCAGGGGAGCCCCTTTACAAGTTAGTAGATACCTGGGAATGGTTTGCGATATTTTGGGTTAAGGCCGAGAATATAGCCAAGTATAAGAAGGATCATACGGTTTATATCGATTTGCCACTGGGAAGGATCAAAGGAACTATATGGGGGATTATTGATGAGGGGGATGAGTTTAAAGTAATTTTAAGGTTTACCCGGTATTATGAGGATATGTGTAAGATTCGCAGGGAAAAAATCCGGGTGGTAACCTATGATTATGAAGGTCTTTTAGTACGCAACAAAAGTATCGGGGTAGAAAATGAACAACCGGGGGTGTATGTAAGGGATTTAAGTGGGAACTATAATTTTGTGCCCGTATACATCATTACAAGTGACGGGGAATACTCACTTTTGAAGGCTAATTCATTTAACAGGACAAATGAGGATGGTACAACAGACTGGGTTAATACGGTCAAGGCTTACGATGAGATTCTAAACAACCCTAAGAATTTCAAATAGTTGCGGGATAAGGAGGAATCTTATGAATATAATTGGTGAGAAATACAGGAAGGCTGAAGAGTCAAAAGAAAAAGCCGCCGAAGCGGTGGGAAGAAAAGCTGATGATGTTTTGATTATTGCTGTTTCCAAGACTAAAACGGCAGACGAGATCAATCAGGCCATTGATGCCGGGGTAACGGACATCGGAGAAAATAAGGTACAGGAAATAGTGGATAAGTTTGATAAGGTTAAGCCTGTACGCTGGCATATGATTGGACATTTGCAGACAAATAAGGTAAAATACATTATCGATAAAGTTGACCTGATTCACTCGGTGGATTCCCTTCGCCTGGCCATGGAAATAAACCGTCGGGCGGAGCAGCATAATAAGGTTATGGAGATCTTGATCCAAATAAATGCAGCGCAGGAGGAGAGTAAATTTGGGGTTAGCGTTGAGGATGTGGATGGCCTTTTAAACGATATTCTTGATAATTGCCCCAATATAAGGGTGTGCGGATTTATGTGCATTGCACCGTATGAAGAAGATCCGAATGATGTGGCCGTTTATTTTCACAAGGTGAAATATTTGTACGAAAAATATAAAAAAACTATCCACCCCGGTGCGGATTTCAAGTATTTATCTATGGGGATGTCCCATGATTATAAGGTCGCCATAGCCGAAGGTTCAAATATGATTAGAATTGGCACCGCGATTTTTGGAGAAAGAAATTACAACAGGTTATAGAATTATCAAGATAAAAAGGAGAATGAAATGGGAGACGGATTTTTAAGCAAACTGAAGGTGTTAATTGGCATAGAAGAAGTGGATGATGATGAATATGAAGATGAAGAAGAAATAGACCGTTCCTATGATAGAAAATCCTTGGAACATAGAGGTGCGGGTTCTTATGCCAGGTTGGAAGCACCTGAAAATAGAGCGCATCAGGAAGGAAGGATTGTAAGCATGCAGGGAAGAGGGGGAGCGTCTCAATCGGGAAATCATTTTAAAATGGTTGTGATTGAACCGAGAGGATTTGAAGAGTGTCCTAAACTGGTTGATAATTTAAAGGACAAAAAACCTGTGATAATAAATCTTGAAAAAATGGAGACGGACACGGCGAGAAAAATCTTTGATTTTCTAAGCGGTGCTACATATGCCCTTGGAGGTAATGTTCAAAAAGTGGCAAATAATATATTCATATTTGCTCCTGAAAATGTTGACGTGACAGTTCCAATCGATACCAAAGGATTAAACCTGGGTGATAAATGGAGGTAGTCTATGCTTTCCCTTGCAATAGGACTGTTTGGACAGATCCTAATATACATGATAATCGCAGAAGCAATAATGAGCTGGTTTGTCAGACCGGGAGACAGGGTTTATCCTTTTTTTCTGTCGCTTCGTAGATTGACGGAGCCGCTTATGCGTCCATTTAGAAATCTAATGGGGCGCTTTGGTATGTCCATGGGTATAGATTTTTCCCCGATATTTGCAATTATTGCTATCAGCATGATACAGGGGATACTCATTAAGATGTTTCGACTTATTGGAATGTAAAAATCAAGTGTTTTTTTACTTGGAGGTTTGATATGATTACTCCTTTGGATATCCAGAACAAGGAGTTTGCGAAGGGAGTTAGGGGATATAAGGAGGAGGATGTTGACAATTTCCTCGATCTTCTAACCTTGGACCTGGAAAAACTCATAGATGAAAATCAAAAATTAAAGGATCAGGTAAAATCCCTTAACGCTGAACTTGGAAGATATAAAAATTCGGAAGGCACGGTGCTTGAAACATTAGAAGCAGCTAAATCCCTTATGGAGGATATATCTAATAGCGCTGAGAAGAGAGCAGAGATACTAATAAAAAATGCCACGTTAGATGCCCAGCTTATTCAGAGAGAAGCAAAGGAAACAATGGAGCGGCTTTCCGAGGAAAGTAATGCTTTGAGAAGTAGATTGCAAATTTTCAAAAATCGCTTTAGAAATCTTTTGGAAACAGAGCTTGAAAGATTCGAAACCCTGAGTACGGAAATATTTGATGACTCGAATATGGCGGATTTAGAAAGTCTTATGGAAGGGAAGGGGATGGCGGATAACGAATCCTCCCATGTTTTTGACCACGAGAAGATCATCGATATTCAGGAAGTGGCAGAAGAGGAAAGGAATTCGGACATTATTAAGGCTACAGCGGAGGGAAAAACCATTCTGAATCTAAGAGGAGGAGAATAGGTGCACTATGGGATATTTTCTTCTCTTAGTTGTCCTGTTGGGGCTGGATCAGTGGACAAAACACTTAATCAAAGTTAGTTTTGATCTGGGGCAAACCATGCCGGTAATAGAAAATATTTTCCATTTAACCTATATCCACAATTATGGGGCTGCTTTTAGCATTTTGTTAGGTAAGCAGCTTTTGCTATCTGTAATTGGAACTGTTGCCATATTGGCTATTTTAGTTTATATATGGGTGGAAAGGAAAAGGTCACATCCGTTTATATTGACGGCACTAACCTTTATCGCAGGCGGCGGTCTGGGCAATCTTTGCGACAGGTTGTCCCAAGGATATGTCGTAGATTTTTTGGATTTCCGAGTATTTCCTATCTTTAATGTAGCCGATATTTTTGTAACCGTAGGAAGTGTTTTTATTTTTATTTATCTATTCTTTATCGAACCCAAGTCCGGAAGGAAAAGTTGGAATTAAGGTGAGCCGGATGGATGAAAAAGAGAGGTTGGCTTTAAAGATTACAGAAAAAGATGAAGGACTTAGAATGGATGTATTTCTTTCGCAAAATCTAAGTCAGATGTCCCGAAGCCATGTGCAGAAGCTTATTGAAAAGGGCAAGGTATTTGTCAATGGCGGTCCCGTTGTTACCAAAGGCTACAGATTGAAAAATGGCGATAGGATATACTTAAATGTCGTGAAACAGGAGGAGATGAAAATCCTGCCGGAGCCTATCCCTATTGACATCATCTGGGAAGATAATGATATAATGATAGTCAATAAACCTAAGGGCATGGTAGTTCATCCAGCTTCCGGGGTAACCTCGGGCACGTTGGTAAATGCGCTTCTTCATCATTGTGACAGTAATCTTTCAACTATAAATGGTAATCTGCGCCCCGGTATAGTTCACAGGATAGATAAGGATACCGGCGGTCTTTTAATGATTGCAAAAAACGACAAAACACATGTATCGTTAGCCAGGCAATTGGAGGAACGCAGGGTTTTAAGAGTATACAGATTGATAGTTCACAATAACTTAAAGGAGGATAAGGGCACAATAAATGCCCCTATCGCCAGAGATCCGAACAACAGGTTAAGGATGGCAGTGGTTTGTGGAGGTCGGGAAGCCATAACTCATTACAAAGTTCTGGATAGGTTTGGAGATTATAGTTATTTAGAAGCTGAGTTGGAAACCGGAAGAACACATCAGATTCGTGTGCATATGGCCCATATCAAGCATCCTATAGTAGGGGATAGCCTTTACGGCCCTAAGAAGCAGGCCCTTGGAGCCGGATCCCAAATGCTTCATTCCAGGAAATTAGGGTTTATTCATCCTGTATCAGGGGTATACATGGAGTTTGAAAGTCCACTGCCTGAAGAATTCCAAACGATAATAAGAAAAATCAAAAACAGGTCAGGAAGGTGATGAAATGAAAGAAAAGAATGAGAAAATAACGTTGGAGAAGATTGGCACATATGTATATCCATTACCGGCTATAATGGTTAGCTGCGGAGGGACACCTGAAACCTACAACATAATTACCGCCGCGTGGACGGGAACCATCAACTCCGATCCTCCTATGGCATATGTATCAATTAGAAAGTCAAGATACTCTCACGAGATAATTAGCAGAACCGGAGAATTTGTCATCAATTTAACTACGGAGGAACTAAGCTATGTTACCGATTGGTGTGGTGTGAACACAGGGCGAAAAGTAAACAAATTTATGGAAATGGACTTAACACCCATAAAGGGCAGGTTGGTAGGATGCCCCATGATAGCAGAGGCACCTGTAAATATTGAATGTAAGGTATCACAGGTGTTAGAACTTGGTTCCCACGATATGTTTATAGCTGATGTAATTGCTATTCATGCAGATGCAAGCCTGGTTGACGAAAAGGGAAGATTGGATCTTTCAAAAGCAGGTCTATTGGTATTTAATGATGGACTTTACTGTGCAATGAAAGAAAAGCCAATAGGCAATGTGGGCTACTCATTAAAAAATGTAAAAGAATAGCAGGATTTAAAAAAATGGTTACCATGGGGAAAAATCGTGATATAATTAACTGTATTAGTAAGACTCAAACAGTTACTGTGGATAGCCTATGGGTTAGGTATGAATTCGGGAGGGCAAAATGAGACAATACACGAGAAAAGGACTATCGTTTTTGGTGGCCATAGCCATGGTGTTAGCATTGATTCCGGCTACAGTTTTTGCCGATGAAGGCGGCGGCGTTGTTGATGATCAACCCGTACTAAAAAAAGTGAATTGTAGTCTGAGTAAGGTTGCTGTGGAGGCGGTTGATAACGAGAATAAGCAGGTGATAATAAAGGTGCCATATGGCTTTTCCGGCAGTATAGATTACGCCAATTGTACCTTTGAATATTACACTAATTATGGGAATGTTTTTCCTGCCGCCGGTACAAACTTTTCCTTGAAAAAAGGTGAAAGTAAGGAAGTTACTTTCGAATATGGTGAAACTGGTGAGGAAAGTGCTTCCACGACTTACACATTTAAAGTTATTGAGAGAGAATATAAAGCACCTGTTTTTGAAAGCAGTTCGGAACTTTCGATAACAGGATCGGTGGGCACCGCAGGAATAACCATTCCGGCGAGTATTTTTAATACAAAGTATACTGAAAATGATGGGGGGCCCATAAGCCAGATTGAATTCACTTCCGCAACTGTTAATAATGGAATAACATTGAAACTGAACGGGGAGGGGATTTCAGGGCCAATACCATTTACAGATATTCAAAATAGTAAACTTAAGGCCTATGCTTCTGCACCGGTTCCTGCAACGGCCTTTCAGTTCAGTGTATTTCACCAAAAAGAAGGGGTGCAGAACATAGTAGGGGAAAATGCTGTTTTGAAAATAACTGCCACCCTTAATACCAACATAAGCGATGTCACAGGTAATGTGAATCAGAAAACTAATTATCCCTTATCCTCAGCTCTTACCTCAATCAAGGGCAAGGCAGCTACAGAATTGACTGAGATAAAATTCACCGCCTTACCAGATTCCAATGTGGGGAAGCTCTATACGGATTTAAATAGAGGTACATTGGTAAAGGCTGGAGATAATTTCAGTTGGGCTGATGGGGGAAAGGTTGTTTTCTATGCTGATACCGCTTCATCCTCGGCTAGAACAGGGATCATAGGCTATGAAGCTTATGATGACTCGGGTAATGTGTATACCGGATCTATAAAGATAACGGTGGCAGCTATAGATACTGCCGTAAGATTTTCCGTTGATCAGGATAAGACACTAAAATTTGAAAAATCGGGTTTCAATACAGCTAGTAGCAATGCAACAGGGAAGGGATTGGATTATATTACCTTTGATTCTGTACCTACATCCAGCCAGGGCACGCTGTATTACAACTATAAAAGCGCATCAAACACCGGTACTAAGATATCATCTGGAAGTACAAAGTATTATTACAGCGGAAGTGACGACAAACTGATTACAAATATAACCTTCGTCCCCAAGGATAATTATAGTGGTACCATCAATATAAACTATAAAGGGCGCAGCACCAATGGTGAGAATTTTACCGGAAAGATCACGATAGAGGTTAAGTCTACCGGAGGAGATATATCCAACTTAACATATAGCATGAAAAAGGGATCTAAGCTTACCTTTAAAGCATCGGATTTTAATAGTAAGTTCAAAAGTGCCTCAGGATCTAACCTGAGCTATGTAAAATTCAAGTCGGCTTCGGAAACCAATTGGACGCTATATTACGATTACAAATCATCATCGGATACAGGAAGCAAGATTTCCACGAGTACAAAATATTATAGATCTGCAACGGGAAGCAATAAAGCTTTAGACAAGGTGACCTTTGTACCTAAAAATAGTTACTCAGGCACAATCTATTTGGATTACACGGGATACGATAGCAATGACGATGAATACACCGGTCGTGTGAAAATTACGGTAGGGGATAGCGATGAAAAATCGGATGCGGATATAGGACTAATCACCTATAACATTAAGGAAGATAAGACACAAACCCTTTCCGCAGCAACCATGAACACCAAATTTAAGGATGCTGCCGGAGGTGAGGCGCTGTATTATGCCACCTTTAAGCAGCCTAAGGATGGTACGCTTTACTACGACTACAAATCAGCCTCCGAGGTTGGTACGAAGGTATCCGAAGGAACAAAGTATTATAGAACCGCCTCGGGCTCGAGAAAACTCATCAACAACATAACCTATGTCCCCAAATCCGGCTATAATGGAACAGTATATATTGATTATACGGGGTTTGATGAAAATGATGATGAATACAGCGGTCAGATTAAAATCTTAGTGGGAAGTGGAAATGACAGCGGTTTAGCTACCCTTTCCTATAGTATTAAATCAAATGAAACGTTGACAGGACTGGCAACAGCTATCATCAACGGTTTTAAGAAGGTGGATGGAAACAATCTGGATTATCTGACGTTTACATTACCTCCTTCTAATGTGGGAATCCTCTATAGCAACTATAATTCATCCAATAGGACAGGGACGGCTGCTACTGCAACAACCAAATATCATCGTAGCGGTACACCGTCACTTAACACTGTTGTATTTGTACCGAAACCCAATTATGTAGGTAGTTTTGATTTAAAATACAGGGCATTTAATGAGGATGGGGATCACTACGATGGAATAATCAGGATCACTGTAACCGACGGTACTGTATCAAAATATTTTACTGATTTACCTGCAAGTTATAGCTGGGCAGCAACAGAAATAGATAGTCTGTATAGCAAAGGTATCATAAAGGGCGTTTCCACAAACTCTTATGGGCCGGGGGCTAACATTAAGAGAGGTGATTTTATGTTAATGCTGTATAGGGCATTTAACTTGAAATCGAATGCATCTTCATACGATTTTGCAGATGTCCCGAAGAACAGTTACTATTATGATGCTATAAAAACGGGGAAGGCCTTGGGAATAGCCCAGGGTAGCAACAACAGGTTTAATCCGGAAGCCAATTTAACGAGACAAGATGCGATGGCTCTTGTTTACAGGACGATAGAAAAGGCAGGGAAAAAGCTTCCTCAGGGAACATCGGCTGATATGACTCAATTCTCTGATAGAAGTCTGGTGTCGTCCTATGCGTATTCTGCTGTGGCAACCTTGGTTAAAGCAGAAATCATCAAAGGAACGGCTGATACGGGAGGTAAATTCAGGCTAAATCCAAAGGCGCAAATGACAAGAGCGGAAATGGCGGTAGTTTTATACAGAATACTTGAATTGCAATAGAAGCTCTGCTTTATAGACAACTATCCGTCATTTATTCCATACTATGCAGATTCATTGCTCCTACAGGATCATCATTTGATCTGTAGGAGCAGTTTTTAAAAGCAAAGAGGTATTGAGAGCGGGGGGTCTGTGGTAATAGTTTTTTCGGGTAAATTTTTGAACAAAAAATGACATATCAGATTTTGAAGGTGAAGGTCGAACCTTCTTTATTTTCATCATCGATTTCTATATATCTTAGCATTAGATCCGTTGCGTTGTCAGGAACCTCATAGATCATATGATATTTAACTTTTTTATCCACTTGAAGCTGGAATTCAAAAGGCATCATATTTTCGTCCAGAGGGTCAAGTGGAAAGTATTTTTCACTGAACGAAGGAGAAATCATATAAAAATCAAAGGTACCCATGGTAATAGGTTCTTTTGAAATATTCTTTTCTTCAATCACCACATCATACAGTACATGGCCGTCTTCCGGAAAGTAATCATCATATCCATTGATTTTTTCCACGGACTCAATATTGAATTCAAACCAGGCTGTTTTATAGGTTTTCCCTATCTGCCCATCGATTTCCCCCGATTTCAGCAAAGATATGTTTTTAATATTATGAATCAGATTATCAGGGGAAAATTCACAGGCCGTAAGGCAGATAAACGAAGTGAATAATGTGAATGCTATTAAAGGGTAGAGTAGCTTTTTCTTCATTGTATACTAAATCCTCCAGTGTCATACCTTAAACAAATCTGTGCTCAAATACTTTTCGCCCCTATCCGGGAATATCACTACAACGGTGCCTTTTTCCAGATAACGGACCACATTAAGGGTGGCCAGCATGGCAGCTCCGCTACTCATACCTACGAATATTCCCTCCTCTGAAACTATGCGTCGCGCCATTTCAAAGGCCGCCTCAGATTCAACCTTGATACTTATATCAACCTTGGATGGATCGTATATTTCAGGGACGATGGCTTCCTCCATGCTTTTTAGGCCTTGGATGTAATGTCCTTTAACCGGATGTGCTTCTACAATCTTGATTTCCGGGTTTTTTTCTTTCAATCCCATGCCCACCCCCATGAGGGTACCGGAGGTGCCGAGGGAAGATACAAAATGAGTAACCCTTCCTTCCGATTGTTCCCATATTTCCTCAGCTGTTGCAACGTAGTGGGCAAGTTTGTTATTTTCATTGGAAAACTGGTTAGGGTTAAAATATTTATCAGGATAGGTCTCACATAGTTCCTTGGTTTTAATAATTGCCCCATCGGTACCGAGATCCGGATCTGTAAGCACCACTTCCCCGCCGAAAGCCTTAATCATCTTCTGCCGTTCAGTTGATACGGCAGCGCTCATGATAATCTGTACCTTGTATCCTTTCACCTTTCCAATCATGGCAAGTCCTATACCGGTGTTTCCAGAAGTCGCCTCTATGATGATCTTGTCCTTTGTTAACTGTCCTTCTTTTTCAGCCTCTTCAATCATTTTAAGTGCAATTCTATCCTTTATGCTGCCGGTAGGGTTAAAGCCCTCTAACTTTGCAAGTATTTCCACTTTAGGGTTTGGATTCATTTGATTTATTCTGACCAGGGGCGTATTCCCTATGGTTTCTAAAATATTATTATAAGTTTTGGCTCCTATACTCATTCTTAGTTTCACTCCTAAAAAATACTATGGGCATACATTAGTATTTTATGCCCATAATGCGCTGGATGTCAAACGTTATTATGGGATTTATATCATTTGCGTTTAGAATAGCTTTTAAGGTAATATCGGCGCATGATGAAGCAGTCTAAAAGAGGGATGGGGTTATAGTTATCTGTGAGGGTGGCACATATTTCTGCTAATTCATTCTTTTCAAATATTGTATGGAGGGCTGGTTTATCCTCTGCTTTTAGAGCATTAATTTTATGGTACGATTTCACAAAGACACCTGCGATCTGAGCGAAATCATCCAGCATTGGGCGAACAAACCTTCTCCTTTGGGGATAATTGGTATAGTAAAAATCTTTCATTTCACTTAGATCAAAATTTGTAGCATGGCTGATTCCCAGGTAAATCTTCTTTATATAATTGAGGCATGTTTTTTCTAACTCATGAGCGTTTTCAAATACTTCATCAGCATTGCTTCCGAAACAAAGAGCTCCGTGATGGGCCATTAAAATTGATCCTTCAGAAAAAGGAAGCACCTTTGCTATCTGCATTATCAGCTTCCTGGAACCGGGGGGGGCATAGGATGAAAGGGGAATACCTTTAAACTCAGCCTTATCTCCGATTCCACAGACAGATGCTACCGAAGCATATTTTTGGTGGGTGTGAATTATAAATTTTGCCTCAGGGCGATTGCGATAGATCAGTGCATGGATTCCTTTTTCTGATGATGGCCTGGTAGAACCCGTATAGGAGGCATCCTTTATCCGGCACAGGACAATATCATCTGCTTTTAAACTTTCATATGCTTTTCCGCTGGGTGTTATGGCAAACCAGTTATCGTCTATGCGACAGCTTACGTTACCCCAGGTACGGACAATAAGCCCGGATTCCATCAGTTTAAGACCGGCTCTTATAATAGATTCCTTTATTTTTTGCATGTTCTCGTACATTTTAATTTTTCCCCTGATTTGTCGGATTACAATGACCATTATAGCATGAGGGATGGAAAGTTCCCAAGGGGATTGATTCAAAAAAAGCGAAGTCCCGGATAGGACTCCACTTTCACAATAGGCCGATTAGCTATTTTTCAGATATGGTACCTGGCGTAATGTTTTGGGATCAAGGTTATATTTGTTCAATTTTCTATAAAAGGTACTCAGGGGCATATTCATAGATGCAGCGGCCAGCTTTACATTGCCTGATTCTTTTTGCAAGGCTGCCAAAATCAGGTTGTATTCCTCTAATTCTGGTGAAGCTATTTCGCTCGTTTCTATTCCTGATAAGGTCTTGTCAATATTCTTTTTCGGAATATATTTTACTGTACCCTTGTGTTTTTCCGCATAGTAGTAGTTTATAAGGTCATCAGGCAAATCTGAAAGGCCTATGATAGTGCCTTCAGTCATGTTTAAGGTGTGCTCTACAACACTTTCCAGTTCACGCACGTTACCGGGCCAACTATATGTTATAAGTGCCTGCAAAGCCTCATCTTCTAAAATAGGGGGTTCTTTGCCCAAAGCTTTGCTGTATTTTTCCCCAAAAAATTTTAGAAGGGGCTTTATATCTTCGGTTCTTTCCCTTAGTGGAGGGATTACAATATTTAACACATTAAGAAGATAATATAGGTCTTCCCGGAAGGTTCGTTTTTGAACGGCCACTTGAAGACTGACACTGGTTGAGGCCAGTATTCTAGCATTCACAGTTTTACTGCGTTTTCCCCCCATGCGGACTATTTCTTTTGTCTTCAAAACCTGAAGCAAAAGTGCTTGTATATCCAGGGATAGGTTATGAACCTCATCAAGAAATAGGGTACCCTCATCGGCTAATTCAAATTTGCCGGGGTGACCGTTTCCTTTTTCCCCATCGAAGGCGCCACCCTCATATCCGAAAAATTCGCTTTCCATCAATCCCTTTGGAATAGCGTTGCAATTTACCCAAACAAAGGGGCCATTGCGGCGATTGCTGGCATTGTGTATTGCCTGAGCCAGAACCTCTTTTCCTGTGCCATTTTCCCCGAAGATTAAAACCGGTGAGGAGATTTCGGCTGCAACCTGCCCCAGTGACTTGACCGTTTGTATAGCAGCAGAGGTGCCCACTATTGAGTCAAAAGTGTATCTTGCTGAAAAGCCTGCCATTCTGTTTGCAAGGCTATGCAAGGCTTTCTGCGTGTTCAATATTAAAAGAGTCGAGCTTAAATCCTTTGTCCCGTGCTGCTTAGGAGTGATAGTAAGGCTTACATCGATGGGGACACTATATTTATTTAATAAGGTGCATTCAACCGCTTCAGCTTTCTTATCCAGATCCTTGATTGAATCAGGCAGTGAATCCATTTGAATCACAGATGAAAAGGGCTGTCCGATAAGATCCTTGTCCTCTAAACCAAGCACCTTAGGGGCAAGGTCATTGAAATGAAGAATTGATTTGTCGGCTCCTAAAAGAAGCACCGCATGGTTAAAGGAGTCCAATGTGGTTTTTAACATATTATTTGTTTGAGTTAGTTTGAATTCCTTTTCAATGCCGCTAATTGCTGCGCCAAGCATACCCATAATATATGGCTGATAGGCCTCCAATGGGCCTGTGATATTGATGGTCCCTATAAGATTATGACTGGTATCATAAATTGGAGATGCGTAACAGACCAAGGGGTGGTACATTTTCAGAAAATGTTCCGGCCCTAAAACCATTGAGGGTGCTTCATTTGCCAAGGATATACCTATACCATTAGTACCCACTGACGACTCGGAAAAGTCACATCCATTAAAGAGCTGAGCCTGCTCTGATAGTTCGAGAAATTCTTGATCTTCTGATATAAAAAGTAACTGAAAGCCATTTTTGTCTGACAGCATTATATTGTGATTTGTTTCTTTCAGGAATTTATAGAAGTCTTTAAGGTAAGGAAAAGCTATTTGGGTTAAAAGGCTGTTCTCGGCCCAAATCTTATCCATATCTTCTGTTGACAAGGTTTCAATTTTAGTCAAAAAAGGATCTGCCTTACCTTTGGATCTTCTCCAAGATTCAACAATCTCCTGTCTAACGCCGTCTATGTGCTCCGGTATGGGCTCCGGACCGGCCACATAGCGATTCCATGCTTCTTGAATTTTATTAAAATCTAGATTCATATTAATCCCCCCCCCAATGATTTTCGGTCATGTCTATTTTATCATAATATTAGAAAAAAATCTTTAAGTACCGAAAAAAATGGAAGATTCTGATGAGTTTGGCACCATGCTATCCTTCGCCATCTCGGCATATACATTCTAACACGTGGTGAGAAAATATCAAGAAAAATTATCAATTCAAAAGAAAATTTGAGTGATAGAGAAAAATTTATGAGAAACTATAAACATTTTCTTGACAAATTCTCACGGGTGACATATTATTCATGGTGAAGAGGAGAATACATTAGAAACCGATGAGAATTAATGGGGAATTTATCATGTGTAAGATAAATTCAATTAGTTTATCGGCCACTAAGAAAAGCAGGAAGATATGAAGTAAATGACAATATCGTCATTTATATAGATGGTTTTACTCAAATAAAAAGTACAAGGAGGGAAAACATGATTTACAAAGCGGAAAAACTGACGAAGATGAAAGGTGCCGACATCATTGCTGAATATATGTTGAAGGAAAAAATTCCTTACATGATCGGCTATGCCGGACACGGTGCAATCGGTATGTTGGATGCCTTTTATGACAAGCAGGATGACATCAAAATTGTATGGCCTCGAATAGAGACTGCATGCGGGTTTATGGCTGATGCTTATTTCCGTATCACCAAAAAAGCCCTGCCGGTTTATGTTTCAACCGGCCCCGGACCTGCTTTATCCACCTGCGCAGTTGCCAATGCGTTCTATGATTCGTCCGCATTCTTGCAATTCACCGGACAGGCTCCCTTAAGCCAATTTGATACCGGTGCTCTCCAAGAACAGTATCGTTATCACCAAGCAGATTTCTCCACCGCCATTCAACCTTTCGTAAAACAAAGTTATCAAGCGGTTACAGCAGAGCAATTAGCGGCCTTCCTGCCTAAAGCCTTTAAGCTTATGAAAACAGGCCGTCCGGGTCCTGTTCATATTGAGGTTCCATATGACGTATATGGTCTGGAAGGTGATGTGGTAATTGCAGACCCAATTGATTGGTCCGATTCCATTGAGTGGCGCACAGGTGCTGAAGACAGGGTTATCGGTTCAATATTGCAAAAATTAAAAGACGCTAAACGTCCGTTGATTTTGGCAGGGGGAGGAGTCAATCATTCTTCTGCACAGGAACAGCTCCGTGTTTTCGCCGAGAAGATGAACATTCCGGTGATCACATCCCTTATGGGGAAATCTTCCTTGCCTGAAACACATCCATTATGCCTTGGTGTCAATGGAACATGGGGACATTATCCAGCGGTAGAAGCGGCACGAAATGCTGATTTGATACTGGCCTTAGGGTGTCGCTTTAACGACTTACATACAGGAACCTGGCAGCCTGGATTTGCATACAATTTCCCTGTTACAAAACTGATTCAGGTGGACATTGATGCTGGCGAGATTGCCAGGAACTACCCTGTAGACGTTGGAGTTGTAGGGGATATCCGTACCGTGTTAACCCAGTTAATCGATATGGCTACCGACAAAAAGGTAGAAGGTGACTATGCTGCATGGCATCAAGAGATTTCAGGCTATCGCAAGGAATGGGATGAATTTGTTACACCTTATGGCGAAAGCGATGCAGATCCCATCGATCCACGTCGTTTAATAGCCGATATAAGAAAGGTATCGCCAAAAGATGCTATAATGTTCTCCGATGTGGGTAACAATCAGCCCTGGATAGAACAATACTGGAGGACAGAGGTTCCCAACACCCACTTTACTGCCGGCGGTTTTGCAGCCATGGGCTTTGGAGTGGTAGGTGTTCTTGGGGCTAAATTGGCCAGACCTGAAACCACTTGCATCAATGTGTGCGGAGATGGTGGATTTATGATGATGCCTCATGCGGTTGCAACGGCGGTACAATACAATCTGCCTTGTGTATGGATCGTCATGAACAACTATGCCATAGGGGCAATCAGAGATTTACAAAAATTCTACTATGGTGGTCGCATTATTGGAACCAGCTTTGAACGCTATGACGGCCAAAAATACCATGATGGTGAATTATGGAACCCGGATTTTGCTGCTATGTCCAAATCCATGGGTGGTGAAGGTGTAACCATCACAAAACCCGGTGATATTGCAGGCGCCGTTGAGAATGCAATAAAATCCGGAAAGCCGACGGTTATAGATGTGAAAATTGATAGGGATATTACTCTACCTTTGACAACAACCTGGCAGATGCCTCCCATTCCGCCGGCACTGCCCACCTTTGGAAAAATCAAAGTACTCTAATAGTTTAAATATTCTCTCATTCGGAACGTGATAAAACAAAAATCGGCACTGTATGGGAAGGCCTGAAAGAGTTAGGCCTTCCCGCTGGGCCGCCTGGAAGAAAGGAAAGTTTGATATGGATGAAAAGAAACAGCTGATAGATTATCTGTTAAAGTCTAATCCTTATCCCTGCCTTCACATCCTGGAGGCGGCTTTGGCAACAAGAAAATATAGAGCCAGTGAGGTTATACCGGAAGAATTGATACGTGATATAGGCAAGGGGCTGGGGGAAGTAACGACAGAAATGGAAATTGAAAACTTAGTAGCCCTGGGTATTCTTGAAAGGATCAATACTGATGATGCGGGAGGTGTCCGGTTAAAAAAGGAAGCCGAAATTTATGCCGCGGATACGGTGTCACGCTTAAGTTGCAGTCTTGAACTTAGTATTGGTGATCAGAAGATAAAGGCTGAAGATTTTTTAGATCAACTAATTCATTACATAGTAGATACCCATGTGGTTGCTACAGTAAAAGAGCATAAGGCGGGAAGTTATCTTTTAGAATCTGATGACGGGATTTATCGTATTCAGCTGGGCACATCACCGTTTTGGTTGCCATTGATTGCAGAAAAGGATGAGAAAGAAGAAAAATATTTGATAGCTTTAGGCCCTTTTTCCTTTCAGCATTGGGAAGAAATGTACCCCTATTATGACTATGAGGAGTTTAAAAGCCGAGTGGCATTATATGATCCCTGGAGCAGACAAAAAGCCAGTCTGTGTAAAGGGGGACTTTCGGTATATGTAGACTGGTTTTATCGGGATCGTTATAATGGGAGATTTTCAATTCCCGGTGATTTCTGTGAAGCTCTTCATAACATGGGGATGATGCGTTATAACGACGAACGCTAAAAACATTAAGATGGATGGTTAGAATGAATAAGGAGGCCTATTTTACCTATCACTGGTATTATCTTGGAATAATGGAAGATTTAAGAATTCAATTATGAAATGAGGTCAAACAATGACAAATGAACTATTATTGATTGGAACTCTATTCGTGTATTTTACATTTATGGTTCTTGCCTACAAGCTTTTTGGACGTAGTGGCCTGTATGGCTTTACAATTTTCGCAACGGTTATCGGAAATATAGAGGTTCTTCTTCTGGTCAATGCCTTTGGAATGGATCAAACACTTGGTAATGTAATTTTTGCGACAACTTACTCCGCTGCAAAAATTTTAAGTGAAATGGAAGGTGAAAAAGGACCTGAGTACGCTAAAAAAGCAACTTGGCTTAGCGTTGGTACTACAGGTATATTTATGTTTATTACCCAGACCTGGGCTTGGTATGTTCCGTCAGACAGCGGGAACGATTTGCTGCAGAAGGTATTTGCTAATTCACCGCGTATAATGCTATCCAGTTTAGTAGTATATGCCATATGCATGCTTGTTCAGATCGGTTCATACAAATTTATCTGGGCATTACAAAGAAACAAAGAGGGTGGCCAGTGGCTCAGAGCAGGCGCATCCACATTATTTACACAGCTTGTTAATACGATTCTGTTTACATTATTTGCATTCTTAGGTATCTATGGGTTCGGAGTATTGATTGACATAATGATTGCAAGCTACCTTATCTTTATTGTCACATCCTTCTGGGATACATTAGTACAAATAATAACAAAACGTACATGCAAGAATAGCAATATTTTATTTAAGGAGGTTGACGGTTAATGAAAGTATTGATTACAGGATCTAGTTTAGGCATAGGGCGCGGCACTGCTGAAAGGTTTTTAGAGGAAGGCCATCAGGTTATAGGTATTGATATTGAAAAGAGCACTATCGACCATGAAAACTATACTCATTACATAGCTGATGTGGCCGACAAGGACAATCTACCGTATATTGACGGGGTTGAAATCCTTATAAACAATGCGGGGGTACAGGATAGTGGCCGTGATATTGAAGTCAATTTGATGGGAACCATATATTGTACTGAAAAATATGGAATCCAGCCCGATATTAAGTCCATCATTATTACAGCATCGGTGAGTGCTCACAATGGTGCGGAATTCCCGGAATACTGTGCAAGTAAAGGTGGATTGCTACCCTACACCAAGAACGTAGCTATGAGGGTCGCAGAATATGGAGCTACATGCAATAGCATTTCAGCGGGCGGTGTAATCACGGATCTAAATGCGCACATATTGGAGAACAAGGATTTATGGGATCAGGTTATGGCAGAGACACTTCTTCCAAAATGGGCAACAGTTGAGGAAATGGCAGATTGGGCGTATTTTCTGGCCGTTACAAATAAGAGCATGACAGCGCAGGATGTTCTGATAGATAACGGAGAAATCTCAAAGGCAAATTTTGTATGGTAGCAGATTTTGATTTTGGGCCTTACTAAAAGGGGAACATCTGGGAAAGAGTAATTTTAAAGGGACCGCATATCTCCCCGGCTTGGCAGGCTCCTGACCGCTTATTATTGCAGTCAGGGCCTTCCGAGTTCCTGTAAATAGGAGGCAAAGCAGTGTTAAATGGTAACGAAAACAAAAAAACTGTGGAGGCAACAAATAATGGTGTACACAGGGAAGAACCTATTTATCACCTAGATGACAGACCACCTTTCGCCAAACTTGTAATATACTCGATGCAGTTTGTAATAATATTCATAGGCTCCATAGTTCTAGTCCCGGTTATAGTGGCCGGTCCGCTAAGCTGGGATGGCGAAATGGTTACATTTATTTTGCAATGTGCCATATTCACGGGAGGTATAGCGACATTTGTTCAGGTTAAAGGTTTTGGGCCTGTAGGTGCACGTCTGCCTATTTTATTAGGAACCACGTTCGTAATTATTAATCCTCTCATTGCAATTACATTAGAATATGGATACGATGCTTTTTTGGGTGCGGTAATTGCAGGAGGAATAATTTATGCCATATTCGGCTATTTTGGATTTAAAATACTGTATAAAATCTTCGGGGGTGTAGTTTCCGGTACCCTTATTGTTGCTATTGCTATGACATTGGCGTTAGCATGTGCCGATATGATGGCGGGGGGAGGAAACCCTGTTGGAAAAGGGTATGGATCATGGGAAAATTGGATGTTGGCCATAATTACTCTAACCGTATGTCTACTCAGTCATTTCCTGGGAAAATCCTTTATAAAGACGGCAAGCTTATTCTTTGGTTTAGCCACAGGTTATCTAATTGCACTGGCCATGGATTTTATTGATTTTTCCAATATTGTGAGTTCCGGTTGGTTTTCAATACCAAAGCCCTTTGCCTTTGGTGTCTCCTTTCATTTGCAGCCAATTTTAATTATGGTAGTGATTTATATAGTAACCATAGTGGAATTTATCGGGGATACGACGGCCACTGCCATGGTGTGCGAGGATCGTTTACCTACACAAAAGGAGCTGCGAGGAGGTATACTATGCGATGCTTTATCCAGTGTTTTTTCTGGAATTTTTAATTTTGCACCGAATATTTCCTATAGCGATGGTATTGGCATCATAGGCACTACACGTGTAGCAAGTCGTGCGGTAATGATTGGAAGTGCTTTTATTATTACAATAGCCGGCTTAATACCCAAATTCGCAGCAGCATTATATACCGTTCCTGCGTCGGTGTTAGGTGGGGCAACCATGTTTTTGACCGGCATAATGCTGATTGCGGGCATTGAGGTTATATTGACGCAACCATTAAATCTTCGGAATTCGGTTATAGTAGGGACCTCCCTTGCGGTAGGCATAGGTTTTGGATTCAGTGGGGTTTTCGAGGGAGCACCGATAATTATTAACACTTTATTAAGTGGAATTCCCGGCACGGCTTTAGTAGGCGGGTTTTTAAACATTGTATTGCCGCGAGAAAAATGAAGCGACTATTCGGTTGAATGTACGAATTATTTCAGTTATAAAAGTAAAAGATAAGAATTGTATAGGTAATTTAAGGAGGAAAACATGGATTTTTTTGAAGTTGTAAATAATAGGTACAGCTATCGAGGTGAATTCTTAAAAGAATATATTCCAAAGGACAGTATACGAAAAATTTTATCGGCAGGTATTAAGGCTCCTACCGGTTATAATCTGCAAAGCACTTCTTTTATTGCGGTTACAGATCCTGGAATCATAGGGGAAATAGCCAAGGCCATTCCCTCACCTGCAACCGAGACGGCTCCGTTAATCATCGTTGCAATCAGTCAAAACATAGTGAAGGAGGGGTTGTGCTTTGAAGTTGAGGATTACAGTATTGCCTGCGGTTATATGCTATTGGCCATTACTGCCTTAGGATATGCTTCTGTTTTTATGGACGGTAATATCAAGATGGGTGCCGGTGAAGTACTTAGAAAGGTACTTAATGTCCCTGAAAAATATACGGTAAGGGCGATTATGCCGATAGGCGTACCAAAGGACCCTGGAATTCAGGCGGAAAGAATGGACTTTGATGAACGCGTAACCTGGGATATATTTAAATAACCGTTATAACATTTTAGGCTGCCGGACAGGAGGCAGCCTTTTTTGTGGGCACAACAACTTTATGCGATTTTTGTCAAATATGAATTGAATTAATCAAAAAGTAATGATAGAATTATGCTGTTAATTGTTTTGGGGTAAATCTTTATAGCATTTGAAGAATAGGGGAAAATATGGAACTTACCACTCTAATAGGCGTAGTAATAGGCGTTCTTGCTATAATCGGCGCAATGATATTTAAACATATCAGCTTCTCGGTTTTTATCAATCCGGCAGCAATACTTATAATATTTGTGGGAACTGCGGCCTCTGTCCTAAATGCATTTCCCGGCAGTGTTCTAAAAAAAACCGGTGTCTTATTTAAGATAATCTTTACCAAACAAAAGGGCATTACGGAAACAGATATAATAAGACTGATGATAGAGCTGTCGGCAGTTGCGAAAAAGGATGGTCTCTTAGCGTTGGAAAAGAAGGTTGAGGAGATAGAAGAGCCTTTCATAAAGAAAGGTGTTCGCATGGTAGTGGACGGGATACAAGGGGATGTAATCGAAGAAATTTTAGAATCGGAAATCAGGGCTATGGAAAAGCGCCATGATATTCATGCCAGCATTTTTTCGTCTGCCGGTATGTATGCGCCTACCCTTGGCGTTTTAGGAGCTGTCTTTGGGCTAATTGCAGCAATGGCATCAATTGACGATACCGCATTGATGTCAGAAGCCATTGCGGCAGCATTTATTGCCACCATATTAGGAATATTCACAGGCTATGTTTTATGGAGTCCTTTTTCAAAAAAATTAAAGGTAAAAAGTCAGAATGAAGTCATGATTAAAAATTTAATCCTGACGGGTTTGTTGTCTATACAAAAAGGGGATCCACCGTTTATGTTGAGGGAAAAGCTTCTTGCCGCCCTACCTTCCGCGATGCAGGATAAAGTTATGTCAGAAATAACGGGTAAGAGTGAGGAATAATAAGGGGATCGAATCTGATGTCAAAAAAAAAGATTATAATTTTAAATCATGAAGAGGAAAATGGGGAAGCCTGGCTGCTTCCTTATTCGGATTTAATGACCCTTCTACTTGCAGTATTCATAGTTTTGTTTGCAGTTAGCCAGGTGGATATAGAGAAGGCAAAGCTCATGTCAGATGAATTTAGCGAATCCATGATGACCAAGAGCTATAATCTTGCAAAGGAGGAAATGAGAGAAGGGCAATCCACGGATTCGGATAATGAGAATTTTTTGGGTGATGATGAGGAAAGGATGAAGTTAGAGGAGCTGAAAAAGGAGCTGGATGAAAAGCTTGTAAGTGAAAACATGCACAATCAGGTTAGTACCGCCATAGATAAACGGGGTCTCGTAGTAAGCCTTAACAATGCTGTTTTCTTCGATTCCGGCAGTGCTGAAATTAAATCTGATTATAAAAATTCCTTGTTGGAAATAGGGAAAATAATTTGCACTATGGATAATTTCATACGCATTGAGGGACACACGGACAATGTACCTATGAGCTCAGAAATTTTCCCCTCCAATTGGGATCTTTCCGCTGCAAGGGCAGCTAATGTGGTCAGATTATTTCTTCAAGGTGCAGGTGGAGCCCCCGAAAAAATGATTGCAGTAGGGTATGGAGAATATAGACCGGTAGCTGATAATAATACTGATGCAGGACGAACAAAAAATCGTCGCATAGACATTATTGTAATGAGCGATAAATATAGTGAAATGGAAAAATCATAATCCTTCTCACCCATTTTAAATAATACACTAAACTTTTTACGCAGGTGACCGATATATATATTAAGAAAATGGCATGAGGAGGAGGGATTAGATGAGAATCGAAGGAATTACAAGCAACATACCGACAAAGGCAGTTGTAAACGATAAGGATGCTGACGGGAAGAGCGTAAAAGCCGGTGCTATCAAAGACTCTGTGTCTGAAGAGAGGGCGGCTGTAGTGTTTAAAAGTGGTGACAAGACTGCGGATAATAACGTTAAGATAGGCTATAAGCCTGATGAAAAAATGGTAGCAAAATTAATTTCTGAGACCGAGGCCAGGATGGAGCAGCTTAAAAGCTTGGTTGAAAGAATGATATTGAACCAAGGAAAGAAATTCAAGAATTCAGCTGAAATGTATGAGGCTCTCAGGGATGGAAAGCTGAATGTAGATCCGGCCACAGCAGCTCAGGCTCAGGCGGAGATTAGCGAGGATGGATTCTGGGGAGTCGAGCAAACTTCCGATAGAATGGTATCCTTTGCCAAGGCTCTGACCGGTGGAGACCCTGCTAAGGGGGAGGAGATGAAAGCCGCTTTTATTAAAGGCTTTGAAGAGGCAAAAAAGGCTTGGGGAGGTGCACTTCCGTCCATATGCAACGAAACTTACGATGCCACAATTAAGAAGTTTGATGAATGGATTGCCGGTGGAAAGTAAAAGATAAATTATGAAAACAAGGATCTTCCTAAGTAGACAATAAGGGAAGGTCCTTTTTATAGTTTTGACAAAAGCCTTGCATTAATTTTTGTCTTTTGGTAATCTTATACGAGCGAAGGAGGGTGTTATCCGTGTTACCCAAAGAATATTCTGATTTATTTATTAAAAATTTTTCATTTTGGGAGCATCTATCTCATGACGAGAAAACCCTTTTAGTTGAAAACGCAAAAAATGTAAGATTTCAAAAAGGCGCAGGGGTGCACAATGAAAATAATGATTGTTCGGGCATTTTGCTCGTTAAAAGCGGCCAGCTAAGAACATATATGCTCTCCGATGATGGAAGGGATATTACCTTATACAGGATGTTCAGTGGAGATGTCTGCATAATGTCGGCTGCCTGTGTTTTGGAAGAGGTGACATTCGATGTTTTTATCGATGCAGTGGAGGACACAGAGCTGCTCATCATAGCCACTGCTGCCTTTAATCGTTTGGCAGAAAACAATATCTATGTTAAGTGTTTTGCATATGAGCAGGCAACCGCCAGGTTTTCTGATGTTATGTGGGCTATGCAGCAGATACTTTTTATGAGCGTAGATCAAAGGCTTGCAATTTTTCTCATTGATGAGTTTTCGAAAGAGAAGTCAGATAAATTAAGGATTACCCATGAACAAATTGCGCGATATATGGGAAGTGCTCGGGAAGTTGTCAGCCGTATGTTAAAGTATTTTGAGCAGGATGGAATAGTAAGGCTGTCAAGGGGCGGTGTGGAGGTAACAGATAAGGAAAAACTACGCAAATTAGCGGGTATGGTATGATATAAAATAGTTTTGTACGAAAATTATATATGAAAGTGGGAGGAAAAGTATGAAGAAATATGTATGCACCGTTTGTGCCTATGTTTATGATGAAGCTTTAGGTGTTCCGGATGAAGGAATAGCGCCGGGAACCCTTTGGGAGGATGTGCCTGAGGATTGGGTATGCCCCATATGCGGGGTGGGTAAGGATGAATTTGAGTTAGAGGAATAACAAAAAGGGCTTGCTGGGAAAATTAAACCAACAGGCCCTTTTTCTATATTGCAGATATCAGATGAAGAGATTTACATTAGATTCTTCCGCATCCCCTAAATAGGCACCTACACCACCTAATTCCACACCTTCTATTAGTTCTTCTTCTTTAATGCCCATTACATCCATACTCATAGTACAGGCCACAATTTTAACACCGGCCTTAATCCCATTCTCGATAAGGGTTTCTAGGGAGTCTACATTTTTATCCTTCATGATCTTTTTCATCATGGCAGTTCCCATTCCACCCATATTCATTTTAGATAGCTTTAGTTTGGATGTTCCTCTGGGAAGCATGCTGCCGAACATAGACTCCATAAAGGATTTTTTCACAGGCTGCTTTTGGGATTTGCGTAGGGCAGTCAACCCCCAGAAGGTGAAAAACATCGTAACCGGACGTCCCATGGCTGCCGCACCATTAGCTATAATAAACCCGGCCAGCACTTTATCCAGATCACCTGAAAACATTATGATTGTTTTGCCCTCGTTTTCTGATGATGATCCAATGCTTTTGGAAGCAGGGGCAGCTCCTCCCCCTTTTCTCACCAGAGCCACATAATCTTTACCCCGCTTTTCGTTGGAGATTAAGGTATTACCGGTTCTTTTACTCCATGCGCTTATATCCCTTGCGAAACCAGGATCCGATGCGGACACTTCCATGACCTCACCCTGATTCATCTCCTTCATAGTCTCATATACCTTCATGATGGGGCCGGGGCATTGCATTCCACTGCAATCAAGGACTATGGAGGCATCGGGGATGCTTCCGGTATCTGCGACTTCCTCGATAAAGGGTTCCGGGGCATCCTCCCCTACATGATAAATTGCCTGAAAAAATCTGGTTCCGGCAGGGTATAGTTTTACATTGCTAAAACCATTTTGCATCAAAGCCCTTGCACCATTATAAGATCTTACACCAATGGTACAGAAGGTCACTATCTCCCTGGTGGGATCCAATTCGTTCATTCTATCCCTTAATTGCTCCAAGGGTATATGCTTTGCGCCGGGGAGCTCAAAGGTCATCAATTCAGCATCTTCCCTTAAATCCAAAAGTATGGCATCCGGATTGTACTTTTTCACATCCCAATGGGAAAAGGTGACCAACCCGTTCAAAACATTCCTAGCCATATAACCGGCCATATTGACCGGATCTTTTGCAGAGGAATAGGGGGGAGCGTATGCCAGTTCAAGACGCTCTAAATCATAGATGCCGGCATTCAGACGTATAGCCGTTGCTATGACATCTATTCGCTTATCCACTCCGTCCATACCGACGATCTGTGCCCCATAGATTTTATTTCCGTCCATTGAAAAAAGCAGCTTTATGTTTAAAGGAACTGCCCCCGGATAGTAACCGGCGTGATCGTTTTGAGTTATAATAATGCTTTCATAATCTTTGCCTTTTATCAGCCCTCTTTTTATAAGGTTTTTTTCATTAGAGCCGGTGGATGCACCCACTAGATCAAAAACTTTTGCTATGGATGTTCCCTGGGAACCTGTATATCGTTCGTTAGCACCGGCAATATTATCTGCTGTGATACGCGCCTGTTTGTTTGCCGGACTTGCCAGGGGGATCATGGTGGGCTCGTTGAATATGAAATCATTGACTTCGGTTACATCGCCAACGGCATAGATATTTGGATCGATGGTCCTTTGCGAATCATCGGTTATGATCCCACCTCTATCGTTGATCTCCAGGCCGGCATCCTTGGCCAGCTGACTGTTGGGGCGGATGCCTATGGAGAGAATTATCAATTCTGTGGATATGCTTTTTCCACTGTTTAAAGTGAGGGTGATGGAATCCTCCTTATCTTCAAAGGAGCGAACTCCATCGCCAAGATAAAGCTTGACGCCATTTTGTATGATGTTTTCGTGAAGGAGTTGTGCCATTTCAAAATCCAATGGGGCCATTACCTGATCCAAGGCTTCCACCAAAGAAACATTTAGGCCGGCATGGCGTAGATTTTCCGCCATTTCAAGGCCGATAAATCCACCTCCCACAACTACGGCACTCTTAATATTTTCTTCCCGAAGGACCTCGTAGATGCTGTCGGTGTCCGGTATGGTCCAGAGGGTTTTAATCCTTGGGGATTCTATACCCGGTATAGGGGGGCGTATTGGGGTAGAGCCTGTTGAAATCACCAATGTGTCATAGGACTCATCATAGGTTTTACCTCCATTCAAGTCCATTACGGTAACGGTCTTTTCGTTCCGGTTTATTTTGACAACTTCATTCTTCGTTCTTACGTCAACCCCATATTTTTTTCTCATTCCCTCAGGGGTTTGCACGAGCAGAGAATCCCGTGACTTGATAACATCGCCAATGTAGTATGGCAATCCGCAATTTGCGTAAGAAATATATTCACCTCTTTCAAATAGAATTATTTCCGCTTTTTCATCAAGTCTTCTAAGTCTTGCGGCGCATGTAGCACCTCCTGCTACTCCACCGATGATAAGAATCTTCTTCATTGGCTTTTTCTCCTTCACTACCTGTGGTTAAAACTGAGTTTATAGGTTAAACATATCCATAATAGCTTTTTTAGATTGGACGCCCATATTTTTACCTTCTACCTTGCCGTCTTTCATCAGAACCAGTGTGGGAATGCTCATAACCTGGAACTGCCTAGCCAATTCCGGTTGTTCATCTACATTCACTTTACAAATCTTAGCGTTTTTCACCTCCGAGGCCAATTCATCTATTACCGGTGAAAGCATTTGACAGGGGCCGCACCAAGCTGCCCAGAAATCTAAAAGTACCGGCTTATCAGACTGTATTACCTCTTTCTCGAAATTTTCCTTTGTAATATTTAATGCTGCCATGATAATATCTCCTTTCGGTTTAAGTTTTTTTAGCTTACGTGGTTATGATAACCTTTTATTAATTTTTCAACAGTGACCATGTCACAAAAAAACGGAAAATAATAAAAAAAGCAAAAATGTTGTTATTACAACAGTAATTATCCAAAAATTTGTGTTACAATTAAGACGCTGCAAGAGCAGAACAAATAATGATGACTTAAATATTTTTTTATTAGAATTCAAAGGAGGAAACGCTAATGGGTATGTTTTGTTATCAATGTCAGGAAACTGCTAAGGGTACCGGCTGCACAGTTACCGGTGTCTGCGGAAAAAAGGAGGATGTATCCAACCTGCAGGACTTGCTGATTTATGCGGTAAAAGGTGTTGCCGATGTGGTACGAAAGGGCAATATCAAAGTAGAGGATTTAGGTGAAATAAATGGTCAGGTGTTAAGCAGTTTATTTATGACCATAACCAATGCCAATTTTGACGATGAGGCGATAGAGGCTCAGATTAAGAAGATGATAGATTATCGGGAGTCTTTGAAGAAGGACAAGAACATTGATGGACTTCACGATGCTGCAACTTTTGCTGTCGATGGATCTGCTGCTATGGCAGAAAAGGCAGCCAAGGTGGGGATCCTGGAAACGGAAAATGAGGATATCCGCTCTTTACGGGAAATGATAACCTATGGATTGAAGGGTATGGCGGCTTATGCTGAACATGCACTGAACATAGGTAAGGAAAACCCGGAAATATATGCTTTCATATATGAGGCTCTTGCGGCTACATTGGATGATAGCCTTTCTGCCGATGACCTGATTGCATTGACATTAAAAACAGGCGAACATGGTGTTAAGGTAATGGCATTGCTGGATGAGGCAAATACCTCAAAATATGGAAATCCGGAGATCACATCTGTAAACATCGGAGTTAGAAAGAATCCGGCAATCCTCATATCGGGACATGATTTAACGGATTTAGAGCAACTTTTAGAGCAGACCAAAGGCACAGGGGTAGATGTATACACCCATAGCGAAATGCTTCCTGCACACTATTATCCCGCATTTAAGAAGTATGATAACTTTGTGGGCAATTATGGTAATGCCTGGTGGAAGCAGGTTGAAGAATTTGAATCCTTTAATGGTCCGATTTTGTTTACGACAAACTGCATAGTGCCGCCAAGAAGTGAAGATATACGTAAGCGAATCTATACAACCGGTTCAGCAGGCTTCCCCCAGTGTAAGCATATTGAAGCTGATGAAAAAGGAAAAAAGGATTTTTCAGAGATTATTGCCCATGCCAAAACACTGCCGGCGCCTAAAGAGATTGAAACGGGAACTTTAGTTGGTGGCTTCGCACATAATCAGGTATTGGCTCTTGCCGACAAGGTTGTATCAGCAGTTAAGGATGGGGCTATCAAAAAGTTCTTTGTGATGGCCGGCTGTGATGGAAGAATGAAATCCAGGGCATATTATACTGAATTTGCGGAAAAATTGCCGAAAGACACGGTTATTCTTACTGCCGGCTGCGCCAAATATCGGTACAATAAGCTAAATTTAGGCGATATAGGTGGAATTCCAAGAGTGTTAGATGCTGGTCAGTGTAACGATTCCTACTCCCTTGCGGTAATAGCATTGAAGCTTAAAGAGGTGTTCGGGTTAGATGATATTAACGATCTTCCCATAGCCTACAATATCGCCTGGTACGAGCAAAAAGCTGTAATAGTTCTGCTTGCACTGCTATATCTTGGGGTGAAGAATATTCATCTTGGCCCCACCCTTCCCGGATTCCTTTCACCTAATGTGGCCAAAGTACTGGTTGAGAAGTTTGGTATAGCCGGAATAGGAACTGTTGAAGACGATATCAAGCTATTCATGGGTTGAAATTAGGTGCAAAAAAGCAGCTAAAATATCCCACTCCTATGTTATAATCATGGGGGTGGGATTAATATTATTGCTGATGGTTTAACGAAAGGAAGGTGGCTGATTGAATGTAATCGTATCAAAAATTGTGGAGGTGCTGTATTCGGTAATACCCATCACCCTTATCGTATTAATACTCAATTTTACCTTGATACCAATGGAAGCGGTGTTAATGGTTAGATTCATTATAGGGGCAGTAATTATAATTATAGGGCTCACAATTTTTTTGTTCGGGGTGGATATTGGCATCACTCCTATCGGGTACGCCATGGGATCGGCAATAATTAAGCCAAACAAGATAACAGTAGTAATTTTTTCGGGTATTATGTTGGGTTTTTTTATTTCCGTAGCGGAGCCAATTCTCCATATCCTGGCAGGGCAAGTTGATGGAGTAACGGCCGGATTAATCCCCAAAAGCAGCATAGTGGTTATAGTTGCCCTTGGGGTAGCGATTATGCTGGCGGGAGGGTTGACGAGAATCGTATACAATTTCCCGCTTCATAAAATGCTTACGGTTCTATATGGAATCATACTTATTTTAGCTTTTTTTGTTTCATCGGAGTTTCTTGCCATATCCTTCGATGCATCCGGTTCTGTTACAGGTGCCTTAACCGTTCCATTCGTATTAGCTCTTGCCATAGGGGCATCCAAATTGAAAAAGGATAGTAAATCTTCAGAGGAGGACAGCTTTGGACTACTTGCGGTAGCATCTACAGGAGCAATTATTACGGTGATGTTGATGAGTATCATCTCAAAAACCGGGGAAATAACAGGGGCCCTGGAGGGAGATGGCACATTATCGGATACGGTTTTAGGCCCCTTTATACAAATACTTCCCCTAGTTACCGGGGAGGTCCTAACGGCATTATCTCCTATGATAATCATCTTCTTCATGTTTCAAAAAATCTCTTTAAAGCTATATCGTGCAGAAGTTAGAAGAATACTTTTTGGCTTCCTTTTTACTTTTATCGGATTAATATTCTTTCTTGTAGGTGTAAATGCAGGATTTATGGAAGTGGGAACCACCGTAGGATACGAGTTGGCATCATTAAATAGCCCCTTATATGTCATATCCTTTGGTTTTGTGCTGGGTATGGTCATTATTTTAGCAGAGCCGGCGGTCTACGTATTAACCCACCAAATAGAGGATGTAACTAGTGGATACGTAAAAAGAAGAGTGGTTATGGTAACTTTGGCACTTGGGGTGGCTATAGCTGTAACCCTTTATATTATCAAGATCCTTGTTCCGTCCATACAGTTGTGGCATTATTTGTTGCCCGGATATATAATTGCCATAGTGATGAGCTACCATGTACCTAAGCTATTTGTCGGAATGGCGTTCGATTCCGGGGCGGTGGCCTCGGGACCTATGACGGCCACCTTCATATTGGCCTTTGCACAAGGGGTGGCGGAAGCAACGGAGGGGGCTAATGTTCTTATAGACGGGTTCGGGGCGGTGGCAGTAGTGGTAATGACTCCGATTATCGCATTACAGGTTCTGGGTATAATTTTTAAAATTAACTCCAAAAAGGAGGGAGTTGGGGAGCATGAGCAGCAAATCTGAGGGAATAGATGTTGAATTAATTTGTGCTATTGTAAATTATGGGTTAGGCAGTAAAATACTTAAAGCAGCTAAAAGATGTGGCATATCAGGAGGAACTGTCGCCCTTGGTTTAGGCACTAAGAATAGCGGCATAGGCTTTTATGATATAAGGAGGGAAGTCGTTTATATGGCGGCGGATCGAAAGACGGCTTATGAGGCAATAGGTGAGCTGAATAGAATCTTTGAATTTCATAAAGCTAATAGGGGAATTGTTTTCACTACTTCAATCTGTGGCATTTCAGGAACAAAAAATATTGCCTGTGGGAAAGGAAATGAGGAAAGAGGGGCGGAGGAAATAATGTATCAGATTATCACGGTAATAGTTGACAGGGGAAGGGGAGAGGATGTTATTGACGCTGCGGTTCGGGGAGGATCCAAGGGAGGAACCATAGTCAACGCAAGAGGTTCGGGGGTTCACGAAAGGAGGAAGGTTTTTGCTATTGAAATAGAGCCGGAAAAGGAAATAGTGATTATATTATCGGAAAGAGCCAGTGTGGATGCCATCACGTCTTCTATTCGGGAAAGCCTGGAAATAGATAAGCCCGGTAATGGAATTATCTTTGTACAGGATGTAAATAAAACATATGGTATTGCCAAATAAATAAGAAAAAGGAGGTAACAGGATGTTTGGACATGTAACAATTTATGTTAGGAATATAGAGGAGTCACTGAGATTCTATCAGGAGATAGTGGGATTGGAGGTAACAAGAAGATTCCCCGGTGGCCCTGGGGTGGAAATAGTTTTCCTTGGAGATGGCAAGGGCAAAACAGAGATTGAGTTAATAAAGGATGATAAATGTGAAAACGTCGATTTAGGCAAAGACATTTCCCTGGGTTTTGAAGTGGAAGCCCTGGAAAAAACCTTTAAATATGTAGCGGAAAAAGGGTACGATTCGGAGGGAGGCATAATCCAACCTACCCCCAATGTAAAGTTCTTTTTTATAAGGGATCCTAACGGGCTTAAGATTCAATTCGTAGAGTATATTGTTTGAGGTGGTAAGATGAATGAAACTTTAAGGACAATTGCACAACGTTACTCCTGTCGCTCTTTTTCCGATGAGATGCCTTCTGAGGAGCAGGTAAATGCCATAGTGGAGGCGGGCTTGCAGGCTCCCAGTGCCATGAATCGGCAGCCTTGGCGGATTATAGTGGTAAAAGACCGGAATCTCATACGGGAAATGGATGAGGAAGGTATGAAGGAGCTGTCGCTGATGGGCGATAAAAGCGGATATGAACGCATTATGGAAAGGGGGGGCAGGATGTATTATAATGCTCCCGTAATGTTGGTCATACCTGTTGAAAAAAATATGGGATATGAACTCATCGATTGTGGCATATTGGCTGAAAATATTGCCCTGGCCGCCACATCCCTGGGCCTTGGAAGTGTAATATGTGGTCTTGCGGCGAAAACTTTTTCGGGAGAAAAGGGACCGGAGTTTAAAAAGAAAATAAAATTCCCCGATGGCTTTGAATTGGGGATTACCGTGTTAATAGGATATCCGGCCCGGGGAATTCAGCCTACGCCCCACACACCTGATGGGACTAAGGTAATAATGATCAATGGAGATGATTACAAATAATTAGATTAGGATTGGGGGGAGTAGAATGCAAAAAGATTCTTCCCTTTCTTTTTTGCCTGATAAAGCGCTATATCGGCTTTGGTATAGAGTTGGGCAAATGTAGTTCCATCTGAAGGTGCCATTGAAATCCCTATGCTGCAGGAAAGGCAAAATCCTTTCAGCTTTCTGTTTTCATAGGATGAAAACACTTTCAAAATCGTTTTGCTTTTTTGTGATACAGCGGAAAGATCATTTACATCCCTCAGCAGCACTATGAATTCATCTCCCCCTATGCGGCCTAAAATATCTCCACTTCGGATCATTCCTTTAAGAAAGGTTGCGATATCCTCTAAAACCTCATCCCCTACTGGATGCCCGAAGTTGTCATTAATATCTTTGAAATTATCTATATCTATCAGCAGCATGGCGCTTAGATAGTCATCCTTGAGGCTTTGCAGCGCATCCTCTATAAGGGTTTTAGTGGCGCTTTTATGGTATAGATTGGTCAGGCTATCTCTGGAAGCACGTTCATGAAGGAGCATGAGATGGTGCTTTTCCTCATTTATATCTCGTAAAACTCCAATTACCTTAATTATATTATCGTTGCTGTCCCTTTGCAGAGTGCATCTGATTCTGCACCATATAAAATCTTTTTCATCCCGCAAAAAGCGGAAATCTGAGGTAACGCAGGTATGATCGTAAACCGACTCAAGCATAAAGTTTAAAAAATCGTTTCTGTCATCGGCATGAAGATAGGGATAGTCAAATATAACCTTTTTAAAATTTTCGCCGGGGGGAGGGTAGGCAAAGATGTCATGCCAATTTTTAGAGCATTCGAAGGTGTCGGTTCGCAGATCCCATTCAAAGACTACATCGGAAGTTTGCTCCATGACTATGCGATATCTTTCCAATGTGAGAGTTAATTCCTTCTCGATATTTTTTTGATGACTTATATTCATAAGCATACAATAAAGTAAAGATGTTCCATCCTCCTTTTGCACTATGTTGCCTCGATCGTGAACCCAAAGGAGGGAACCGTCCTTACATACTACTCGGTATATTTGATCAAAGATCCCGCCGTCATTTAATTGATTTCTTATTGCGCCATCAAAAGAGGGAAGATCCTCCTGGTAAATAAGTTTTCTATACTGATTGTTAAATTTTTTCTTAATATCTTCCGAGCTATACCCGAACATATCTAAAAAACCCTGATTGTAATAATTTAACGTGGTGTTTGTGTTTGCATCGCAGCATATTACACATCCCGGGATAAATGAGATTAATTTCAAAAGTTCGCCATGGGCCGCATGAATTTGACGATATTTTTGAAGATCAGTACTTATCTTATGATTAAATTTTTTGATTGTCATAAGTTATCTCCTTTAATCAGCGAGTGTCCGGTCATCTCCAGGGGTTTTTCCATTCCGGCAAGATCCAAAAGGGTGGGGACAATGTCAGCTAACACCCCGTTTTCTGCAAGCTCAATAGGTTTATGGCTTATGGCTATTAAGGGAACGCAATTTGTAGAGTGTGCCGTAATCGGATCTCCCTGGGGGGTTAGCATTGTATCAGCATTGCCGTGATCTGATGTTATGAGCATCTGCCCCCCATGGGCCATAACAGCTTCTAAAACTCTGGCAATACATTTATCAAGAACTTCTATGGCGGTGATGGTTGCCTTCATAGAACCGGTATGTCCCACCATGTCCGGATTGGCATAGTTTAATATTATGAAGTGGTATTTTTCTTTTTGAATCTGCTCAATAACGCTATCGGTAACCTGATATGCGCTCATTTCAGGCTGTAAGTCATATGTGGCCACTTTAGGGGAGGGGATTAGTATACGATCTTCCCCATTGTTTGGAGCCTCCATGCCACCGTTAAAGAAAAAGGTTACATGAGCATATTTTTCCGTTTCGGCAATCCTGAGCTGCCTTAGGCCAAGACCAGCCAGATATTCACCCAAAGTGTTTTTCAGTGATTGGGGGGGATATGCAACCAGTACATTGGGCATTTCCGCATCGTATTGGGTCATGCAGATGTAGCAAAGGCTTTTAAGAGGCTTCGTTCTTACAAAACCATTAAATGCCTCGTCCACAAAACTCCTCGTTATTTCTCTTGCCCTGTCCGGTCTAAAATTGAACATTATTACAGTATCCCCATCGGATATCGGGACAAAGGGATTGTTTTCATTTGATACAATTGTTGGCGATACGAATTCATCATCTTCGCCCCTGTCATAGGCGGCATATAGGCCATCCAGGGCGGTAGGAGCCTTTTCACCCTTTCCCAGGGTTAGAGCTTCATAGGCTTTTTTCACTCTTTCCCAGCGATTATCCCTGTCCATTGCATAATAGCGCCCGGAAATCATGCCGATACGTCCCAGGCCGGATTTCAAAAGATATGCTTCCAGCTGACTGAGATAGGTTTGAGCGCACCTGGGAGGAACATCGCGGCCATCCAAAAAGGCATGGACATATACCTTTGTAAGACCTTTCATTTTGGCCATATATATTAATGGATAGACGTGATTTATATGGCTATGAACACCGCCGTCGGAAAGAAGCCCCATAATATGGAGAGCCTTATCATTTGATTTTGCCAAATCCATTCCCTCGTTAAGAGCGGGATTTTTGAAGAAATCTTTGCTTTCTATTTCAGAACTGATTCTTGTCAGCTCCTGATAGACAACGCGGCCTGCCCCGATGTTCAGGTGGCCTACTTCGGAATTGCCCATCTGCCCCTGGGGAAGGCCTACCGCCAGCCCGGATGCCTTTATTAGAGTGCTTGGGTATGTATTGAAGAGATGATCCAGGGTAGGTGTATATGCCTGTGCTATTGCATTCCCATAGGTTTCTTCCGAATATCCGAAACCGTCTAATATCATTAATATCGTGTTCATGTCAAATCTCCTTCGATACATGATTATACCAAAAGCATATAAAAAAATATATAGGAATGCAATTAAAATAATATTTGATATAATTGTAGGCAAGGGAGGTGCGAAATGAATTGGACCCAGGAGCAAAAGGAAGCCATTACGCTAAGGGATAGCAATATACTGGTGTCAGCGGCGGCAGGTTCGGGGAAGACGGCTGTTTTAGTAGAACGCATAAAAAGCCTTTTAATCGAGGAAAAGGTACCTGTGGATGAAATCCTTGTGGTTACCTTCACTAATGCGGCAGCAGGCGAAATGAAGGAAAAGATTGTTGGAGCAATATCCAAGGCGATTACAGAGGCTGATGTAAGAGGAAGGGAAGGCGTAGATGAGGCCAGGTTTTTAAGGGATCAGCTTGCTTCCATTCACAAGGCATCTATTAGCACATTCCATGCCTTTGCTTTAAACCTAATAAAGAGATATTTTCATCTCATAGGCATAGAGCCAAATTTTAAAATATGTGATGAGGCGAGACAGTGGATATTGAAGGGAAAGGCGATGGAGGAGCTTTTTTCCCGGAAGTACAGGGAGGAAGATCAGTCGTTTTTGAGATTTCTAAACGGCTATGCCGGGAGCAGGAGTGATGGAGCGGTAAAGGAAATGATTTTAAACACCCATGAATTCATACGCAGTCTACCCCAACCCTTTTCGTGGCTGAAAGAACAGGTGGATAATTTGCTAATGGAAGAGGTTGATTTTGTTGAATCAAATGTCTATAGAAGTCTTATGAAACAAATAAACAGGGAAATGTCCCATGCCATATTTAAGGCGAAAAAGGTGGTAGATCTTCTTTCCGTAGCCGGGCTTTCCCAGTTGGGGAAAAAGGCAGAAGATGATCTTTTGATGCTGCGGGAGACGAGCTGTGCCTTTGAAAAATCCTTTGACTTCGGTGTTGAGGCGATAAATAGTGTTGAGTTCAGCCGTTTTTCTGCCACCAAGGATGAAAAGGCCCAGTATGAGATTATAAAGGGGAAGATTTCCTTTTTAAGGGGGGAAGCAAAGGATGCAATTAAGAGGATAAAATTGAAGTATTGCTGGGGCACACTTAATCAACAGCTGCAGGAAATGAGGATGACACAGGAATCTGCTGAAACCCTTTGCAACTTAACAGAGGAATTTGATAAAGAATATATGAAGCAGAAGAACAGCAAGGGCTTAGTGGATTTTTCCGATGTGGAGCATTATGCCCTAAAAATTCTAAATCTTCCGATGGCAGCGGAGGAATGTAAAAGGAAATACCGCTATATTTTCATAGATGAATATCAGGATAGCAATCTTGTTCAGGAGGCTTTAATAGGGAAGATATGCAGGGAATCCAATCTATTTATGGTGGGTGATGTAAAACAAAGTATTTATAAATTCAGGTTGGCAGAGCCGCAAATATTCATCGACAGGTATGAAGCGTATAAGAATTCACAGCCTTTTGCTCCCAACAAGAAATTGGATTTGAATCGGAATTTTAGAAGCAAGGGAACAATAATTGAAACTATTAACTGGATCTTCAGGTGTATTATGAACCTTTCTACTGCTGGTATAGCTTATGACGAGGATGCGGCTTTATACCAGGGATTAAGCTACCCTCAGGGGATGGAGAGGCCGGTATCCCTGCACATCGTTGAAAGCAAGGATAAAAATGAGCATTCAGAGTCTGGCGACCAATTGATGGATGAAATTAAGGAGATGAAAAAAATTGAAATTGAAGCCGCGGCTGCAGCTAAGATTTTAAGTCAGAATTTAGGCAAGCCATTTTATGATACCAAACGGCAGATTGTTAGGCCACTACAGAAGAAGGATATGGTCATATTGCTTAGAAGTGCTTCCGGTGCGGGTCAGGCCTATGCGGATGCTCTATCACAGGCGGGAATCCCGGCTTATCTAGATGTGGGAGATGATTTTTTTGACACGTTGGAGATTTCGGTTTTTTTAAATTTGTTAAAAATAATAGATAACAGAAAACAGGATATCCCTCTGTTGAGCGTGTTGCGCTCCCCCATATTTAATTTCTCCTTGCAGGATTTGGCTGAAATAAGGGTGGTTAAAAAAGAAGGTTCTTTCGAAGAGGCCTTTGCCCTTTGTGCAAAGGGGGAAGACGATCTTGCTGAAAAATGCAAAAAAGCTTTAGGTGAAGTTGGCCTTTGGCGGGAATGGAAGGCATATTATCCTTTGGAGGAATTGCTCTGGAAACTGCTTATGGAAACAGGATATTATCACTATATCGGAGCTGTTCCGGGGGGAATTCTGAGGCAGGCTAATCTGAGGATGCTTGTGGAGAAAGCTTCCGCTTATAGAAAGGGGCAGGATCGGGGACTGTTTGGTTTCATTAATTACGTAGAGACTCTTAAAAGGCTTAAAGTGGCGACGCCCCAGGTAAAAATGTGCTCAGAGAGCGATGACGTAGTCAGAATAATGACCATACATAAGAGCAAGGGTCTGGAATTTCCATTTGTTCTCATAGGAAACTTGAATAGAAGGTTTAATAGGGATAAAAAAAGCAAAGGTGTCAGCCTGCATAAGGATTTAGGCTTCGCATTGCCCCGGGTGGATAAGGAAAGACGATTTTTTAGGCCTACCATAATAAAGAATATTATCGATACTGAAAAGGAGGGGGAGAATCTGGCTGAGGAAATCAGGGTTCTTTATGTTGCTATGACAAGGGCAATGGACAGGATGGTACTTTTGGGGACCCTGAGTGATTTCGACAGTGAGTGGGAAGGAGCTGAATATAAAGATCCGGGTGATGGCAGAGGGAATTCCTATATGGATTTTCTGCTTCCTTCTCTTAAAGGGAAAGAAGGATTGACAATTAAAAGACACGACATAGTTGAACTATCTGAATGGATGGAAGGGAAAAAGGATAAGGACAAAGTGGTTCTTAAGGCATTGGAGGAGGGATTCCCCATCTTTGATAACGAGGGTTTGGATGAAATAAATGGTAGGTTACAGTGGAAATATCCACACATGGATGCGGTTGAAACAAAGTCCAAGTTCAGCGTTACCAGGTTGATAGAAGAATACAACAAGGAAAGATCGAAGGTATTTCATAGGAACAGAGGGACTTTATCTGTTCCCGGATTTACCAACGTGAAAACAAAACTAACCGGTGCTGAAAAGGGGACTATATTACACAGGATAATGGAGCATATTCCCTTTACGGATCATGCTAAAAAAGTGTCCGCCATCGAAGAATTCGTAAATGATTTGGTGAAGGGAGAAATCCTTACGGAGACAGAGGCAAGGGCTGTGGATCTTACCCTTATCAGGAATTTCTTTCTGTCGGATTTGGGGCGGCGGGCCATTGAAAGTGATGAGGTTTATCGCGAAGTCTCCTTTAACCTTAAGATGGAGCGGAAGGGCGAGCCTATCTTGGTGCAGGGGACTATTGACTGCTATTTCAAAGGGAGGGAGGACGAATACGTTCTTTTGGATTATAAGTCTAATTTCATTATCGATAAGGTGGAAGCTATAGAGAATCTTGTGGAAATTTATGAACCTCAATTAAATATTTATAGGGAGGCCTTGGAAAGGATTCAAAACATCAGGGTATCCGAAATGTATATTTATTTGTTTAGCCTGGGAAGAGCCATAAGAATTTAGGAATATTATTAGGGATAAAAAAGGAGACGTACCCATCATGGTATTGTTTCTTCATACCATTCTGCCAGCGATGAAAACACACAGGCCCGGATTTACGCCTCCCCTTATTGATTAACTCTAACTTATTCCATAGCTTTTAAAGCTAACTCCCTATCTAATTCTCTTTGTTCAAGAACCTTTTCATATTCTTCTTCTGTCATCATTTCCATGGATATACCAGTGTAACCGTAGAAGATAGAAACTATGGGATTAAACCAGGACAGAACCGCGAAGGGGCCATATCCCCCCGGTCCCCATTGTTTTACACCCAAGAATCCTGTCATGGTGGCACCGCAGGTGTTCCAAGGCACAAGGTTGGAGGTCACCGTTCCGGAATCCTCCAGACACCGGGAGAGATTCTTAGCTTTTAGCCTTCTATCCTCAAAGGCTTGCTTGTACATTCTTCCGGGAAGTATTATGGCAAGATATTGATCACAGGCTACTATGTTTACGAAGATGCATGAAATGACCGTGGTTAATACAAGGGAGCCTCTGCCCTTGACCAGATTCAGCAGGGCTTCTGCCAGGGTTTTCAGTTGGTCTGTGGCATCCATAACCCCACCAAAAACCATTGCGCAGATAATCAGGGAGATAGTCCACATCATGCTTTGCATCCCGCCTCCCGTAAGGAGGTCCGCTATATCTCCATTTGCATTAATGGATTCGTAACCGTAGTTTAAGGTTGATGCCCAGGTGAGCCAACCGGTGCTGTTAGGCTGAAAAACAGTGCATACCAATCCCAAGAGTGCGCCGCCTAAGAGGCTGGGTAGCGCCGGAAGCCTAAAAGCAACAGCAACTATGACGAATAGTGGAGGGATTAATAACAGGGGAGAAATTAAAAATTCTTCCTTGATAGCATCCAACATCGTGGTGACCTGGTCAGCTTCAAAGTTCCCTCCGCGGCCGAAACCCAGAAAGAGGTATACTGCCAATGCAACTATCAGGGAAGGGGTGACCGTCCATATCATATGGCGTATATGATCGAAGAGGTTTGATCCCGCAACAGCAGGTGCTAAATTAGTGGTATCTGAGAGAGGGGACATCTTATCACCGAAGTATGCACCGGATACTACTGCGCCCGCAGTCATGGCAGGGTTTATGTCCAGCCCCATCCCTACCCCAATGAGGGCTACGCCTATTGTTCCGGCGGTGCTCCACGAGCTGCCTGTAGCCAGGGAGACTACACTGCAGAGCAGGCAGGAGGCAAAAAGGAAAATTCCCGGACTGAGAATTTTAAGACCGTAATATATCATTGATGGAACCACTCCCCCTGCTATCCAGGAGCCAATCATCATGCCGACGGTCATCAGGATTAACATGGCCTGCATGGAACGGGAAATAGAATTGATAATGCCCTTCTCGATATAAGCCCATTTCCAGCCATTGATAGAGGCAAAGATAACCGCTACACCAGCAGCAACAACAAGGGCGATGTGGCCTTCTTCATCCCCTGCCAGTACAATTTCATAAAATAGAAGCACGAGCAATGTGATGATGGACACAAAGACCTGCCACATAGGGATTTTTCTACCCATAATAATTCCTCCTTATAATATGTATTGTTTAGAATACAAGATTTAATGATAAAGTCCTGAATTTTGTCTATTTTACAACAGTGACTCACTAAAAGTCAACATTTTGAGCAGGGTTATAGAGAAGTCCACAGGCATGGAAAGCTATCACCCGGTATTCTTAACAGACTTTTTTTAATCGCCGTTTTTTTTCAAAAAAGCTGTTGACAAGGAGAAGAAGGTTTGCTATTCTAAATGAGCTGCCACAACTGAGGGTGGGAAGCCCCCGACCTATTAGGCAAAAAAAGATGTAAAAAAAGCGACAATAAAGTAAAAAAAAGAGGTTGACAAAGAGTCGCGGTTGAGGTAGTATAATATACGCGCCTTAGGAGGGAAGCCTGACTAAGGCCCCCGAAGAAAGCTTCGGGAAGAACCTTGAAAACTGCATAGTGCAGAAATTGAGTAAAGAAACAAGTACCATGATCAAGAGATTATGCTACTCGTTAATTCCAAGCACAAAACAAATAATAAGGAAAACAAACGCAACGCGTTTGATCCATGAGCAAGGTTAAATGGCGCAAGCCTTTTAATACAATTTTAATTTAGAGTTTGATCCTGGCTCAGGATGAACGCTGGCGGCGTGCCTAACACATGCAAGTCGAGCGTGAACCAACGGAATGAAGCTTCGGTAGAATGAAGTTGGGGAAAGCGGCGGACGGGTGAGTAACGCGTAGGCAACCTGCCCTATACTGAGGGATAGCCACTGGAAACGGTGATTAATACCTCATAAAGCCAAATACCCTCATGGGTAAGTGGCCAAAGATTTATCGGTGTAGGATGGGCCTGCGTCTGATTAGCTGGTTGGTGAGGTAACGGCTCACCAAGGCGACGATCAGTAGCCGACCTGAGAGGGTAATCGGCCACATTGGAACTGAGACACGGTCCAAACTCCTACGGGAGGCAGCAGTGGGGAATATTGCACAATGGGCGAAAGCCTGATGCAGCAACGCCGCGTGAGCGAAGAAGGCCTTTGGGTCGTAAAGCTCTGTCCTTGGGGAAGAAACAAATGACGGTACCCTTGGAGGAAGCCCCGGCTAACTACGTGCCAGCAGCCGCGGTAATACGTAGGGGGCGAGCGTTATCCGGAATTATTGGGCGTAAAGAGTGCGTAGGTGGTTTCTTAAGCGTGGGGTGAAAGGCAGTGGCTCAACCATTGTAAGCCTTGCGAACTGGGAGACTTGAGTGTGGGAGAGGAAAGCGGAATTCCTAGTGTAGCGGTGAAATGCGTAGATATTAGGAGGAACACCAGTGGCGAAGGCGGCTTTCTGGACCATAACTGACGCTGAGGCACGAAAGCGTGGGGAGCAAACAGGATTAGATACCCTGGTAGTCCACGCCGTAAACGATGAGCACTAGGTGTCGGGGCCGCAAGGCTTCGGTGCCGCAGTTAACGCATTAAGTGCTCCGCCTGGGGAGTACGTACGCAAGTATGAAACTCAAAGGAATTGACGGGGACCCGCACAAGCAGCGGAGCATGTGGTTTAATTCGAAGCAACGCGAAGAACCTTACCAGGGCTTGACATCCCTCTGACCGACCGGTAACGCGGTCTTCCCTTCGGGGCAGAGGTGACAGGTGGTGCATGGTTGTCGTCAGCTCGTGTCGTGAGATGTTGGGTTAAGTCCCGCAACGAGCGCAACCCTTGTCATTAGTTGCCATCATTAAGTTGGGCACTCTAATGAGACCGCCGGGGATAACTCGGAGGAAGGTGGGGACGACGTCAAATCATCATGCCCCTTATGTTCTGGGCTACACACGTGCTACAATGGTCGGTACAGAGAGAAGCAAAATCGTGAGGTGGAGCAAAACTCTAAAACCGGCCCCAGTTCGGATTGTAGGCTGCAACTCGCCTACATGAAGTCGGAGTTGCTAGTAATCGCGAATCAGAATGTCGCGGTGAATGCGTTCCCGGGTCTTGTACACACCGCCCGTCACACCATGGAAGTTGGGGGCGCCCGAAGTCGGCTAAGAAATAGGTTGCCTAAGGCGAACTCAATGACTGGGGTGAAGTCGTAACAAGGTAGCCGTATCGGAAGGTGCGGCTGGATCACCTCCTTTCTAGGATATTACTCTTTCTGCACTATGAGTTTTATTTTTCTGTGTTTCACAACATAGGGGATGAACAAGCATAGGGGCTTGTAGCTCAGGTGGTTAGAGCGCGCGCCTGATAAGCGCGAGGTCGGAGGTTCGAGTCCCCCCAAGCCCACCACCATACATTTTTTATGTATACGGCCGCAGGCCAAAGAAGTTAGGAACCTTGAAAACTGAATAATGTAATAAAAATTTACAACGAAAACGAATCGAGTTAAACCAAACTAAGAAATAGTCTTTCTTAGCGACGGGATAACTACAATTTTCAATGTAAACCGAGAAAACCAGAAAATCACTAAGTTTCTTAACGAAACAAAGAAGTCTGCTACGCTAGGCAGACGAAAGCTGATAAACAGTCGAAAGACTGAAAAGGTCAAGCGAAGAAGAGCATAAGGCGGATGCCTTGGCACTAGGAGCCGAAGAAGGACGTGACAAGCTGCGATAAGCTGCGGGCAGGTGCAAATAACCGTTAATCCGCAGATTTCCGAATGAGGGAACTCACCTACGGTAATGCGTAGGTATCCTGCAGTGAATTCATAGCTGCAGCGAGGGTAACCCGGGGAACTGAAACATCTAAGTACCCGGAGGAAGAGAAAGAAACATCGATTTCCTAAGTAGCGGCGAGCGAACGGGAAAGAGGCCAAACCGGTACCTTTGGTACCGGGGTTGTGGACCATCAAAAACGCAATGCGTTCATAGACGAAGCTGACTGGAAAGTCATTCCGCAGAGGGTAAAAGGCCCGTAGTCGAAATGAACAATTTGTAAGATGGCACCAGAGTAGGACCGGACACGTGAAACCCGGTTTGAAGCCGGGGGGCCCACCCCCCAAGCCTAAATACTCCCTAGTGACCGATAGAGAATAGTACCGTGAGGGAAAGGTGAAAAGAACCCCGTGAGGGGAGTGAAAAAGAACCTGAAACCTTATGCTTACAAGCAGAGGGAGCGCAAGTGACCTCGTACTTTTTGTAGAACGGGCCAACGAGTTATGGTGTGTAGCAAGGTTAAGTTGTTCAGCAACGGAGCCGAAGCGAAAGCGAGTCTTAATAGGGCGCCATAGTTGCATGCTGTAGACCCGAAACCGGGTGACCTATCCATGTGCAGGTTGAAGTATCCGTAAAAGGGTATGAAGGACCGAACCCATATCTGTTGAAAAAGGTTGGGATGACGTGTGGATAGCGGTGAAATTCCAATCGAACCCGGATATAGCTGGTTCTCCTCGAAATAGCTTTAGGGCTAGCCTCAAAATAGATACGCGGAGGTAGAGCACTGAATGTTCTAGGGGCCTTCACCGGTTACCGAAAACTATCAAACTCCGAATGCCGCAGTATTGATTTTTGGGAGTCAGACTATGTGAGATAAGTTTCATAGTCGAGAGGGAAACAACCCAGACCAACAGCTAAGGTCCCCAAGTGTAAGTTAAGTGGAAAAGGATGTGGAGCTGCATAGACAACTAGGATGTTGGCTTAGAAGCAGCCACTCATTTAAAGAGTGCGTAATAGCTCACTAGTCGAGTGGCTCTGCGCCGAAGATAAACGGGGCTGAAACTTACCACCGAAGCTTTGGAATCATCCGAAAGGATGGTTGGTAGAGGAGCATCGTATGCGGGCAGAAGCATGATTGTAAAGTCTTGTGGACTGCATACGAGAGAGAATGTTGGCATGAGTAGCGAGAGGCAGGTGAGAATCCTGCCCGCCGAAAATCTAAGGATTCCTGAGGAAGGTTCGTCCGCTCAGGGTAAGTCGGGACCTAAGCCCAGGGCAAAGGCCGTAGGCGATGGACAACTGGTTGAGATTCCAGTACCACCGAAAGTCGTTTGAGTGAAGTGGGGACACAGGAGGATAGGCTGATCGCACCGTTGGTTGAGTGCGACCAAGCGTCAAGGGAGACAGTGTAGGCAAATCCGCATTGTCAATTCTGAGGCGTTACGGGGAGGGAAATATAAGTACCGAAGCAGCTGATTTCACACTGTCAAGAAAAGCCGCTAGCGAGACCGTAGGTGCCCGTACCGCAAACCGACACAGGTAGATGAGGAGAGAATCCTAAGGCGAGCGAGAGAACTATTGTTAAGGAACTCGGCAAAATAACCCCGTAACTTCGGGAGAAGGGGAGCCTGCGCAAGCAGGCCGCAGTGAAAAGGCCCAGGCGACTGTTTAGCAAAAACACAGGTCTCTGCAAAAGCGAAAGCTGACGTATAGGGGCTGACGCCTGCCCGGTGCTGGAAGGTTAAGGGGAAGTGTCAGGGCAACCGAAGCACAGAACTTAAGCCCCAGTAAACGGCGGCCGTAACTATAACGGTCCTAAGGTAGCGAAATTCCTTGTCGGGTAAGTTCCGACCCGCACGAAAGGCGTAACGATCTGGGCACTGTCTCAACAATAGACTCGGTGAAATTGTAGTACCGGTAAAGATGCCGGTTACCCGCAGCAGGACGGAAAGACCCCGTGGAGCTTTACTGCAGTTTGATATTGGACTTCGACGTTGCATGTACAGGATAGGTGGGAGACTAAGAGACCAGGACGCCAGTTTTGGTGGAGTCACCGTTGGGATACCACTCTTGTAACGCTGAAGTTCTAACTTAGCACCGTTATCCGGTGTGAGGACAGTGTCTGACGGGCAGTTTGACTGGGGCGGTCGCCTCCTAAAGAGTAACGGAGGCGCCCAAAGGTTCCCTCAGCGCGGACGGAAATCGCGCGAAGAGTGTAAAGGCAGAAGGGAGCTTGACTGCGAGACCAACAAGTCGAGCAGGGACGAAAGTCGGGCTTAGTGATCCGGTGGTTCCGAGTGGAAGGGCCATCGCTCAACGGATAAAAGCTACCCCGGGGATAACAGGCTGATACCCCCCAAGAGTCCACATCGACGGGGGTGTTTGGCACCTCGATGTCGGCTCGTCTCATCCTGGGGCTGAAGAAGGTCCCAAGGGTTGGGCTGTTCGCCCATTAAAGAGGTACGCGAGCTGGGTTCAGAACGTCGTGAGACAGTTCGGTCCCTATCCGCTGTGGGCGTTGGAAATTTGAGTGGAGCTGCCCCTAGTACGAGAGGACCGGGGTGGACATACCTCTGGTGTACCAGTTGTCCTGCCAAGGGCACCGCTGGGTAGCTAAGTATGGCCGGGATAAGCGCTGAAAGCATCTAAGTGCGAAGCCCCCCACAAGAATAGATTTCCTTCAGTTTAACTGATAAGACCCGTGGGAGACTACCACGTTGATAGGTCGGAGGTGGAAGTGCAGTAATGTATGTAGCTGACCGATACTAATAGGTCGAACGCTTGACCATTGGTTTTCAAAGAATTACATTGTTCAGTTTTGAGGGTTTTACCTTCAAAGATATTTGGTGAGTATAGCAGAGAGGATACACCTGTTCCCATCCCGAACACAGAAGTTAAGCTCTCTAGCGCCGACGGTACTTGGCGGGAAGCTGCCTGGGAGAATAGGTCCTTGCCAATTCGATTGAAAGGAAGCACTACGCTTGTAGCGCTTTCTTTCAAAATGGCCCCATGGTCAAGCGGTTAAGACACCGCCCTTTCACGGCGGTAACCCGGGTTCGAGTCCCGGTGGGGTCACCAATCTTCCGAAAGCCTGACCGTTGGAGAAGAAACAGCGGTTGGGTTTTTGATTATCTGCGGGTGTGGTGGAACTGGCAGACACGCAAGATTTAGGTTCTTGTGTCGCAAGATGTGCAGGTTCGAGTCCTGTCACCCGCACCATATCGAAAGTCAAAGATGGATACCATGAGATTGAAGGTTCTGGTATCCATTTTTCTTTGCAGAAGTTCTTTGTTTTTTTGGAATAGCTATATTTTAAATGATTTCTAAACCTTTTGGGTCCGCTGCTTTAAAAAATCTATTGCATCTTTTTCAGGTAGGGGCTTACTTATATGGAATCCCTGGATTATATCGCAACCATGCTCTATCAGATAATCCATTTGGGGCTCCGTTTCAACTTCTTCTGCTACAGTCCTTAGTCCTAGCCGATGTGCCATGGTGATGATATCCTGAGTTATAAGGGGGCCATTCTGACTGATTTTATCGATGAAGGTGTGATCGATTTTTAATATGTCTACGTCCATATTTCGCAGTTCGGATAATGAAGAATAACCGGTTCCAAAGTCATCCAGGGCTATTGAGATTCCAAGCTCTCTCAATAGTTTTAAATTCATTTTTGCTATTTCCAGATTTTCGATCAGGGCTGATTCCGTTATTTCAAAGACTAAATTTCCATAATACTTGGGGGATGTATCTGTAAGGGACTTTACGGTATCAATAAATCCTTCCCGCAACAATTGGAGCCCCGAGATGTTGACTGCTATAAAGGTATTGGTGTAGCCTTCCGCATGCAGGCGTTCTAAGAAGTTAAAGGCCTTATTGAGAATCACACCTCCCAATGGGAAGATTAAATTACGCCTTTCGGCAATATCGATGAATTCAGCAGGTTGTATCTGGCCAATATTGTGAACAGTCAATCTGGCCAGAGCCTCAAAGCCAATAATATCAGATGTTTTTGCACAAAAAAGGGGCTGATAGTGCAGTTGAATACAGTCTTTGCATTTTCCCTCGATAACAGAAAGTAGGGCCTTTTCGATGGCTTCCTCACGTATCAAGGCATCCCTCATGTCATGGGTAAATACAATGAAATCTTTTGATTCTTCTTTTTTTAAAGTGCTTATAGCAAGAGAGGCATCGTGAAGAACACGTCCAACGGAAAAATCGGGATCGTAAAGCTCATAGATTGAAATCTTCAAATTTAGATACTCATGCTTTAGTGTATTTTTTTCCGGGCTTCTGTAGTCCTTCAGTATTTGTTTTGAAAGGTTCTCAAGCTCTGTAATTTCGCCATATTGTTCTACAACCATTACAAACTTGTCGGCATCCAGCCGGAAGAGCTTGCCTTTGGGGGGAATGTGATCTGAGTAGATTTTAACCGTTTGCTGTAAGACCTTATCCCCATATTCGTAACCGTGGGTATGATTAATCAGGTTGAAATTTGACAGGTTTAACAGCATGATTGCAGTTTTGCCATGATTGCAGTCCTTGATTTTTGAGGGTAGAAACCATTTCAAATAATTATCGTTTGGAAGACCGGTCAGCCCGTCATAAAAGGCCATTTTAACGCTAAATTTCCTTTTGCGATATGCGTAGAATAAAACACCTGATAAAATCAAAGAGATGATAAAGAATCTCAAAACATTTTCTACAATAAGGCGATTAATATCGGTGGTAATAATTTTGGATGACCAGACAACGGTAAGAGTGCCAAGCTTTTCGCCGTCGTAAAATACGGGGGCACAGACATGCAGCAGGCCATTATTCATAAAGCCCTTCCCTATTTTAGGTGTATCAGACATAAAGTGATTATGAATGTCCTCATCATCGAAGGACACTCCTGCGTATTCCGCCGTTCCGCTGGCAATTAGATTATAATCAGTATCTGTAAAGAAGATGTTTTCAATGAATCTGTTTTCAATAAAGTCTTCGATAAGCTTTTCGACGCTGAAGGCTTGTAGAAATTTGTCAATTCGTTCCGATGAAATCCCTATTTGCACGATACTCCCATCTTTGCTTTTTACATATGCGTATTTGGTAAGCATTCCAGATACGGAGTTGACGCGGATCTCTTCAGTGGATGTAGTCTGATCGCTTGCTAAAAGGTGTTGCACGGGGTGGCTTTCATACGCCTTCCATCCAATGTGATTTGCTTCCGTGCTTTTAATGATTATTCCTCTTTGATTATATAAATTGATTTCGTCAACGGAATACTTTTCCGCCACCTGATTCAAGCCTCCGGAATCAACACCATCACTTGCTTGCAGTAGAATCTCACCTATTAGCAGCAGTTTTTCATCCACCATTACTGCGATAATTTCTGTTGCAGCCCTCGAGTTATGGATCCTTCTAATATAGCTGTCTACCAAGCTGAGAGAATATTCTTCAATAGAGTCATAGGTTTTGTCAATATGGCTTTTTATATTAAAAGATGTGACCAGGGCAAACACAAGAAATAGGATGGCAAATGGTATTAGAAAAGACTTTATATCCACCTTCTTTAGTTTTTCTCTGGTCATGGGGCATGCCTCCTTAGTATGTCCGGTTACGGGGATGGGGTTTTGATGTTTTCATTCGACAAAATTCTACTTATTAAATACTATCATATAGCATTGCAAATGTGAGTAATAATTGAGTATAATTACAAAAAAAACAAATTAATTAAATCGTAAGTTTAACCGAAGGCAAAGAAGAGATGCAAAGCATGCAGGGATAAATTCGACAAATAGTCTTCTATATCGCAAAAAATATAGATACAGATCCCAAAAATCATGCTATAATAAGAGCGGTGAAATTAGGTGCCGTACATAACTAATTTTTGGACTGTACGGTTTTTTTATCGATATTTTTAAAAGGTGGTGAGGGTAAGTGGAAGTAGAAGAGGTTAAACTCTCCGACATTGCAGGAGTCAGACTACAATCCAAAAGGAAGATCAGTATTATTGTTATCATTTTACTGGCCGTTATCTTAGGTGGGGCCTATCTTGCAATGGAATGGAATAGGTATCAGGGCATGTTCCAAGGGGAAGCAATTAAATCGGCAGAATCTCTGGGAACCTTATTGACTACCAACCATATTAAAGATCTATCGCATATAGACAGAAATAATGAGTCTTTACAATATATCATGGTTAAAAACAAACTGATCAAGCTGGTGGAAAAAGCACAGCTTATACATTATGCCTACCTGCTTGGGAATCGGGATGGGGAAATTGTGGTTTTAGTCGACTCCAACACCGATGAAGCGCCAATATATTATTCGCTGGATAATTTCATGGAGGAGTTAGAGGATTCGGACTGGATTCCCTTTGAAAGTACATATAGCACGTTAACAAAGCCTATTGAGAATAAAAACGGAGTATGGATCAGAGCCCTTGTGCCCATACAGGATGCAGGAAACGGAGAGATCATCGCTATCTTTGGTTTGAGTTACTCCGCAAAGGACTGGAGAACCAACATCTGGAGGCGTATGAGTCTTGATATGATTGTGGTGATTTCCATGATTATACTCATTATCACTCTAACATATCTTTGGAGGAAAAACGAAGAACTTGCCTTTCAGGAGGCACTGTATCGAAACATTTTCCAACAGGCTCCTATAGGAATAATTTTACAGGGAAGTAAGAATAGTAATACGAAAGCGAAATATGTGAGCATAAATCCCATGGCGGAAACTATTCTTGGAAGGGGTATAAGGGATTTGGCAGATATAACGTGGCCTGAATTTTCACATTCGGAGGATCTGGATCTGGAACTGCCCCTTTTTGAACAATTTGTTAAAGGCGAGATAGACACATATTCTCTGGAAAAAAGATTGATTAAACCAGATGGTCAAACCGTGTGGACTAATGTTAAGATATCGGATTTTTCCGGCAGTCCCCTTTACGGGTCCATGTATCTTTGTTTGTTGGAGGATATTTCAGCGCGGAAGCACTGGGAAGAGGCTTTAAAGGAAAGCGAACGAAGCAAATCCGTGCTTATATCCCACCTTCCAGGTATGGCTTATCGATGTAAGAATGACAGGGATTGGACTATGGAATTCGTTTCGGATGGTTGTGAGGCATTGACCGGTTATGCCCCAAATGATTTGATAGAAAATAGTGTTGTTTCCTTTAATCAGATCATTTCACCTGAATACCGGGATATGATTTGGGATGATTGGGTAAGAACATTGCACCAAAAAAAGAGTTACAGCCATGAATATGAAATTGTGACCAGGTTTGGCCAGCGCAAATGGGTTATGGAGTTAGGGCAGGGTGTCTATGAAGATGATGGGAGCATAAAGGCTCTGGAAGGGATTATACTGGATATCTCGGAACAGAAACGAAAGGAGCATCAGATTGCCTATTTAAAAGACCATGATTTCCTGACGGGCCTTTATAATCGCAGCCGGATAGATATGGAGAAGAAAAGGCTGGATACCCCGGAACACTGGCCGCTGTCAGTAGTTATTTGCGATATAGACGGATTGCGCATGATAAACGGTGCATATGGTCATGTTGAAGGCGATAGGTTAGTGATAAAAACTGCCAATCTAATTCAAAGCTGCCGCCGGATGTATGACGTTGTAGGTCGGATTAGTGGCGGTGAATTTGTATTGTTTTTACCACATACCGATAATGAAGGGGCGAAGCAACTTGTGAATGAAATACAGGAGGCGGTAGATGGATTTAATCGGGCAGAGAAGGATGCCCTGTATAAGATCAGCCTGTCAATCGGACATAGTACGAAATACGCAGAAGGGCAGTGCATAGAAGAAACTATAAAGACAGCTGAGGAATATTTAAGAAGCAAAAAATTGCTCAATCAAAACAGTTTGCATTCGGCCATTGTGTCTTCCATCATGGCTACATTATATGCAAAAAGTCAGGAAACTGAGGAGCACGGTCAGCGTTTAGGCCGGTTCTGTCAAATGATAGGCGAAAGGTTAGGCCTGGATCAAAAAAGTCTGGATGATTTGCAGTTGCTTTCCAAGATACATGACATAGGCAAAATCGGCATCGATGATAGTATTTTAAACAAGCCGGACAGACTGACCTTTGAGGAATGGGAGGAGATGAAGCGGCATCCGGAAATAGGTTATAACATTGCCATATCAACGCCCCAGCTTGAACATATTGCAGAATATATACTTTCACACCACGAACGCTGGGATGGCTCCGGTTATCCTTCAGGGTTGTCTGGTACCGATATTCCTTTGATCTCCAGGATTCTATCGGTGGCAGATGCTTATGATGCTATGACGGAGGACAGGGTTTATCGTAAGGCGTTGACCATGGAGAATGCATTAAGGGAGCTGGAGAGAAATGGGGGGACACAATTTGATCCGGAAATTGTAGAGCTGTTTATTCAAATGATGAAAGAGAGGCCATCCATAGATTTTTATGAACCTATGTCCGAATGAATCCAATAAGAAAAAAAGCCTGTAAGGCTAAAAAAATACCCCGGGAATGCATATTGCATTTCGGGGTATTTTAGCCTGATTTTAGTATTTGGATGGGGGAAGCATATCCATTTCAATATCCGAGTCATAGTCATAAGAGAGTCTGTTGGCTCCGGAATCGCTTAGGGTGAATTCAGATACCAATTCTCTAAGCAGATCTGCCTGGCCGGATAATTCTTCGCTTGCTGCTGCACTTTCCTCTACCGTAGCAGCATTTGTCTGTACGACAGTTGAAATCTGTTCCACACCCTGGTTTATCTGCACGATGGCTGTAGCCTGATCCTGAGACGCATCTGTTATGCGATCTATTAATGAGACGGTAGCCATGGTCTGTTCTGCACTCTTTGTCAGTGACTGCGCTGTACGATCGGCTATGGAGGAGCCGCTGTTAACCGAATCTATGGTTTGCTCGATAAGGTCGGAAGTGTTTCTGGCCGCTTCCGCAGATTTGGCTGCAAGGTTTCTAACCTCATCTGCTACAACAGCGAAGCCTTTTCCGGCAGCACCTGCCCTTGCAGCCTCTACTGCGGCATTTAATGCAAGAATATTAGTCTGGAAGGCTATATCGTCAATAATTTTGATAATCTTAGAGATTTCGGAAGCCTTCTCGGTAATCTGTGCCATTGCGGCTATCATATCCTGCATTTGGGCATCACTTTCTTTCAATTCCTTCCCAGCCTCCTCAGCTTTAAGGCGTACCTCCTTAGCATTATCCGCATTTTGCTTGACCTGTTCGGTAACTTCTGCAATTGAGGCCGATAGTTGTTGTATAGAACTGGCCTGCTCCGTGGCACCCTGGGACATAGCTTGAGCACCACTGGCTACCTGGTCTGCCCCTACCTTTACCTGGTCTGAGGCATTTTGAATCTGTGAAAGGGTGGAGCTTAGGCTTTCTGTCAAAGCTTCTAAGCTATCCTTCAGCTTTCGGAATTGACCCACATATTCCATCTTAAGGGATACCCTCAAATCACCTTGTGCAATCTGTGCCAGGGAGGCTGACATTTCATTGATATAGTCTCTGTAATTGACCAGTCTATCCAAGGTCAAATTAAACGCCTGAGCCAGTTGGCCAATTTCATCTTTAGATGTAACCTGAAGTGTAACATCGAAGTTTCCGTCGGCAATCTCCTTGGCTGCCTGGGTAACACGTTTGATGGGTCTTGCGATACCGGTGCTGATTACAAACATAAGTGCTATGCCAATAAGAAGCGCCGTAACAACTATCGCTATGAGCAGATTGGCCAATTTGTTTACATCGCGTAATATTTCTGCTTTTTCTACACCGAAGATTACTATCCAGGGGGAACCTTCAATAGGAGAGTACCCGGCAATCTTTGTCACTCCATTGTATGTATATTCGCCGCTTGAAACATTTCCTGATGTCATTTGCTTGGTAAGCTCGCCAAGTCCCACGAGAGCCGGATCGGTCTTCATATTTTCGATGTCGTTATCCTGTATTAAAACCAATTCCTCGTTTCTATGACCTACTGTATTACCTATGTTGTTGATCATATAGGCATATCCGGTCTCCTTGTATTGCAGTTTGCGAACTATGTCGCAGAGCATAAGACCGTCTTTGCGGCCATATAGAACTCCTGAAATCTGGCCGTTGCGATATACGGGGGAGGCAAATACTATGACGGGCTGGTCGTCTAAGTTGCTGAACAAAACGTCGGAGGATGCTGGCGTACCCCCCAGAGCCGTCTTGAAAAATTCTCTATCTGATATGTCGTTGCTGGCCCGGGTACTATTTAGAATGATGGCCTTGCCATTTCTATCGGCATAGCCAAATTGGACGAAACCTGCCCGCTCAGCCTCCTTCTCAAAGAAGGCAATCTGTGCATCCAGAGATACCTCCGGGTTGGTTATAATTGGATTTTGTGCTAAAACCCCAACGTAACTCAGGTCCTGGTCTATCAGGGATTTAACGTATTTGGCTTCCTGAACAGCCATATCCTTCAGGTGGCTATGGGTGTCCCGGATCTGTTGCTTGCTGACGGCGCTGATTGTAAAGAAACCTACACCTACATTTAAGGCAAGGACTATTGCAGTGAATGCCAGTAAAAGTTTAAGCCTGATTGATTTCATAGTAACTACCTCACTCTTTTTTGTTTCAATAGGGTATGGGCCCCGAACAATAATAATAATGCGGCTGACGTAAATATAATACATCCACCAAAAAAATGATAAATAAAATAACTACTTATAACAAATGTATAGTAATTATCGATTATTGTCAATAGTAACATTAAAGATGATGCACAATCGAATAAAATGTTTCAATAGCCTTATTGCTTGGGAAGAGGGAAGGCGTAAGTGTAACCAAAGAGTAGGATTTCCGTAAAAGGAGGTTGAAAAGCAAGTAAGGGAGGAAAATTAAATCGGTAATGTAATCAAAACTTTATGGGAATAAAGAAAGCGAAATATCATGTATTCCGCTTTTGATTTTCATCTGAATTTTTATTCTTCCCCTTTGTCGCTGGCTGCAGCTTCCTCTTCTGCACCGTCCTCCGCTGTTTCTTCCTCTGCCATAGTTGCGGGTTCTGTGATGTTCAATATCATGGTGTCGGGGTCGACGAGCAGTTCTATGGTTTCGTCCGAGTAGATTTCTAAGTCTGCAACTGTAATGCGGGTTCCCGGCTGGCGGTTTTCCAAATCTATTACAACGGTATCGATAAGGTCTGCAGGTAATGCTGTATAAGGTATCTCAAACAAGGCCTGGGATACGTAACCACGGATTCTATCTTTATTAAGTAATACTATTGGTGCGGTGTTGTTGACCTTTCTATTCTTGCTGAGGGCGTGGAAACTGATATGCTCCACCTCGTCCTTCAGCTCATTTTTTGCGATTTCCTTGACCAGGGTCAGGATTTTCTTGCCATTCACATCTAATGATACAGTGCTTCCAACGGAACTTTTTCTTAAAAGGAACAGAACTTCCCTTTTTGGAACCTGTATTGCGATTGATTCCTCTAACTCCGGTCCGAAGATGTTGCAGGGAATAATACCGGCTCGTCTTAATTGCTTGGCTTTAGACTTAGGGTCCCTTATTTCTACCTTTAACGTGTTCATTATATACCTCCTCGCATACTATACAGAATTTAATGTTTAAAAGAACCTTTTTAGCGGTATGCCGTTCCCATGGATAAAGGCTGCAAGTAATTGGTTCTTTTATCTTCAACGCAACTATTGTACCATAAAGAAAAAAATAAGCAAGGGATATTGGTTGTATTTACAACGGAAAACATCATTCTTAAATGCTATTATTAATTCACAGGGAAAAACATATCAATTATTAATATAAGATTGTGGGGAAATAAAATGATTAGAAAAATAATAAAAATTGATGAAGAAAAATGTAATGGATGTGGTCTTTGTGTAGATGCCTGTCATGAGGGCGCTATAGGAATGGTCGATGGGGTGGCAAAGCTATTGCGGGATGATTATTGTGATGGTCTTGGTGATTGTCTGCCGGTGTGTCCCACCGATGCTATAAGCTTTGAGGAAAGAGAAGCTGCCCCTTTTGATGAAGAAGCTGTTTTAAAGAATAAGAGAAAAATGGAAATAGAGAATATTTTAAACATGCAGGGGGAAGAATTACCCTGTGGGTGCTCGGGGACGCAGTCGAAGATGTTTAACAGGGAGGGGGGTTGTGAAATTACCCCGACCGGGAGGGGGGATGTGACCAGTAAGCTGGCTCAATGGCCGGTTCAAATTAAGCTAATACCTGTTAACGCCCCCTATTTTAAGGATGCAAACCTTTTAATTGCGGCGGATTGTGCAGCTTTCGCACATGGGGATTTCCACAATCAGTTTATGCGAAACAAAATAACCCTTATAGGTTGCCCCAAACTTGACGAAGGGGATTATGCCGATAAGCTGACAGCTATAATTAAAAATAATGACATTAAAAGCGTTACAGTGGTAAGGATGGAAGTGCCTTGTTGCGGCGGATTGGAAAGTGCGGTAAAACGTGCACTGCAGGCCAGTGGGAAGTTTATTCCGTGGAATATAGTAACTATATCAACCGACGGTAGGATTCTTGATTGAGGAGGAGGAAGAAAAATGATTGAAAAGGTATATAAATTGGCACAGACTGATGAAAAGACTATAGAAAGAATTCTTTTTGATGAAAATCTTCATTATTTGCACATGGTATTTGGTAAGGGAGATTCCACCCCGGAGCATTACACCAATTCCAACGTATATATGACGGTTTTGAGAGGAAGACTCTCCATAGCGCTGGGTGAGCAGGGGGTTAGAGAATACGAAAAAGGAACCATGCTCAAGATTCCCAATAATACAAAGATGACAGCTGGCAATTCCAACGATGAAATTTTGGAAATTGTGGTAGTTAAGGCACCGGCTCCCGTTGGTTAAGGCATCTCGTCCTCTGTTACGGCCCTTCTTATGCAAATAAGGAGGGTTTTTTCTATTATTTCCTAAAAAGCATGAAGAAGCTGCATTTTTTTATCAAGACATCTTGATTTTTGAATTTATTGAGAGTAGAATGAAAATTGACTGTCGATGTAGTATCGACATAAAAATACAGCAGTAGTTGAGAAAGGTTTGTTCTTACATTTAATTACTGATATTGACTTTGAATACACACGTTATATTAGGATAATCCGCTTATATTAGGTAAATAGTTTATTCCGACATAGAATTCGGCGAATGAACTCAAATAATTTTGGGGAATCATCGTATTTTAATAATAGTTCAAAGGGAGGAAAGAAGATGAAGTGGTTTAATGACATGAAAATAGGGGTTCGAATTTTGATGGGCTTCCTGATAGTGGTCATAATTGCAGGGGCAATTGGGGGGGTAGGGATCTATAATCTGCAACGGGTAAACAACTCCTATAAGGTTGCCTATAAAGACAGTGTAGATGTAATAGGTTTGCTGGAGGATATCAGCAGCTCCTTCCAAAGAAACAGGATGAACCTTTATGGATTTGTGTTGGCTGATTCCTCAGAGGATAAACGCTTTCACCAGGAGAGAATCGAGAATTTCGACAAGATAGTGAAAGAAGGTATTGCTACATATCAAAACATTTTATCAGTCTATGACAGCCATGAGATAAAGGATATCCTAAATCATCTCGATAGGCTGGTAGTTGGAATGGATGAGTATATTAGCCAGCGGGATAAATTGATCAGCTCAATGGGAATGGATCCTTCGCAAAAAATGAATGCCTATCATGATTTAAAGGATGGGGTTGTCCGTGCTGCTGCCCTTGATGTAGATGAGGCAATAGAGAGCATAATTACCTACGAAAAAGAGTTTGCCTATTCGGAAATCGATAATAATATTTCCAGCTCAAATATGGCTGTGATTTTTATGGTTATCATCCTATTGGCCGGGATAATTCTTGCTGTCACCATAGGAATTTACATTTCCCGCAGCATTTCTGTTAAGCTAACACAGTTGGTAGAGGTTTCGGATAGGATTGCCGCAGGGGATTTAAGCGCGGAGGCGGATGCGGATACAAAGGACGAGATTGGAATTCTTGCTCAGCGTTTCAGAAACATGACGGATACCTTAAAAGCCATAATCAATGATTTAAGTGAAGGTCTGGATGCCATGTCAAATGGAGATTTCACTGTAAGCAGCAAGGTGCAGGATCTTTATGTGGGGGATTACATGCCCATAATGGAAGCCATGTATAAGATGATCACTAGGATCAGTGATACCATAGGTCAGATCAATATAACGGCGGAACAAGTGTCCACAGGATCCGATCAGGTATCCAGCGGAGCCCAGGCTTTGGCGGCCGGTTCTACGGAACAGGCTGCTTCTGTGGAGGAATTGGCTGCTTCTGTGGAGGCAATTGCTAAACAGGCTGAGGAGAATGCAGCGGCTATTGTGGAGGCAAGCAAGTCCATTGATAAGGCGGGAACTGATGTCAATGCAGGGAATGAGCATATGGAACAGCTTGCACAGGCCATGACTGATATCAGCTCTGCGTCAAATCAGATTGCTAATATTACCAAGGTAATAGAGGATATAGCTTTCCAAACCAACATACTGGCATTGAATGCGGCAATTGAGGCTGCCAGGGCAGGAAATGCAGGGAAGGGTTTTGCAGTGGTGGCAGACGAGGTAAGAAGCCTTGCGGTAAAATCGGCGGAGGCGGCCAGGGAAACCGGAGTACTCATCCAATCCTCCGTTACGGCAGTGGAAAGAGGGTCGGAAATTACAGGGCAGACAGCACAAATATTGTCAGAGGTAGGTATAAGTGCAGGTGAAGTGACGGGCAGTTTTGAAATAATAGAAAAATCAATCGCCGAACAGACTACCGCAATAGAACAGATTAAGGATGGGCTCTCTCAGATTTCTTCTGTGGTGCAGACCAATGCAGCCACCGCCGAAGAGAATTCGGCTACCAGTGAGGAAATGTCTTCTCAGGCGGCCACATTGCGTATGGAGATTGAAAAGTTTAAGATATTAGGGGGGACATCTACTCCTGTGTTTGAACAAAAAAATATTACCTTGGGGGAAGAGGATCACAGAATATCCCTGTCGGATTCCCAACTTGATTTAGGTAAATACTAAAATTGTTGTATGATATAATCCGGTGTTAGCTATGGGAATAAGATGGCTTTACACATGTATAATTGATTGGGGACAAGCTAAATAGTATGAAAATTGTTGCGGCTACCATGAAAAGAAATACCGCTTTAATGTTGGTCATCATTACTTCGGCTGCCATTGTGCTCGGGCTACTCTATCTTTTCCTTGCATACAACAAGTATCAGAATATTGCAAAAGAAGAAGCTTTGCAACTTGCTCAATCTGTGGAAGTGCTTATAAATACCGAGGATGTATCTGACTTGTTATCCCATGATGTTGGGGAAGTTAGGGAGGTAGATAGCACGGTAGGGAAATCTCTGACACGATTTGTTGAAAGAACAGACTTGGTCTATTGTGCCTACATACTTAAACGTCAGGAAGGTGAAATCAAAGTTGCTGCTGATTCGGCAGCAGCTTATCCTGACGCATCAAAACCGACCGGGAGGATCTGTGAGGGAGCTGGTCGGTTAAGTGTTTTGACCTTTGATACAGGGCAGAGCGTGATATCCGATACGGCAGATTCCCCTTGCGGAAAGTGTATCAGTGTGCATGTTCCAATTTACGATAAGCGCAATAAAGGTGTCATTGCTGTTTTGGGACTAAATTTTTCAGTGGACAGATGGCAATCGGTGCTTTGGAAGCGGATGGTTCCTGACATCATGGTTGTAGCATTTCTTTTGATATTGATACTTATGATCTTCTATATTCATCGCAAACACGTAAATTTGGTGGAGAGTGAAAGGAATAAGGAAGCGATATTTTCGCAATTGCCGGGCATGGTATACCGTTGCAAAAATGATTCCCATTGGACCATGGAATATGTATCTCAGGGTTGTAGGGAACTGACAGAATATGAAGAAAATGATCTCATTATGAATAATGCAATCTCCTACAATGAAATTATTTCACCTGCTTACAGAGGGGCGGTTCTATCAAAGTGGGAGAATGTGTTATTGCAGCGTGGAAGTTTTAAAGGTGAGTATGAAATCATAACCAAATCCGGAGAAAGCAAATGGGTGATGGAGCAGGGACATGGGATTTATGACAACGATAATGAGGTTAATGCTTTAGAAGGCATTGTGATCGACATTACGGATAAAAAAAGGAAGGAGCATCAGATTGAGGACCTAAAAAATCGTGACTATATCACCGGGTTGTACAATCAAAAGTACATAGGTGATGAGATGAAGCGTATGGATCGATCTGATTTTCTGCCATTTACCATAGCTATCTGCGATATAGATGGGCTTCGTATGGTTAATGATGCCTATGGTTATGAGGAAGGAGATCAATTGATAAGGACAACGGCATTGTTAATACAAAGCTGTTTGGACGAGAGTGCCGTTTTAGGAAGGACTGCAGGAGGGGAATTTACAGTCCTGCTTCCTAATACGGATGAGAAAAAGGCTCATAAGTTGAAGATGAGCATTAAAAGGGCTGTAGAGGCCTATAACAAATCCGGCAGGAATATCCTTTACGCCGTCAGTATTTCCATCGGTTATGGCACAAAAATGAAGGAGGATTGGCCGATTAAGGATGTGCTCAGGGCGGCGGTAGAGTATTTAAACAGACGCAAGTTGCTTAATCAAAATAGCTCGCACTCGGCTATCGTATCCTCCATTATGGCAACTTTATATGCCAAAAGCCAGGAAACAGAGGAGCACGGCCAGCGTTTAGAAGAGCTGTGTCAGGTTATGGGCAGGGAGATGGGGCTGTCCCAGGTAGATTTAGACGATTTGCAATTGCTTTCTAAGCTTCATGATATTGGGAAAATTGGTATCGATGATCGAATCCTGAACAAACCCACGAAACTAAGCAATGAAGAGTGGGAGGTTATGAAGAAGCATCCGGAAATAGGACATAAAATAGCCATGACAACCCCTCAATTAAGGCATATCGCCGAATACATTCTATATCATCACGAACGTTGGGATGGAACAGGCTATCCTAAGGGGCTCAAAGGGGAAGAAATACCAATTGTACCAAGGGTTTTAGCCATAGCCGACGCCTATGATGCAATGACGGTGGATAGGATATACAGGAAAGCTATGACTGAGGAAGCGGCCATAGGAGAGATAGAAAAAAATGCAGGGACACAATTCGACCCAGGCATTGCCGCTTTGTTTGCCCGTATAATAAAGGAAAAGAAAAGAGTTTAATAGAAGGGAAAGTTTTTATATGTCGGATTATGGCGGTGGGAGGAACAGAGGGTATTGTAAATTCAGAGATACCCTGTTTCAAAACCCTTTAATTGCAGGGGGAGGATTTCACAGAACGGTAACAGCGGTGTTGGTTGTTCTTCTTTGCGCTGTTATCAGCTACCTGTTCATTTCATCAAACGATCAGATGAGTAAGATATATCAGGAAGAAACCAGGGATTCCATCGTTGAAATTAAGAAGATTTTTTTGAAAGCTACTGTCAACAATCTTATTATGGATTTAGAAACAGATCAGAATAGAATGAAGAATCACTATAAATCGGCAATAGACCAGCGTTATGAGGTGTTCAGTAAAAGAAAATTTGACGGAGGATTCGTTTCGGGAATTAAATCTGATCTGGGGATGGATACACTAAGAGAAGGTGAAACATCCAGGTGGGTCGTTTTCATTTGGAACAATGATAATAAAGTGCTATACGATTCAGCAGATCTTTTTTCACAGGATATTTCCATTACCATTGAGAATATTAAGCCGGCACTATCCCATTACAGGATCCTTCATCACGGGGACAAGTCCTGTCTCTTTGGCATATCCCAAGAATACATCGATGATGAGATAAAGGAAGCGGTAGCAACAAAAATAAAAAGGCTTAGCTTTGGTAATGATTCGTACATTTGGGTCAATGAGGTTTTAAATTATGATGGAGGGGAAAATTATGCAATTCGGCGAATACATCCAAACCTGCCGGAAACGGAAGGAATGTTTCTTTCCACTGATATGGCTGATATAAAGGGAAATCTACCTTATCTTACCGAGTTGGAGGGTGTAAAAAGGGACGGTGAGCTATTTTTTTCCTACCATTTCAAAGAGCTAAACAGTGATAGAATTTCGGAAAAGCTGACCTATGCTAAGCTATACAAGGAATATGATTGGATTATAGCTATGGGGATACAAAACAATGAAATGGAGAGATATATATCGAAAACTAACGGGGTAAGCAAAGCTGAATCCCTTCACAATTCGTTGAAGTTCCTAGGGCTTTTATTAACTATGGTCCTGTTTTTTATAGCGGTAATAATCATTGTGGAGCAATGGAGGTTAAAACGTAGCAGAAAGCGATTGGAATCTGCCCTCCAATATGATACCTTAACCAATGCAAAGAGTCGAAGATTTGGGGAAGAGTATTTAGGAAAGTTGTTTATCGAATTTCATTCGGGCATATTGAAAACAGAGGTAGCCATTATGTTGTTTGATATCGATAATTTTAAAAGCATTAATGATCGCTATGGCCACCATATAGGGGATTTAGTCCTGAGGGAGTTTGTCTCAACTGTGTATAAGACGATTAGAGATTCGGACGAACTGTTTAGATGGGGAGGAGATGAGTTTGTAGGAGTCTTCCGGGGTTTGAACAAGGAAAACACAGTTATTTTAGCTGAGAAAATATTGGAGAATCTGTCATCATTGGAATTAGAAGGGGATGAAGGCGAACAAATACAGATAGGAATATCAATAGGGGCAACCAATTTTGAAGATGGTGATAAAAGCTTTATAGAGGCTATAAAACGGGCTGATAAGGCTATGTATTTGTCAAAGGCGGAAGGTGGTGGTTTAGTAAGCCAATTATAGGAATATGTTGTATCCCTTTATTAGTCGATGTTATGATTAGATAGGTCTATGCTATCTTTGAACGGTTGGTTATTTTGGGAGACCCTTATGAGACGAATTGCATCAATAATCCTGGCATCAATTATAATAATGGCTTCGGTAGTAGGGTTGATTTGCATAAACTATATCCATATGGAAGCGGAAAATATAACTCCTAATGGAATACTTGACCTATCCAACTGGAATCCGGAATCAAGAAAGCCCATCCAGCTAAATGGAAAGTGGGAGTTTTATCCCCACATCTTCATTGACCCTGTCCAGAGTTCTTTTTCCACTGAGGGGAGTGGCAGGAAATACGTATACGTGCCCGGAGACTGGGGTGAGGGGTTCTATCCTCATGGATCTTCCAACGCCTTTGGTACCTATCGATTGGTTATAAAAGTGCCTGAGGATAGGCAATACGGGATAAAAACTTCCACCATACGCACATCAGCTCGAATATTCATGAATGGGAGAGAGGTGGCAAGTGTCGGAAGAGTTTCCCCGGATAAAAGCGGTTATATGCCCGGGAGTCGCTACAAAATCGGTTTTGCTGAGAGTGTTGACAAGGAAATGGAATTGGTCATACATGTTTCAAGTTTCGATTACAGAACCGGTGGTATATTAAAGCCTATAAAATTTGGCAATGTTGATACGCTTGTTAAGCAAAATAATAGGGAAAGGGCCCTTGACGGTTTTGCTATTTCTGCCTGTTTAATTCTGGCCATATACTCTTTTCTTCAATGGATTCTTGACAGCAATGAAAAGTACCTCCTTTATTTTTCCGGGTCTGCTTTTTTTATGTCAGTGTACCTGTCCACTATGAACGAGCAGTTGATCATGGTGTTATTTGATTACCAGTTCTTTACCCGGGTTAAGATTCAAATAGCAATGATGTTGCTTATAACCTTTTGTTTTCTTAAATTTGTACAACATTTTTTTGATATGGTCACTAAAAATAATTTTGTTAACTTTCTTTCCATCACCCTGCTTTCAATGCTGGTATTCGTTTTCAACGATATAAATAGAAAGATTTATCTTCCGATAGGGATTGTCCAGAGTTTAATTGCCATTGCTTTGATGGCAAGTTACACATATATAATATGGATACTTTTTAGAAATATAAAATCCTATGGCGACTCTAAGGGGTACATTTTGATAACGGCTGCCTCGCTGTTTTCATATTGGCTTGTCATAATGTGTAAAATGCTTTTTGAATTGGATATGGGGCATATACCTTTATTTTTGATTTTCTCAATGTTGTTAGGGGTAACTCTTATGATGAATCATAAGGCTCGGTTGAATCATCAAGGTCTGAGGGAGCTCACAGAAAAAATGGTGGCCTATGATAGAATTAAAGATGATTTCCTGGCCAAAACCTCCCATGAACTCAGGACGCCCCTTCATGTTATGATAAACCTGAGCAAACTTATGATGGAGGGGAAAAAGGGTTCATTGAATCCTTCGCAATTGGAAGATCTTATTTTTATAAACAGTGAAAGTAAACGGCTAAGCCGACTGGTTGATGAGCTGATGGATGTATCGTCAATAGAAAGGGGAGAGATTAAAATACTGATAGGCCCTGTTAATCCTTTTCACGCAGTTCAGAACTTGATGGATGAAATGAAACTGTTAATCAAGGATGATGTGGATGTGGTTATGATAAACCGCATAGAAGAGGATTTCCCGCCCATAAAGGCTGATTCGGATAGATTCAAACAGATTATATACAACCTGTTGCACAATGCCGTTAAATTTACCTCCTGTGGAACTATTACGGTGTCAGCATCGGTTTTAGAAGGGATGGCTGAAATAAAGGTGGAGGATACGGGTAAGGGGATAGAGAAAAGACATATTAAAAGCGTGTTTGAAAGTCAATACAAGGGGGATGATGAAGAAAAGAGGTTCCATGGCTTCGGCATGGGTCTTGCCGTGGTAAAAAGGTTGGTGGAAATTCATGGGGGAAGTGTTTGGGTGGAATCTCAAATAGGAAAGGGGTCATGCTTTGCCTTTACCATGCCGTTATATGAGGCAGGAGATAATGAGCATGCAGATGGTGCGGGGGAGGAAGTGTTTCCTAAAGGTTTGTATAGGGAGGAGGACGGGCCTTATAACAACCAGGAATATACTGTCCTGATAGTAGATGATGAGCCTTCCAATATTAAGGTTTTAAAGGATTTAGTTGAGGGGATGGGGTGCAAGGTACTTGAGGCGGGAAAAGGTGAGCAGGTGTTCTCGTTGCTGGATAGGCATGTAGTGGATTTGATGATATTGGATATTATGCTTCCGGATATGTCGGGGGAGTTGGTTTGCAAATTGGTAAGACGAGATTACTCCATGTCCCAGCTGCCCATATTGGTATTGACAGCATCGGGGCGGGTTATGGATATGATGAAGTCCTTCCGGTATGGTGCCAACGATTTTCTGCAAAAACCTGCGGATGGAGATGAGTTGATATCCAGAATTCAATCTCTTCTCATGATGAAAACCGCTGTTGAGCAGGGGCTGATGAAGGAGTATCAGTATTTCTATTCTCAGATTTCTCCCCATTTTTTATATAATACCTTGAATACAATAATTGGATTAAGTTACAAGGACCCGGAGGGGACAAGGAAAGCGCTCTACAATTTATCTGTATATTTGAGGGGGAAGATGGATTTATATAAAAAAGAGGGACTTATAACCCTTGATGACGAGCTGGAGTTAGTAACGGCATATTTGGAAATTGAAAAAATGAGATACAGGGACAGGCTAATTATTGAGTACAAAATAGAGGAGAAATTGGATGGAATGATTCAACCTCTTACTTTACAACCATTGGTTGAAAATGCCGTATATCATAGCCTTGCAGTGGAAGATAGAGTCAGAGTTTCCCTTTCTGCCGAGAGGACGGGTGACGACACAATATCCATAGTGATTGAGGATAGCGGGCCCGGAATGACTATTGAAAAACAGAGGGAAATAATGAAGGGCAGCGGCGAAAGGCTTGGTTTATCCAATGTAATAAAAAAAATCGACATCGACAGAAGATACTCGTTGACAATTGATAGCGAGGAAGGCAGGGGAACCAGAATAGTAGTAAAAATACCGGAGGCCAGAAAAAATGAGAATTGCATTAATTGATGATGAGCCATCAGCTCTTGAGCTATTAGAAATCATGCTTTCATCTTATGAAAATATACAGGTAGTGGGAAGGTATGTCAATCCCATGCACGCCTTGGCAGAGATAGACAAGCTTGATGTAAATGTGGTTTTCCTTGATATCGAAATGGGGGAGATAAATGGACTTCAGGTTGGGGATATGCTTTTGGAAAAGAAGGGTGATATGGAAATAGTCTTCGTAACCGCCTATTCCCAGTATGCCATAGAAGCCTTTGAAATTCAGGCTATGGATTATCTCTTAAAACCCATACATGAAAAACGGTTGGATAAAACCATAAAGAGGCTCAGGGTAAAGTTTCAAAATAAGGACATGACAGATAAACCTGATGAAGCACATGTTTCAGTTAGCAGCTTTGGCGGTTTTCATGTCCACATGGATCAGGAAAACCCTTTTGTTTGGAGGACAAAGAAAGCAAAAGAACTTTTCGCATATCTCTTTATAAAGGGTAGGGAAGGGGCTGGCAGGACCGAGATCATAGAGGATGTCTTTTATGATAAAAATCTGGAGCAGGCTACTACCCTTCTTCACACAACAATTTATCAGATAAGAAAGGTGCTAAAAAAAGCGGGTTATCCAAAGGGTATATCATATGTCAACGAAGGATACCGGTTGGATATTCCCCTTGTAAGTGATTATGAAGAAATAAACCAGATCCTTAAACAAAACTTCACTGACGACTACAGCATGGAAAGGGTTATGGAAATTCACAAGGGGGATTTTATGGCGGAAGGTTATCATTGGGCTCTAAATGAGCAAAACAGGTATAAGAAGGAAGTGGTAAGGTTACTTTCCTTTTTTGCCAAGAATCGCATAGAGGATAAAAGATATGGGGATCCATTGAAGGATTGCCTGGATTTTCTCCATGACTTAGATCCTTTTAGTGAAGAAACGGCAAATTTGATTATTTCTTATCATGGTCAACAAGGGCAGAAGGATCGTCTTAAAGAGTTTTATGCTCGCTATGAGGCAACTCTAAAAACCGAGGTGGGTGTAGGGCCTTCATGGCTTAACCGAAAGCTTTATTTGGCCTATACAGGTAGTTGTTAGTGGAATATTTGGGAATTGTGACTTAGTCACACAATCGGATTTCTTTTAGAACTACCGGTTAATAACAATTGAACACAGCCTCTAAACCCTTGATAACATGGGATTGTGCCCATGTTATCATTTTTTTATTATCGCAACATTATTCAGATTTTGTTCAGAGTGTGCAGATATAATTATACTGTTGATTATTTTTATTGCAAAAAGGAGGATAGCTATGCATATGATGATGAACAAAAAGATCGTGGCGTGGATGATGGCTTTTGCGCTGCTATTTACCATGGGGGGAGGCTTTCCTTTAACCGTTTCTGCCGATGGTGGGAATGACTGGACTGACTACTACTTAGATAGTAGTGGAATGCCACTGGAAGGAAAACTAAGGGTAGAAATAAGGCAAAACGGGAGCTTGTTGGATGAAAATAATCCCCTTGATCCAGAAAAGGACATCGCTGTAAAGGTGTTTTTAGATAAGATTCCCGTTAAAGGCGATACACCTGATGGCCAGAATTACATATCTGACGGGGATTATGTTGATATTACCTTCTCGGAAAACTTCAGACTTATAAATCTTGTTTCTGTTCCGGATGCAAAAACAAAGGATGGAAGATTAGTTGCGAAGATGGCGTTGAAAAATGATGAGGAAAGCGGTAATTTTCCACTTAAAGCTCGCATTACTTTTAAGGGTGATGAGGAGGACAATATTTATGAAGATGAGGAAGCCGGTGGTGTAAAAGCTGATTTTAGCTTCAGTATGAGGTATGACTATGATGGGGGCGAAACGGAGGATGGCATAACATATAAAATCTCGATCTTTAATAAAGAATATACAATAATGTATCCCCCGGAATATAAGATTGAAAAAACGGTGGTAAAGGTGGGCGACGAGGATGACGAAGATATTAATTTTGATACTGGGGAAATTAAGTGGCAGGTTAAAGTTTATGGAAGCACAAAAACTAATCCCGATGCAAATCTTGATTTAGAGAGTTATATCCTTTGGGATAGTTTGACTGATGTGGGAGCTTTTGTCACAGGCTCATTTAATGTTGATGGGGAGGAAAAGGAGCCGGAGTTTTCAGATAATATTCTTAAATATAGCTTTGGAGAAGGCGATAAAACACCTAAAACCATCACTTTTACAACTAAGATCGATGAAGGGGTCTTTTATCAAAATGGTAAGATAGAGATTCCTAATACGGTACAATTAAAAAAGGGTAATGAGGTTAAGGCTGAGGATGGAACAACTGCTGTGGGCGGATCTGATGAGGATAAGTGGATAGATAAAACCGTCAATCAACAGGTATACTCCGATGGAAAGATCGATATAGAAAAGCCTATTACCTGGACAGTTACTGTAGATCCCAGGGGGAAAACCCTTAAAAATGCATATATATTGGAGGAATTCCCCGGCGGATTGAAGTTAAAAGAGGATGGAACGCTGGATGCGGTTTTAAAGCTGGGGGAAACTGTGTTAACTGTTGATTCTAATAGTGCCCAGTACTATGAGGTTATAGAGATTCAAACAGCGGATTCAGGAGCTAAATATAAAATTTATTTGGGGGAATTAAATACGGAAAAAACCCTTACAATTATCACTTATCCGGATCCAGACACTATATTCACAAAGGAAATAATATTTACAAACAAAGCAACCCTTCATTTTGATGATGGCCCGGGTAATGGAATCGGGAGCGCAAAGAGTGTTGGAATCGGTACAAATATGATTAGCAAATCTCACACCGGTAGAGATGAAAAGGGCATAGTTACATGGAAAGTTAATGTAAACAGACAGGATCAAAACAATGTCACAAATCCGATTGCCTATGATGTATTGGTATATGGAAAAGAGCTTACTGAAGCCGAAATAAACAGCGCTATTGTTGAGGGGGGGGAGGAGGCTGAAAACCAGGCGGTTTTATCCGCAATTAAAAACGCCAATGCTACTCAAGCTGTATATCAAAAATTGATTACTGGATCGATGGAAATGGAGGAAGGTACAACGGGCTTATCTTTCAAAGTCTTTGAATTGAAAAAAGATGGTGTGGCAGTTGCCGACGTGCTTGTTGTTTCCGGATTTGCCGAAAGCGGAACAAATGGCTACAAATTCAAGACGCAGTTGATGGATATAGCCAGGATTTTCAATGGTAATCCGTCTTCCTATTATAATTATGTTCATTTGTTCAATGGAGAAAGCTACCTATCATCAGCATCTGCAAATGGTAAGTATAGCGACAAATGGCTGGTCAAAGAGGCTTTAAATAGAGAAGGAGCACAGGCTTTCAGAACGGGAAACCAGTCCTATGTCAATGCGAACAAGAATAGCTCCGAAAAGGGTTCCATTTTCAATTATGATGATAAAAGTGTAGTATTTCGCCTGGTTGTTGATATGGCCAAGATAGACCTTGCCCACATTGAGAGTGTGCTATCCCTATCGGGATTGAAGGTAACCCTTACAGACACTTTACCAAAGGATTGGGAGTTCCTTCCTCTGAATGGAACAGATGGGGATTGTTATAAAATATTTAAATATAGTGGCGGTGAGGCCAATGATAACCCTCTTGATGAGGGAATCATAGAATCCGCGATTATTTCAAATGCCCAGGGGGAGAATGGCCAAAGAATTGATTTTGTTTTTGATACTGATAAAGCTGATTTCGACAACAATGCATATGTTTTAGTGTTTAGGGCAGGGCCTAATGAAGCAATGAAAGAAGATTTCTTCAGTAAGAACAACTCAGGAGTTGACTTTACCAATAATGCTAAGTTAAACCTTGAGTGGAATGATAGGGAGACGAATTACGGTTCGGAACAAAAGGTAACTTTAAAAAACAAGGTACTTGATAAAACAAAAATAGGGCCGACCAATGGAGTTATAAAATGGACAATAGACTACAACCCTTCAAATATAATATGGCCGGTTGAGGAATCTTCCCTTGAGCAGATTTATCTTGAGGATGTTTTGCCGGGCGAATTGCAGCTTAGATTGGATGGGGAAGGGAAACCTTTGATAGAGAAGGACGGGGAAGTATATATTTCTTGTCAAAACCTTCAGGTTGGGAATGATGGGACCATAACCCCGGATGGCGAAGCGACGGTTGTTGAACCGGAGGATATCTCTTACATTTACGATGAAGAAAAGGAAAGCTTTGTTTTGAGGTTTCACATATCCAACAATGGCAAAGCATATCGTTTCTCATATCAGACTAAAATAGTTGGGGACAGTGGGAGTACGGTAAAAAACACAGTAACTCTATTTGGAAAGACAGGTGGAGGAGGGAGCTCGGAAGGAAGCTATAAAATTGAAGATGCCGATTCAAGTGCTATGGCAAACTATTTTGGACGAGTTGAGATCACTAAGTACGAAGGAAACAGTTCTCCAATGAAAGATGTAGTATTTGAACTAAGAAATCTTCAAGGAAGCTTAGTGCAAACAGGTAAAACAAATGATGCTGGTAAGCTTATCATGAGGGGAATAGAGCCAGGCACCTATACACTTGTGGAAATAACACCTGCTGGTTATATAGAGGTACAAGGCTATAAAGTGGTAGTTAAAGAAAACCCCGGTACGGGTACTCCGCGAATGACCACAAGAATATATAGTGCAGATGATAAATTAGTATCTGATAATGCAACAATTAATATAAAAAATTACAAAATGCCGGAAGATGTGGCTAAATTAACTGTAAAAAAGGTTGTAGGCGGAAGCAAGGCAAATGATGAGGACAGGGAGAAGAATTTTATCATATGTATTGAACTCACATTGAAATACGGGACAACTGCTGATTTGATGTTCTTAAAGAAAAATGCGGCGGGTATTACTGTGGACTCAGGGGATGTCAGCCCGGATGAAGCAGGAAGAATAAGCGTAAATTTAAAGGATAAGGAGGAATATGTATTATATCTGCCCACTGGGACGGGATATAAGGTAGTGGAGGATGATGATTCGAAGGTGGGTTACAATGTCAGCTATACGAATGGAACGGGAACCTTGGAAAATGATGTGATTGTAACTGTAAATAACAACAAATCCGGTGGAGGTGGGGGAGGGAAACCACCCACAGATCCCAAGGATCCTGCTGAATTAGAAGACCCAACAGATACCGAAAATCCTGAAGAACCTTCTGATTCGGAAGACACTACAGATTCCGAGGATTCGTCTGATCCTGAAAAACCTGTTGCGTCGGAAAAACCAAGGATCCCCATTGAAAAGGTGAAGAATCCCAATTCACCGGATAGCCCTGATGAGTTTATACTCATAGATGAAGATGGAACCCCCCTCGGAAACTATAAGAAGCAAAGGCAGCCTGACGGATCATACATTTATGTGGATGAAAACGGGATACCGCTGGGAGGATTAAGTCCCAGGACAGGGGATACTACTCCATTGCTTATCTGGGGAATTTTGATGGGTTTATCGCTGTTAGGAATGTTCTTTACCCTAATAGGCAGGAGAAGGCTTGAAAAGTTTGAAAAGGCAGAATAGATTGCAGGAAGATAAGCTATGATAGGTTTAACCTGATTGAAATGCCCGTGTTTCATAGATTGTGAGCACGGGCATTGCTCGTTGTGCCCCCGGCATGGGCGCAATCTAAAGGGTGAAAGGTTTGATCCTCCGGGGGTGGGAAGGGGGGTGTGAAATGGTATGTTCGGAAGGTTGGAAGTGAAGTAATCTCCTACCTCCTTCCCGATTTCCATATAATCCAATTAGCTTAGAAGTAATAGGCTTAAAGCCATCACTAGCATTCCACAGACCAACCCATATATACAAAGATGATCCTCTCCATATTCTCTGGCCGTAGGCAAGAGTTCATCCAAGCTTATAAACACCATGATACCTGCTACTGAGGCGAAGATGATGCCGAACATGGCATCGCTGAAGAACCTGAGGAAAAGAAGATATCCCAGAAGGGCTCCTGCAGGTTCAGCAAGTCCGGATAGGAAGGAGAGCCGGAAGGCTTTTCTCCTGCTGCCGGTGGCGTAAAATACAGGTACAGCAACTGCTATGCCTTCAGGTATATTATGTATGGCTATGGCAACGGCTATAGGGATTGCTAACTTGGGATCTGTCAATCCGGCAGTAAAGGTAGCAAGCCCTTCTGGAAAGTTGTGTATGGCTATGGCTAAGGCCGTGAAAACACCCATTCTCATCAACTTTGTCCGGTGCTCCTCATTTTGTCCGTCCATCTCTTCAACCGTATGTACAGAGTGGGGATTCTCCATTTCCGGAATCACCCGATCTATGATGGCTATCACCAGTATTCCAAGGAAGAAGCCTCCTGCAGTAGCCCAATTTCCGCCTTTTACACCTAACACAACCACTAAGGATTCTTTGGCCTTTACTAATATTTCCATAAATGAAACATAAATCATAACACCTGCCGAAAAACCAAGAGCAATGGATAGGAACTTAGTATTGGTTCTGTTTGTAAGAAGTGAAAGGGCACTACCTATCCCTGTGGACAATCCCGCAAAGAGAGTTAAGGAAAAAGCGAAAACTACATTAGATAATTCCATGGGTCACTCCTTTAAATTTCTGCCACTGTTTTCAATGCGTTGCCTTCTAACCTGTAAATAGTCCATTCTTTTAAAGCCTTGGCCCCAAGGGATAGATATAGATCGATGCTGGGTTTGTTCCAGTCCAGGCATACCCATTCAAGCCTGCCACATTCACGTTCCAGAGCAATTTGCGCCAGCCTTTTTAATGTGGCCTTCCCATATCCTTTACCCCTTTGTTCCGGCATGATATAAAGATCCTCAAGATATAGACCGGATCTGCCAAGGAAGGTTGAAAAGTTATGAAAGAATAGGGCGAATCCTATTTCATTTCCGTCTTCCATTACTAATAAAGCTTCGGCTTTTTGTTTTTCAAAGACCCATTCGATTAGCACTTCTTCAGTAGCTACCACTTCATCCAGCATATTTTCGTATTCGGCTAAACTCTTTATAAAGTATAGAAGCAATCCAGCATCTTTTTTTTCTGCTAAACGAAAAGAAAGTCTATTTTCACCCATAATGCTCTCCTGTTTTATTGTTACGGTTATAGCTAAACAAATATTGTACACTAACAGCCTTTAATCATAAATTAGCATAACACCATTTTAGTGTACCTTTTTCAAATCAACAAGTAAATATGGATATAAGTGAGGATGAAATAATATTTACTTTCATAGCATATCCAATCCCCAGCTACACTAAAATATGCAATTTCAACGCTTGAGAGCCACAAAAAACCACCCACCGATAAAATTCTTTTTATCAATAGATGGTATTTGATTTGGTGAAGGTGGTGGGAATCGAACCCACGTCCGAAAGCACGTTCACTAGGATTTTCTCCGAGCGCAGTCGAGGATTTAAGGTTTTGCATCTTGCGGCGCCTCTCGACCGGCTTCGCCTTCTGCTATCCCGTGGTTCCGGCCTGCTACCGGGAGATCACAGACCGTTTTCCTGTATGATTGACGCCGGATCTATCGGACTACAGGTAATCCGAAGCCGACGCGCGGGGCTGCTTATGCAGCCAGTGCGAATGTTCTGTTTTCTTTAGCGTTTATTTTAAACGTGTCCTTTTTAACGTAGTCTGAACAAACTACGGCTCGCTTATCCTGCTTCAGCACCTCCGTCGAAACCTTTACACCCCCTAAAAAAGTAGAGTAATGAAATCTCTCTGATAGCAGTATAGCATTTTTGCAGGCAAAAATCTATGGGAATTTTATCTAAATATTTTTAGCCGATCCTCCATATTTGCAAACTCCTTTTCTCCTGCAGCCGTTACCAATTTGCCAAAGGGCATTTGGGCTATAAGTTTCCAGGATCGAGGGAGCTTCCATGTTTCTTTAACCTGATCGTCTATTATCGGGTTATAATGTTGAAGGCTAGCTCCAAGCCCTTCATCCGACAGTGCTGTCCACACGGCAAATTGGAGTATGGCGGAGCTATGCTCCGACCAGATGGGGAAGCTATCCTTGTACCTTGGGAATCGTTCCTGGAGATCCTGAACGATGGTAAGCTCTTCAAAGAAAAGTAAGGTTCCGTATCCGGCGGCAAAACCTGCAATTTTTTCCTCCGTATTTTTAAACTTGGCAGGATCTGTTCTCTGCCTCAGAGTTTCAAGCACAATGCTCCAAAGCCTTCTATGGTGATCATCCAAAAGCAGGACTGTGCGGCTCGTTTGAGAATTGAAAGCGGAAGGGGTATGGAGGATTACCATTTCCATTATCTCTTTCAGTCTCTCATCTGAAATGGGACGCTCCCCGGAAATATCATAAATAGTTCGTCTGTTTATAACAGCTTCAAGAAAAGTCCTTTTCATCGTATTAACCTCCCTGTAAAGTTTGATGAAAACTATTGTATCACCAAAGATTCGGGTATACAAGATTTGAAATAGAAATAGGCAGAGTCATAAACCGACTCTGCCTGCGGACCAGACCCTGCCATAGGAAAAGGGGATGCGCATTATGCCATGGGAAATGGGAGAGTGTGCCCTGTGCATTATATTTTGTTTAACATGATTTTTGCAATCTTCGCATGCCCATGATTCTTTAAAGCTATGAGCCCTCAGGCTTCGAAAAGCATATAGTATATTACCATCCGGCAAGGAGTGGCTTTAACCCCATTATAATATAAATTTTAGTAATTGCAACCATTATTTTACAATTATCAAAGAAGTATTTATTTCATGGTTAAATTCCGGATTTCGGTGATACAAAAAGAGTTTTATTGTCGGTGAAGATTACCATTCCAGGCTTTGCACCGGAGGGTTTTTTTACATATCTGATCTGTGTATAGTCAACGGGGACATTCTCTGAATTACGGGATTTGCTGTAATAGGCGGCAAGGGAGGCCGCCTCATTAATCGCTGATGCAGATGGGGTCTTTCCCTGGGTAAGCAGAATAACATGAGATCCCGGAATATCCTTGGCGTGTAGCCATAGATCCTTCTTGTCAGCCATCTTAAAGGTCAGCTTATCATTTTCCTTATTGTTCCTGCCAACCATTATTTTAAAGCCATCTTTTGTAGTAAAGATAAGTGGATTTAGCTTTGCTTTGCCGGCTTTGTAGTTATCCTTTCTTTTTCGCAGGTAACCGACTTCTACAAGTTCCTGCTTGATTTCCTCGATTTCTTCTATTTCAGTGGCATTTTCTCCAAAGGTTAGCATAGATTCCAGATAATCGATGGCGTCATTGGTCTGTGTAAGCTGAGACTTCTTTTCTTTGATGGCTGTTTTGGCTTTTCCGAACTTTTTAAAATATTTTTGCATATTCCTTGCCGGAGATATTCGAGGGTCCAGTGGAATTTCGATAATTTGATTATCGTAATAATTCAAAACATGTGCCTTTGAAGCCCCTTGTTCTATGGTATGAAGGGAGGCAGCCAAAAGCTCACCGTAAAGTCTGTAAATGTGTGAGTTTTCTGCATCCAGAATATCCTCTTTGAGACGCTGCTTTTTTAAATAGTGTTTTGATAGGAGGTCATTTATTGCTCTGTTAAGATCGCCTGACTTTTGGCGAAGTCGGTTGGTTGTGTCTTTATTAGTGTAGTAATAATCTACAGCAGCGCTTATATGAGGAAAGGTTATGGTGCGATGGGTCTGTTCATATCCTGAAAGGGGAAATACATGAAATTCATCAATGGTGTTTCCTTTTCCCACATAGACCCTGGGAAATATCTTTTCCGTTAATATTCCCTCAGAAAAAAAGTCTATGGCATTTAAATAATCCATTATGGTTGCATTATGTGGTGAGGCGGTGGCCTCCGCCCTAAGTATGATTTCCTCGGCAAAAACCGGGCTTATGCCCTGAATTCCGCTTATTAAAAGACGGCTTATTATCTGCCTGCGGTCCTCATTTTCGGAAGGGGTAAAATCGGATCTTCCAAGGGTTGAACCTTCAAGGATTTGGCGCAAGGTGTCTTCTGATAGAGAATAAAAGGAAACCTTTCCCCGTCCGGGAGGATAGACGTATGGCAGACCGGGAAGAAGTTGGCGATATCGATTAATACCGGATGAAATCCGCTTAATGGAATCTATAATCTTGTTGTTATCTGGATTTAATGCGGTGATATTGCTATGTTTCCCCATGATTTCAATAATCAATTTGCCGGGAGACCTAATTCCTAATTCATTTGTACTGTCCACCAATATTTCTATTATACGCTCCGATTCCAGTTGTTCAATGGATGAAATTTTTCCTCCTTGAAAATGCTTGCGCAGAAGCATGCAAAAACCACTGGGATTCTGGGGATTTGAACCCTTCCAGCCAGTTGTGAGATAAGCTCCGGGATGATTGCTGGCTGCTGAAATCATGAGAGAATGTCTGCCGGTTTTGCTGTTAACCTGTAGGAGGAGCTGTTCCCCTTCGGGATGGTATATCTTTTCAATCCTGCCTCCTGTTAGCTCCCTGGAAAGCTGTTTCACTATTGCTCCTATAACCAGTCCGTCAAATGCCATAAAATATTTGCTCCTTGCATAGGTTTTTCTTGTTAATGTATAATCAATCTTAGCATGGATAATCAATTAGGCAAAGATACTTTTTGCATTTAAAATTAGGAGACGAGATATGATAAAAAGCATGACCGGCTTTGGAAGAAGCGAGTATAACGATGGAAAAAGAAATATTATTGCTGAAATCAGGTCGGTTAATCACCGATATAGCGATATAACCGTAAAGATGCCAAGAAGATATGCCTTTGCAGAGGATCACCTCAAAGGTATAGTCAAGAAGATGGTAAAAAGGGGTAAGGCAGACCTTTTCATTTTAGTAGAAAGCATGACAGAAGAAGATGCTAATATTAAATTGAATACCGCATTGGCACGCCAATACTATGGAAATCTTATAGATCTTAAAGAGGAATTTGAACTGGAAGGGGAAATCACTTTGGGATTCTTGGCATCCCTGCCCGATGTGATGAAGACCATTCCCAATGTGGAGGATGAGGAAGCAATAACCAACAGCCTTTCTGAAGCTGTGGGAGAAGCTGTGAAAGCTCTAAATGATATGCGTATCGATGAAGGGGCAAAACTGGCGGAGGACATAATTAAAAGGGCTGACATAATTGAAGGCCTTATAGACAGCATTGAAGAATTAGCGCCGGCATCCACTTTGAATTATATGGATAAACTAAAAGAGCGTATAGAAGAGTTAGTTGAAGGAAGTGTTGAAATTCCCCAGGATAGAATACTGCTTGAGGCTGCCATTTATGCGGATAAAAGTAATATCACCGAAGAAATTGTTCGATTGAATTCGCATATAAAACAGCTCCGCAGCATAATCGGAGAAAGCACTCAACCAGATGGAAAAAAGCTGGATTTTCTGGTACAGGAGATGAATAGGGAGGCAAACACCATTGGATCTAAAGCAAATAATATAGAAATAACAAATAAGGTGTTGGATGTTAAAAGTGAGGTGGAGAAAATTAGAGAACAGGTTCAAAATATTGAATAAACTGTTGCATGTGTATTATTGACCATAGTATACTAATGACATCGGATTTTTTAACTGTTAATATTTTGAAGTGGGGTAAATAGTGGAAGCTTTAATAAGGATAAGCAATGTTCGCAAGGTTTATAGGATGGGGCAGGAAAGGGTTATCGCATTAGATGATGTAAGCCTTGAAATTCATCGGGGAGAAATCATATGTATCTTAGGAGCTTCCGGTTCGGGGAAATCCACATTGCTCAACATGGTTGCCGGACTTGAAAAGCCCACAAGAGGAGAAATATACATAGGTGGCGTACCTATCCATAAGCTTGGTGAAGGTGACGTCACTTTATTTCGTCAAAAAAACATAGGTTTTATTTTTCAGGCCTACCACCTGTTGCCTATGCTTACGGCGGTAGAAAACGTAAGCCTGCCCTTAATTTTTCGGGGTTCGGATCGTAGAATCAGAAAAAGGATGGCGGAAGATATGCTGCAATCCGTGGGCCTTGCAGGTTATGAGAAAAGAAGACCTGATCAAATGAGCGGCGGTCAGCAGCAGAGGGTGGCTATCGCAAGGGCTATGACGGGAAATCCGAAAATTATATTTGCGGATGAGCCGACGGGTAACCTGGATACGCAGACTTCAAAAGAGGTTATGGAATTGATTGTAGGACGGGTGAAAACCCATGGGCAAACCCTTATCATAGTGACTCATGATGGGGGCATCGCACAATACGCAGACAGGATTATAACCTTACGAGATGGAAACATAATCAGCATAGAGGGAAAGGAAATGGAAAAAGCAAATGACAATGAAGCAAAGGCAGGGGAATAAAGTGAGAAGAAAGATAATAAAAAAAATGACATGGCTTACAATTGCCTGGGTAATGATATTTGCGCTTTTGGCAGCATCGCCTTGCCGATTAAATGCATTTGCAGCAGGAGGGGTTGATGTGTCCGGAGCCACATCTGCAGTACAGGGTGAGGTGGATGTGAGAATAGAATACAGGGTGTATGGATTTGAATATGACGGAATTGAACTTGCTTTTGATGATGATGAGGGAATTTCCGTAGGAGTGCCGGAATGGTCACAGGACAAAGAATCCGGTAGCATTAAGCTGTCCATAAGCAGGAATGCAAATACGGGAACCAGATACTTTAAATTGAAATTTTTAAGGGAGGGCACCTTAGTTTTTGAGTCGGAGGAAAAGAGTTTTCAGATATCTGAAAGGATAGCAACCCCAGGCAAGGATAGTGGAAAAAGTATTACCGCCATGGATATTTCCCATTCTATCAGTCCTGCCGGGGGATTTACCGTCGGTAAAGAAAATACCATAACCTTTGAAGTTTTCAACAAAGGCAATATGATGATAAGAGATGCACAGCTTATGCTTACCCTCCCGGAGGGATTATCGGTATATAACGACAGCAATACTTTAAGCCTTGGGTATTTGAGTCCGGGAAATAGAAGGAGTATAGCCTACACCATATATGTTGGGGATAAGGTTGAGAGTAAGATGCAGCCCATAACAGTCCAACTTACCGGCTTTAATTATTCGAGTGGGGAAGGAGCTACGAAGGAAAAAACCTTTTATATACCTGTGGAAGGGAGAAAGGGTAGCAATCTATCCAAGGTACAGGATCTTGAAATAAGGAATATCAAAATACCTTCGGAGGTTAGTGGATCTAATCCCTTTGATTTATACTTTGAAGTTATGAATAAAGGAAAGTATGGGGTGGAGGATGTTAAGATTTCATTAGAGCTTCCCGAAAAGATATTAAACAGGACGGTGTCTAACTTTTCGGAGGGCAGAATAGATGCTGGCAGTGTGAGGAAGTATACCGTTTCCCTTTTTGCTTCTCCCGATGCGGAAAAAAGGAACTATCCAATAAACATAATGATAAAGGCTCAAGGAGAAGAGGGAGGTCAAATATCCCAATATGCAGGTGTGTTTATCAACCCTGAGGAAGAGGTGGGGATGGGGGTCAAAACCCCACAGCTGATGATTTCCGGATATGGTTTTGGTGGTAGTAACGTACAGGCAGGAGGATCTTTTCCCCTTTCTTTAAGCTTGCTCAACACCTCAGCGAAGGAGCTGCGTAACATTAAGGTTACTCTAAAAGATGGGGATGGGCAGCTCGTTCCGCTGAACAGCAGCAACTCCTTTTATATAGATTCAATAGATGCAAAATCCGTGTACAATACTTCGATGTTATTTAAAGTTAAGCCACAAGCGGAACAAAAAACTGCCTCCATCAATGTAACCATGACATATGAGGACAAAAAGGGGAATGAGTTTAGCGTAGAGGATATGATCTCCATCCCCGTGACCCAGGAAATAAGATTGGTTATCGATGACATCGTGCCACCTTATGAGCTTTATGTAGGTAATCCGGGTTCGGCAGAGGTTCATTTTTATAATATGGGAAAGAATACCTTAAGCAATGTCAGGGTAACGGCGGAAGGCAATTTCGATGTAATGGAAACAAATAGCTACTATGCAGGGAATATTGAAAGCGGTAGAAGCGATGTTTTTACATTTACCTTCATACCCAGGGACGTTGGGCCTATGGATGGCGTTGTTACCTTTACATACGAGGATAATGAGGGTGCCACACAGTTCATGGAAGTACCTTTCGTATTTGAGGCAGTGGAGATGCCCGACTGGAATGAGGAGTTTGACCCGGAGGAGGAAGAGGGTATAAAGGTGCCATGGAGCCTGATTATCGCCGGCATTGTGATCGTTATTGCAACGGCAGCTATTATAATATGGAGAAGGGTGAGAAAATCCAGAAAGGATAAGGCTTTGGAAATCCAAGATGGTGAATGGGAAAAAGCCATGGAGCAAAAAGGTGATCGATGATGGGCGCTAGGGATTTATTGGAGCTTTGCAGTCGTAATTTGCTTAGGCGCAAGACGAGAACCTTTCTGGCTGTTACCGGTGTTTTGGTAGGAACCTGCGCCATCATTGTAATGCTTTCAATAGGTTTTGGTCTTTCCAAAAGCTATCAGGAGCAGATAGAAAGCTATGGGAATCTTCATATGATAGAGATTTATGGCGGCGGTATGGGCTATGGGCAGGGTAATAAGGGAGTATTGACTGATAGGACAATCAAGGAGATAGAAAGGATAAAAGGAGTTGGCGCAGTAACCCCTATAATCAGTGAATATATGGTGGTGATTCATGGAAAAAGGGTGGCTCAAATGGAGATTAGAGGAATAGATATAGATGTGTTGGAGAGGTTCAATTATGGTATTCAGGAGGGACGGTTGCTTATTCCCTCCGATAAGATGGGGATATTATTCGGAAATCAGACTCCATACTTTTTTATGGATCCCAAACATAATTATTGGGGTGGTGGTGAGGCCGAAGACGTGATGAAGGGCAAGCTGAAGCTCACGGGGAATTATGATTACGGCAGAAAGCCTCAACAGGGGGACGAAGGTGAAAGGATTTCTTACGCCGAATATGATGTGAAGGCGGTAGGTGTTTTAGATAATCCCAATGATGATGCGGCATATTCTGCCTACATGAACATCAAGGATATGGAAAGGATTCAAAAGGAGCTAAAAAAGGCTCGAAGGGAAAGTTCAGTACAAATTGGGGAAAGAAGATATGACAGGGCCCTTGTTTATGTGGGGGATATAAACGATGGGGAAAAGGTAAGTAAAACCTTGCGGGAAGATATGGGATATCAGACATACAGCCCGGGGGACTGGCTGGCAGCCATGAAGGAAACAGCCAGGATGATACAGGGGATCTTAGGGGGTATTGGGGGCATTTCCCTGCTTGTAGCTGCTCTTGGCATAACAAACACTATGATAATGTCTATTTATGAGCGAACCAGAGAGATCGGTGTTATGAAGGTTATAGGTGCCAATCTCAGAGATATAAGGAGGCTATTTTTACTGGAGGCCGGACTTATTGGGTTTGCAGGAGGGGTTGCCGGAGTAGTTTTTTCTTTTCTGATATCGTTGCTTATGAACACGGTATTAAAAGACATTATCAGCATAGCTCTTAACAACTTTGGGGGAGGCTATGGCAGTGCAATTTCAATAATTCCCTGGTGGGTTGTTCCAGCCGCACTAACTTTTGCTACCGGTATAGGAATACTGGCGGGCTATCATCCGGCTAAAAGAGCCATGAACATGAGCGCATTAGAAAGTCTGAGGAACGAATAATCGCAAGAAAAGGGAGAAGGGGATTTTCAGAGGGAAGCGAGGGGGAAGCGAGGGGTAAGACATGGAAGCAAACACAGGGCCGGCAAAAATAACCTTGAAAACCATCCCCCGATAATGTATTCTATATATCTGAATACTAATAACCTGGTTGTGTTTAAGGAAAAGTGGTAATAATAATGGGAAAAGGCCTTCTTATAGTTGTATCGGGACCGTCGGGAGCGGGAAAAGGCACAATATGTAAAAAGCTTAAGGAAACTATAGATATTGAGCTGTCGGTATCCATGACCACACGACAGCCTCGCCCTGGGGAAGTAGAAGGAAAAAGCTACTATTTTGTAACGGAAAAAGAGTTCCGGCATATGGCTGAAAATGATGGATTTTTAGAACACGCTTATGTATATGGGAACCACTACGGCACTCCAAAGGATCTGGTGATGGGGAAATTGAAGGAAGGCAGGGATGTGGTGCTGGAAATAGATATACAGGGGGCATTAAAGATTAAGGAAGTTTATCCTAAAGGTATATTTATTTTTATTCTGCCACCCTCGATGTCGGAATTGAGAAAGAGGATTACCGGCAGGGGATCGGAAACAGAGGAGGCAATAAACGTGCGCCTGGGTGAAACTCTTAAGGAAGTTTCCTACATTGACAAATACGATTATTGCGTGGTAAATGGTGAGTTGGATGAGGCGGTTAGCCGTGTAGTGGCAATAATTAAGGCGGAACATTCCAGAGTTTCAGAAAGTATATATAAATTGATTGAAAGGTATAAGGAGGAGATATAATGCTTGAACCATCTATAAATACCATAAAGGAAAAAACCGATAGTCGTTACACCCTCGTCATATTGGCAGCTAAAAGGGCCAGAGATATTATCGATGGAAAGCCAATGCTCCTTGATATGGATATAGATAAGCCTGTATCCGTTGCATCCCATGAGATAGCCGAAGATTTAATAACCTATAAAAGGGAAGAAATATAGCAAGGTATAATAATGGATACCATATTTGATAGAACGGAAAAGCTCCTTGGTAAAGATGCCATGGAGCTTCTTAAAAGAAAAAGGGTATTAGTATTCGGCCTGGGGGGAGTGGGGGGACACCTGGTAGAAGCACTTGCAAGGGCGGGAATAGGAAACCTTGGAATAGTCGATTCCGATACCGTGGATATTACCAATATCAATAGGCAGATAATCGCTTTACATAGCAATTTAGGACAGCCTAAGGTCAAGGTTATGGAGGAGAGGATTGCAGATATTAACCCGAAGGCATTTGTTAGGGCTTTTTATCACAGGCTGAGTAGCGATACCTTGGAGTTATTCAATCTTGAGGACTGGGATTATATTGCAGATGCCATCGATGATGTAGCTGCAAAGACCCTGCTTATAGGACGGGCTAACAGTCTTGGGAAACCAATAATCTCGGCAATGGGGGCGGGGAACAAGATGGATCCCGGTTGTTTTAAGATAGCTGACTTAGAAAAGACCCATACCTGTCCACTGGCAAGAATTATGCGTAAGGAAATTAGGAAACTGGGGATAAAAGGGGTAAAAACAGTTTTTTCGACGGAGGAGCCAAAGAAAATACTGAATGGTCAGGGATCGGCTAGCATTTCATTCGTACCATCGGTGGCTGGATTATTGATGGCTGGGGAAATAGTCAATGACCTTTTATGTCATATGAAATAGAGTTTCAGTAGAAAATTATGGTTGCATAAGTAGGACATATGTGATAGCATGAATATTGCGATGGGGTCATCGCAATTAATCGTTAGCAAAAAAGAGTGGGCTTTCCCACTCTTTGATTTTTGGTTTAATATGCACATATAATTGAAAGCTGAAGGCGAGGAGAAGCGGATAATGGCAAAAAAGAAGGTTACGGAGCTGGTGGAGGTGGAACTCATCCCTTTTTTCGATGAAAAGGGTTATCAGCTTTATCATATAGAGTTTGTGAAAGAAGGTAAGGATTGGTTTTTAAGGGTGTTCATCGAGAAAAAACCTGATTCACAAGGGAATAAACCGGAAGGGATAACCACCGACGATTGTGAAGTTGTGAGCAGATATTTGGGTCAGAGATTGGATGAGTTGGATCCTATAGAACAAAACTATTATTTGGAGGTATCATCCCCCGGCATGGATAGGCTACTTATTAAAGATGAGCATTTTGAAAGGTATAGGGGAGAGAAGATAGCGTTGAAGTTTTACAGCGCAAAGGACGGCAGGAAAACCATGGAGGGAAGACTTTTAGACAAGAAGGATGGTAAAATAACCCTGGAGGATGAAAAAGGACAACAAAACACTTATTCGATAGATGAAATAGCCAGCGTACGATTAGCCATTGGGTTTTAAGGAGGAAATAACAGTAATATGAATAAGGAATTTATTCTGGCCATCGAGGACTTGGAAAAGGAAAAGGAGATATCCAAGGATTTATTAATAGAAGCCATTGAATCGGCTCTCGTATCAGCATATAAGAAGAATTATGGAACATCCCAAAATGTCAGAGTTAATATCAATAGAGATACAGGTGATATAGATGTTTTCATGAGAAGAGATATAGTGTCGGAGGTTGTCGATCCCTTAGGGGAAGTTTCCTTGGAAGAGGCCAGGGGTATAGACCCTGAATATGAGTTAGGCGATGTGGTTGAATACCAGGTCACGCCCAGAGACTTTGGCCGCATAGCTGCTCAGACGGCTAAACAGGTGGTGGTTCAGCGTATTAGGGAAGCGGAAAGAGGCATGATATATGATGATTATGTTAATCGTCAGGGGGAAATAATAACCGGATTGATACAGAGGCTTAGCAATGAAACGGTTTTTGTGAATATGGGGAAAACCGAAGGGATTTTAGCGGCTACGGAGCAGGTAAAAGGGGAAAAATACATTGTCAATAATCGCTTAAAATTTTATATCATGGATGTCAAGAAAACCACTAAAGGCCCGCAGATTTATCTGTCTCGATCTCATCCGGGGCTGGTAAAAAGACTTTTTGAGCTGGAGGTTCCGGAGATACAGGATGGGATAGTGGAGATTCGTAGTATTGCAAGGGAGGCTGGTTCCAGAACGAAGATGGCCGTATATACGGAGGATGCCAATCTAGATCCGGTGGGTGCCTGTGTAGGTTCCCGGGGGAGCCGGGTTCAGGCGGTGGTAGATGAGTTGTTTGGGGAAAAAATAGATATAACCGAATGGAGCAATGATCCCCATGTATTGATAGCGGGAGCTCTGTCACCGGCTAAGGTAGAAAAAGTTTTAGTAAATGAGGAAGAGAAAACAGCCACGGTGGTTGTGCCGGATTATCAGCTTTCCCTGGCCATAGGCAAGGAAGGGCAGAATGTGCGTTTGGCAGCCAAATTATGTGGATGGAAGATAGATATAAAAAGCCATACCCAGTTTGAGGAAGTTTCAGGGGAAATGGAAGAGATTTATGGTGCGGTGGATGAGGTTGAATCCTTAGGCGAATCCTTGCTGGAAGGCGGAGGAGAGGAATAAAACCTTTCAGGGAGATTGGCGGATGAAAAAAAAGAAGATACCTATGCGAAGATGCGTGGGATGCAATGAATCAAGACCTAAAAAGGAGCTTATCCGCATAAGCTCTTATGAGGGAAACGTGGGAATCGATCCAACCGGCAAGGCACCCGGCCGGGGAATATATCTATGTCCGAACCCACAATGCTTTCAGCTGGCAAGAAATAGAAGGGCTATTGGAAGAAGTCTCAATGCTGATATAAGCGAGGAACGGCTGGGAGAATTGTTTGCGGAGCTAAACGAATATGCGGGAAAAGATTCATAGCTATCTGGGATTTGCCAGGAAGGCAGGAAACCTAATATCCGGTTATAAAGGCTGTGAGGATGCTATAAAACGGGGCCGTGCATACCTTATAATAATCGGCAGTGATATTTCCCGGAATACAGCTGATAAATTCAAGGCTATGGGTGATGAGAGGGGAATTCCTTTTAGGATATATAAGGATAAGGAAAGCCTGTCCAATATGACGGGGCTATATGATAGAGGTGTTTTTGCCATTACCGATGAAAAGCTTTCGGAGGCAATTTTAAAGGAAATTGACGGAAAGGGGCAAAAGATTAAATTTACCGGAGGAGGGATGTAATGTCCAAAAAAATAAAACAAGTAGCAAAAGAATTGGAAATGGACCCCATAGAACTTCTTGAGCGAGTTAAGAATATGGGGATATCCGTAACGGATGAAAACAGCGTATTAACTGAAATGGATGAGAAAGCCGTAAAAAACCTGATTATCCATAGCAGAAAGAAGGCGGAAACCACCATCGTTAAGGTGCGCCAAACTGATGCGGGGAAAAAGAGCAGGAAATCCGATGAAGTTAAAATCGATGTTAAGCAGGCCAAGATTAACGTTACCAAAGTTAGGGAGGAAAAAAGACCGGTGCGACAGGCAGCCGTAGTCAAGCCTGCAAAAAGTTCATCCTCACCTATGGGGACTCCTTTACCTAAATCGGTTTCGGTGCAACCCCCTATAGGTACCCCTTTGCCAAAATCAGCTACGGTGCAGCCTCCGGTGGGCACTCCATTGCCCAAATCAGTTAGCGTACAGGTTCCCGTTGGTATTCCATTGCCCAAATCGGAAAGTCAGCAGCCGATAAGGGAGAGGGAGGAAGAAATCAAAATCGAAGCAGTAGCATCTGAAAAGGGAGAGGTCAAGGAAGCTCCAAAAGAAGCTGAAAAAGAAGCTCCAAAGGAGGCTATGAAAGAGGCTCAAAAGGAAACCCCAAAGGAGCTGCTAAAGGAGATTTCAAAGGAAACCCCAAAGGAGGCTAAGAAGGAGGCCGCAGTCTCCCAGGATAAAAACCTGGAAATAATTGTGGAGAAGGAACAAAGCAAACCTTCGGCAAAAGCTATGGAAAAAACCAAAGATCAGGTGGCGGGAGAAGTTTCGGGAAAACCTATACGGAAGGCGGCGGAGAAACCTGTTAGAAAATCTGGCGAGCAAGCTTCAATAAAACCATCGGAAAAGGTTTCGAGGGGGCATGACACAAAAAAAATGGCCGGTGTCCAGGCTGATGAAAAAAGGGGAAGACGAAAGGCTTCCGACAGTGTAGAACCGGCATACAAATCCGGTAAAAAAGAGCGGCAGGAAAGATATGAAGCCACAAAAGAAGAGAAGATAGCCCAAAAGTCGGGGGGCAAAAAAAAGTACCTGGATAAAAGATCTATGGAGAAGCCAACACTAAAGAAACCGCATAAGAGCAAGGAGAAACCCGTAGAAGTGGAAAGCAGTATTATCATCGAAGAATTGGCGCCGGGGACGAAAATTATTACCGTACCCATTACCGTTAAAGGCTTATCGGAGCAGATAGATAAAACCTCATCGGAGGTTATAATGGCACTGATGAGGCTTGGCACCATGGCCAACATAAACCAAAACTTAGATGAGGATACGGTTATCCTAATAGGGGAAGAGCTTGGAATCCCCATAGTCATAGATAAGGTTGAAGAGGAAGTGGCGGAGGATGGCCTGGAATTATTTGACGACAGTGAGGAGGATCTTAAAGCACGCCCACCCATAATTACAGTAATGGGTCATGTGGATCATGGTAAAACTTCTTTGCTGGATGCCATTCGTAAGACCAGCGTTACTACCCTGGAATCGGGGGGTATCACCCAACATATAGGAGCATCTGAAGTCAGCATTAAGGGGCAGAAAATAGTATTTTTAGACACACCGGGCCATGAGGCTTTTACGGCTATGAGAGCCAGGGGAGCCCATGTTACCGATATAGCTATACTTGTGGTGGCAGCAGACGATAGCGTTAAACCACAAACCATAGAATCTATCAGCCATGCTAAGGCGGCAGGTGTTCCAATAATTGTTGCCATAAACAAGATAGATAAGGAGGCAGCCAATCCTGACAGGGTAAAACAGGACTTGACGGAGCATGGTATCCTGGTAGAGGAATGGGGGGGGGACACAATCTGTGTTCCTGTATCCGCCAAATCCGGAGAGGGTATCATCAATCTTTTGGAGATGGTACTTTTGCAGGCCGAGGTGTTGGAGCTTCGAGCAAATCCAAACAGATTAGCTCTGGGAACTGTTATTGAGGCGAGATTAGACAAGGCAAAGGGGCCTGTGGCAACTTTGCTGGTTTTAAACGGAACTCTTGAAGCTGGAATGTCGATAGTAGCCGGAACCAGTGCGGGCAGAATCCGTGCCATGACAAATTTTAAAGGCGAAAGCATTAAAAAGGCCGGGCCGGCAACGGCGGTAGAGGTTCTGGGACTGACGGAGGTACCTGAAGCAGGGGATGAATTTAATGCGGTTAGGGAAGACCGGATCGCCAGGGAGATAGCAGAGCAGAGGAAATCCAAAGTCAGGGAAGAGGTTATGAAAAGAACCTCCAGTGTTTCCTTGGAGGAGCTGTTTGAACAGATTCAGGAGGGCGAAGTTAAGGAGCTTAACCTGATAATTAAGGCTGACGTACAGGGTTCTGTCGGGGCATTGACCCAATCTCTGGAAAAGCTGAAAAACGAGAATGTAAAGGTTAAAATTATTCATACGGGAGTGGGAACTGTAACTGAATCAGATGTCATGCTGGCTAATACGGCAGGAGCCATAATAATCGGTTTCAATGTACGCCCCAGCACAAACGTAAGCAATATGGCGGAAAGGGAAGGGGTTCAGATTAGAACCTATCGTGTAATTTACGAAGCTATCGATGAGGTGGAGCTTGCCATGAAAGGCATGCTTGATCCCATATACAAAGAAGTTGTTTTGGGTAAGATTGAAATAAGAGAAACATTTAAGGTTCCGGGAGTAGGCATTATAGGTGGTGCCTATGTCCAGGAGGGAAAGGTGCAGCGCAATGCAGAGGTAAGGTTAGTAAGGGATGGAATTGTAATCCATGAAGGGAAGATCTCATCACTAAAAAGATTTAAAGATGATGTCAGAGAGGTGGCTCACGGATACGAGTGCGGCATAGGTATAGAAAACTATAATGACATCAAGCAAGGGGATATCATCGAGGCATTTAAGATGGAAGAGATTAAGCGATGATATCCGAAGGCAGGCGAGGGGGGTAGACTGAAATGAAATATAGATCGGAAAGAATGGCGGAGGAGATAAAAAGGATAATTAGTGGTTTGTTGCTGAGGGATTTAAAGGATCCCCGGTTGGCAGGGATGGTAACTGTATCAGCAGTCCAGGTCACCAAGGATGGTAGCTATGCTACCGTTTATGTAATGTCCCTGGAAGATAGCCTAAAGGAAGAAGCTAACAGTGGAAGAAAGGATGAAATACTGGAGGCCTTTAACAGGGCAAAGGGTTTAATCCGCAGGGAAATAGGGAAGCAGATCAAGGTGCGACATGTGCCCGACCTCATATTTAAAATCGATACATCTTTGGAATATGGAATGCACATATCCAAGGTAATAGCAGATTTAAAAATACCCCTTGAGGAAGAAATAGTTGAAGATGGAGACGAAGAATAGTTTAAAAAAAATAGCCAGTATATTGAATGAAGGGGATAATATCTTTATTTTCCCGCATATTATGATGGATGGGGATGCCCTTGGGTCATCAGCAGCTCTTTGCCGGGTTTTGAGAAGCTTTGGTAAGCGGGCCTGGATACTGATAGAGGATAGTGTTCCCGATTACCTGAAATTCCTTGATGAAGACTTTTGTACCTACGACGATACCTTGATCAGGGATCCGGAGATTTGCATTGCCATCGATTGCAGCGATTTGGAAAGGCTTGGTAAAAGGGGCGGGATTTTTGCCAATGGCAGGACCTCTATAAGCATTGATCACCATGCCACCTTCGAAGCCTTTGCCCATGTAAATTGCAATGATAGTAGTTTTGCATCTTCTGCGGAAATGGTATATGAGCTTATATTGGAAATGAATGGCCCTGCCACTGCAGAAGTGGCCGAGGGGCTATACACCGGAATAATAACCGATACAGGTAATTTTCAATACTCTAACACCACGGCTATGACCCTTAGAAGGGCGTCAGCTTTGTTGGATTGGGGCCTTGATCACCAAAGGCTAATAGTAGAAATATATCAAAGCATGAGACCGGAAAGAGTGAAATTAAACGGTCGAGCTTTATGGGAGATGGAGCTTTTCAGTGAAGGCAAAGGGGCAATAGTGTCCGTCACAAGGAGTATGCTGGCTGAGACCGGTGCGGTTATGGAGGAAACAGAGGGTATCTCCGAAGCTTTAAGAAACATAAAGGGTGTAGAAATATCAGTTTTACTAAAGGAGTGGGAACCGAAGCTTACCAGGGTCAGTTTGCGGGCCAAGACCGTTGGTAATGTGGCTCATATAGCCAGAGCCTTCGGTGGAGGTGGACATGTTAAGGCCGCCGGGTGCACCTTGGAAAAAAGTATTGAAGAAAGCAAAGAGCTTTTAAAAGCTGCAATAGAAGAACATATTAAGGGGCTGACTTTCCAATGAGCCGAACTGATGGTATCATAAATATGCTAAAACCGCCCGGCATGACCTCCCACGATGCGGTAGCCTTTCTAAGGCGTATAAGCGGGGTAAAGAAGGTGGGACATACCGGAACACTGGATCCCATGGCGACAGGAGTTTTGCCGCTTTGCATGGGTAACGGCACCAGGGTGATTGAATACATGGACGGGCACCTCAAGGAATACAGATGCCAGGTGCTGTTTGGCGTAGAAACGGACACTTTGGATGTCTGGGGAAAGGTTCTAAGGGATGATAGAAGTGAGATAAAACTGCCGGATCATGACCGATTGATCCATGCTCTAACATCCTTTGAGGGGGATCGATTACAGGTACCACCTCAGTTTTCGGCCATAAAAATAAGGGGCAGGCCATTGTATAGCTACGCAAGACGAGGGCAGGAGGTTTACGTTGAACCACGAAGGATAACAATTAAAAAATGCCGTTTGGTATCCTATGATAAAGTTGAAGGGCGGGCCATGTTTGATGTATTATGTTCCCCCGGAACCTATATGAGATCCTTGTGTCAGGAGTTAGGAGAAGTGTTGGGCACCGGTGGTACAATGAGTTTTCTCCTTCGAATGGGCAGTGGGCCTTTTCACATCAAAGATGCAAAAACGGTAGAGGATTTGGAAAAAGAATGGGGAAAATGCCTTCTCCCCGTGGACTATGGGTTAATGAATTTGGGTATTTTAAGGATTCCTTCGGAAAGAAAAAAATGGTTTTGTAATGGCGGATATCTTAGGGCCTTTGAGGTAAAAATAATATTAGAGCCTAAGTTGAACGATAAATACAGGGTGTATTGTCATGATGATTTTCTGGGTACCGCCGATTATAGCAAAGAAAAAAAAATATATTTAGCGGATAAGGTATTTAACAAATGAAGATATTTAAAACACTTGAAGAACTAAAAAACACAGAGAATGTTGCTGTTGCTGTTGGAAATTTCGATGGGGTTCATTTGGGACATCAGGAGTTGATTAGACGAACAGTTACACGTGCTAAAGAGGTGGGGTTGGTTCCTGCAGTCTTTACCTTCACAAATCATCCTAAAAATGTAATGGCAGGGGAACAAAGGGTAAAAAACATTTTGTATTGGGAGGATAAGGTGTCAATTCTCCAGGATTTAGGGGTAGAATACATGATATCCCTTGATTTCACTTTGGATTTTTCCCGCATTGAGCCAGAGGATTTTGTTGAGGAAATACTGGTTAACAAGCTAAAAACAAAAGAGATTTTTTGTGGATTCAATTATCACTTTGGGTATAAAGGAAAGGGAGATCTGCAATTATTGAAGGAGATGTCGAGGGATCTCGATTTTGTTGTGAATCCCATGGAGCCGTTCAAAATAAATGGGGAGTTGGTGAGCAGCACTTTAATCCGTGAAATAATAGCCAGCGGAGATATGGAGAAATGTCGTCATTTTCTGGGTAGGAATTACAGCACCAGCGGAACGGTAATAGTAGGAAATAAGCTGGGACGATCTTTAGGATATCCTACTTCCAATCTGGCTATCGATGAAAGTATGGTGACACCGCCTGATGGTGTTTATGTCACCCTTGCCTCCTATGGAGGGACATCTTGTCCAAGCATAACCAATTTGGGTAGGAAACCTACGGTGGGTAACCATGAACGTAGCATAGAAACCCATATTTTCAATTTCAATAAAGAGCTTTATGGTAAACAGATACGCATTGAATTTCTCAAACGTCTGCGGGGAGAAAAGAAATTTGAAAGCGTAGAGGAGTTGTCGGATCAAATCCGGAAGGACTGCCTGGATGCAGCACATTATCACGGCATGGATATAAAAAGTGGTAAGGAATGTATGTGAAAAATTAAGAAAAACTTTACACTTAATGAAATCCATGTTAGTATTAGGCGTCAATGATAGTACCTTCGCTGGGTCTTTCGAATCTCCGACGAAAAACACGGCGACAGGTGAATATGAAAAAGGAGAAAAAAGATGATAAGTCAGGAAAAAAAGGCAGAAATTATTGGGGATTATAAGACCCATGAGGGGGATACAGGTTCTCCCGAGGTTCAGGTAGCAATTTTAACGTTTAGAATCAATGATCTGAACGAGCATTTGAAAATTCATAAGAAGGATCATCATTCCAGAAGGGGATTGTTAAAAATGGTTGGCCAAAGAAGAAACCTGCTTAATTACCTCAAGGAAAAGGATGTTAATAGGTATAGGGAATTAATAGCTCGTTTAGGACTGAGAAAATAATTGTTATAACCGAAGGCGGGGAGGGTCTCCCCGTCTTTGTTGCATAGGGGTAGAGTCAGGCTTGAGAATTTAATTCATTTTATAAGTGAGTTAGATTGTCAAGCCGACTCAGTAAGTCTGGCGTCAGGATGCGCCTTATTTCAGGAGGAAAATAATATATGAGATTTACAGACTACAGAACTTTTCGGACTGCTTTAGGAGGTAGGCTACTTCAGGTCGAAATCGGAAAGGTGGCACAAATGGCAAATGGTGCTGTCTTGATCCGTTACGGCGATACGGTGGTAAACGTAACGGCAACCGCTTCTTCGGAGCCGAGGGCGGATATCGATTTCTTCCCTCTCTCCTGTGATTTTGAAGAAAAGATGTATGCGGCAGGGAAGATTCCCGGAGGATTTATAAAAAGGGAGGGGAGACCCTCGGAGAAGGCCATATTAAGTGCCCGTTTGATGGATAGACCCTTGCGGCCCCTTTTCCCGGAGGGCTTTTACAACGATGTTCAGGTCATTGCTACAGTGCTTTGCGTCGACCCTGATAATACGCCTGATATAGTAGCGATGATAGGTTCCTCCATAGCTCTTTCAATATCGGACATACCTTTCGATGGACCTACCGCCTCTGTTTTAATTGGGATGATAGATGGAAGGTTTATAATCAATCCAACCCTGGAGGAAAGGGAAAAAAGCGAGATGCATCTGGTGGTTTCCGGTACGAAGGATGCAATTATGATGGTTGAGGCCGGTGCCAATGAAATCTCTGAGGAAGTAATGCTGGAAGCCATACTATTTGCCCATGAGGAAATAAAAAAGTTAGTAGATTTTATAGAGGAAATAGTGGCTGAGGTTGGTAAGCCTAAAATGGAGGTAATCCTGTATAAAGTTCCTGAGGAAATAGAGGGAGCTGTAAAGGAATACGCTACGGAAAAAATGCGCAATGCCATACAGACTTTTGATAAACAGGAAAGGCTTGATAATATGGCAGCAGTGGAGGATGAGACGAAGGAACACTTTGAGGAAATTTTCCCTGACAACAAAAAGGACATTGGTAATGTCCTACAGTCGATAATAAAAGAACAGGTAAGAAGTTTAATATTGGACGACGGGGTGCGCCCGGATAACAGAAAGAATGATGAGATAAGGCCTATTTGGTGCGAAACCGGGTTGTTGCCCAGAACCCATGGAACGGGACTATTTACCAGGGGGCAGACTCAAGTTCTTTCGGTGGCTACTTTGGCTCCCCTTGGTGAATCACAGACTATAGATGGGATTTCTGAAGAAACAGAAAAGAGATATATGCATCATTACAACTTCCCGCCGTATAGCGTAGGTGAGGCAAGACCTATGAGGAGCCCGGGACGACGTGAAATCGGGCACGGAGCTTTGGCGGAAAGGGCATTAATCCCAGTTCTCCCTTCGGAGGAGGAGTTTCCTTATGCTATAAGGGTGGTTTCAGAGGTGCTTTCATCAAACGGTAGTTCCAGCCAGGCCTCCGTATGCGGAAGCAGTCTTGCATTGATGGATGCAGGTGTACCTATAAAGGCTCCCGTTGCGGGAATAGCCATGGGACTTATCAAGGGTGATGAAGAGGATAGGGTGGCAATACTAAGCGACATTCAGGGTATGGAGGACTTCTTAGGAGATATGGACTTTAAAGTTGCTGGCACCTCGAAAGGTATTACCGCAATCCAAATGGATATAAAGGTTCACGGATTATCAAAAGAGATACTCCAGGATGCATTGAAACAGGCTTATGAAGGTAGAATGTACATTATGGGGAAGATGAACGAGGAATTGGCCGAGCCTAAGGAGAGCCTGTCACCCTATGCCCCCAGAATAATTTCTATGGTCATAGATCCGGATAAGATAAGGGTTGTTATAGGAAAAGGCGGTGCAACCATTAACCGCATCATCACGGAAACAGGAGCTAAGATAGACATTGATGACGACGGGATGGTTTCCATAGCATCTCCGGATATGGAAAGTGCTTTAAAGGCTCAAAAAGAAATAGAACTTCTCATAAGGGATGTGGAGATAGGGGAGATATATACGGGCAAGGTGACTAAGATTATGGCTTTTGGTGCTTTTGTTGAGATTCTTCCCGGTAAGGAGGGGCTGCTCCATATATCCAAAATAGCAAAGGAAAGAATTGAAAAAGTTGAGGATGTTTTTAAGTTAGGGGATGAGGTAAGAGTAAGGGTTACGGAAATAGATAATCAAAACCGTATAAATCTTACAAGAAAAGAAATCCTTTAACGTGATAGATTGGCACCTTGGAGCATATATTGTTTCGGGGTGTTTTTTTATGAATACAAAACGACTGATTGGCCTTTTAGCTGTTGCTTGCCTACTGTTTTGCGTAGTGCAGGTAGGGCTTCTGATGAAATGTCTGTTTGGAAAGGGAGAGGATAGTGGGGAGGCAGGATATGAATCTAAGGCTGTCTATGTTGAAGGAGAGGAGGATATTGTTATAAGAAAGGGCAATGAGGAGGCAGACTGTTTAGCCCTTACCTGTAACGTGGATTGGGGCACAGAGGTAATCCCCCGAATGTTGAAAATATTTAAAGAAAAGCAGGTTAAAATCACCTTCTTTGTCAGCGGCAGATGGGCCGAAAACAATCCAAAGCTATTGCGAGAGATGTTTGTGGAGGGGCATGAAATACAAAGCCATGGATATGGACACAAATTATGCAGCAAGATAAGTTCGGAGGCGATTAAGGAGGAAATCGAAAGGACTGAAAATGCAATTTATAACGTACTTGGAGTTAAAACCCATGTTTTTGCTCCGCCATCGGGTGATTATGATAAAAGAACCTTGGATATGTGCAGGGAGATGGGGTATCGGGTATCCTTGTGGTCTTCCGACACCATAGATTGGAGGGAAGGGTCTGGGGCAGAAATAATAAAGAAGCGGGTTTTGGATAAGCCTTTGGCCGGCGCAATAGTTTTGATGCATCCTAAGGAAGAAACGGTCAAGGCACTGCCTTCACTGATTGATGAAATCAAATTACAGGGGATAGGGATAGTACCCCTCAGCCAACTCATAGGTTATTAGAAGTTTGCATTGCGGCAATATGGAATTAAAGGTATACTATATGAAGCAGCAGCTCTATCAGAAGAAGGGAGTCTTAGTCATGTTAAGCGATAAGCCCAGAACCATTTTTCTACTGGCTATAGTATATATCACTGCAATTGCCACCAGCTTGGGAATTGCACTATACTTTATAAAGAATATAGAAGGGAACCTGGGAATAAGACTGGGACTGGCGGCGTTGGTCATCGGAACAGTACATTTATTCATGCTTATAGGAATGATAAAAGAAAAGCAATGGGGCTATGAATTGATTCAGGTAATGAGTAAATTCTTTTTAATTGCAAGTGGTTTGGGGGCAGCGCCCTTATTTTTGGCACCCAAATCTTCCTGGCCCTTAATTTTTGTAATTATGCTGGCCTACTACGGATATAAAAAAGCCAACTCCAATGAATTTAAGGAGTATTTTGGCAGGGATCCTGAACCAGAACAGCTAACCCATTTATAAGATGCAACAACAGGAACAAAAAAGAAGAAAGGCAAAAACAGAATACATGGTAGTTAAAAGAAAGCTAAGCAACGGAATTAGAGTCGTCATCGAACCCATATCTCATGTTCAATCAGCGGCCATGGGGATTTGGGTCAGAGCTGGATCCATTGATGAAAATGAAAAGAATTCGGGGATTTCACATTTTATTGAGCACATGATGTTTAAGGGAACAGAGAATAGGAGTGCGAAAAGGATTGCGGAGGATATCGACTGGATAGGAGGACACATAAATGCCTTTACAGGCAAAGAGGCCACCTGTTACTACGTGAAGGTTTTAGGCAGCAACCTGTATGAAGCCTGCGATGTCGTGACGGATATGTTTTTGAAATCTCAATTCGATCCTGTGGAAATGGAAAAAGAAAAGGATGTAATATACGAGGAAATAAAGATGCTGGAGGATTCCCCTGAGGATGATGTGCATGATATATTGGGGGAAGCGGTATTTCGGGGAACTCTTTTGGAACGTCCCGTCATAGGCACACCCCAATCCTTGTATGGAATAAATAGGGAGGACATCCTATCTTATATAGACCGGGAGTATACGGCAGATCATATAGTTGTTGCCGTTGCGGGTGCGGTGGATCCGGACAGATTCTGTCAGTATTTTGAAGAAAAGTTACAGGGGTTAACCAGGTTTAAAAGTGAAAAGTCAAAACCCGAATTTTTAAAAATACCGGAGTTCAATGTAAAGGTAAAGGATGTGGAACAATCCCATATTTGTATTGGTTTGCCCTCTGTTGAATTGGACGGGCCTCTATATTATCCCATGATTCTATTGAGCAGCATAATGGGGGGAAGTATGAGCTCGCGCCTGTTTCAAAAGGTGAGGGAGGAAAAGGGATTGGCCTATTCAGTATATTCTATTTCTCATTCTTATGTGGATACGGGGATTTTCAGCATCTATGCAGGTGTAAGCCACAAAAAGGTGGAGGAAGCAATGAATGCTATAAAGGGGGAGCTGGAGGCCTTAAAGAGGGGTGGAGTTACTGCGGATGAACTCCACAAAGTGAAGGAACAGATGAAGAGCAGTTTTATTTTCGGCCAGGAAAGCGTAAATAGCAGAATGTTTTCAATAGGGAGGTCAGAGTTGTTGCTATCAAGAATTCGTAGTCCTCAGGAAACATTGGAGAAAATTGATGCTGTGACTATGGATGATATAGCCGCTGTGGCTGCTGGTATTGTAGATGTAGAACGTTACTCGGTAGCCCTTATCACCAATAAGGACAGGGATCTAAAAAAAATGATGTAACAGGTAAGACTATATGGAAAAGATTAAAATCAGGTATTTAAATGATAAGATAGAAAAACTGAGATATATTGATGGCAAAAGTGATTGGATTGATCTGCGTGCAGCGGAGGACGTCTGTATGAAGAAGGGTGAATACAGGCTCATATCATTAGGGGTTGCCATGGAATTGCCTAAAGGTTATGAGGCACTTATTTTGCCCAGGAGTAGCACATTTAAGAACTTTGGAATAATCCAGGTCAATCACTGTGGTGTAATAGACGAAAGCTATTGCTCCAATGATGACGTGTGGATGTTTCCGGCTTTGGCTTTGAGAGATACCAGGATACAAACCAATGACAGGATATGTCAATTTCGCATCATCCGGCATCAACCAACCATATCCTTTGAAGAGGTGAAGGATTTAGGTCATGATTCCCGTGGAGGATTTGGAAGTACGGGTATCGGATAAAGACACACATATAGGTCGCTTCCGCATATACTGCAATAGATAAATGCGGGAGGAATTGGGATGAATGATTTAAGGCTTTATGAAGAATTGGCGAAGGTTAACAGACGGGTAAGACCGGAACGAGTTTTATTTGCCAAGGGAGCCGGTGCCTGGGGCAAATTTTTCTCCTATATGAATATGGAGGATTATACCGTAGCCGACTTTCTGTGCAACACAAATATGGAGACCCCTGTTTTTGTAAGGTTTTCATTAGAGTCGGGGGGTAGGGGGGCGGCGGATACCATCAGGGACAACCGTGGTTTTGCGGTCAGGTTCTACTCTGAAGAGGGTAATTATGATTTAATGGGCATTAGCTTGCCCGTTTTTTATATTTCAAATGCCGGAAAAATGATGGAGTTGATTTGTGCCTTAAAGCCATCTATGAAAACAAATATCCGTGATCCGGAGATATTTTGGAGATTTTATGCTGATAATCCGGAAGCCATTCATCTCATTACATGGCTGTATACGGATTCCGGTACTGTAAAAAGCTATCGAACTATGGCAGGATATGGTGTAATACCGCATCTTTGGATCGGCAGGGATGGGACTAAACACCTGGTTCGTAGTCGCTGGCGCCCTATGGCAGGTGAAAAAACAATAAGCAGCAATGAGGCAGAATTTTTGGCAGGCTTTGATCCGGATGTGGCGGGAAGAGACCTTTATAACGCTTTGGATGAGGGGGTTCCCATAGAATACGAATTAGAAATTCAGATGGCTCCCCTGGAATTGGCCTTGCAATCTGAATTGGATCTGCTAAATCCTACTCTGATTTGGGAGGATAAAAAGTTTCCTCCATTAAAGGTTGGAAAGATGATTTTGGAAGATGGGCCTGAAGACTACGAAGAAGAAGTCGAAGGCATAGGGTTTTCCCCCGGCAATCTGGTCAGGGGAATAAACCTTACAGGAGATCCCATCGGAGCAATGTGTGCTTTTGCGTGCAGAGATAGTCATTTTAATCGATTGGGCAGGGACTATGGGAAAATGGCTGTTAATACTTCAAAGACTGCAAGCATCGATGAAAGTGAAAAGATAGGAATTGTGCCGTCTATTAAAGGATCTTTGGAAAAAACAATAGAACAGGCAGGGGAGAGACTGAAAAGTATGGGGTTAGAGGCCAGAAGAACTCTGGCTCTGACCATTGCCCAGGAAATTCTATTTATCGATGAAAGGATACAATGGGAAATTGTAGGTCATTTCAATAGGGTTCATGAAGGTTTTGCCAATATGGTTGCAGGGCGGATAGGCATATAGTAAAATGCAAAGGGAATAAAATCCGGCGTAAAAAGGAAAAAAAACAGAAGAAAGATGAAGATAAAATGGTTTTGAGGGAGGACATAGAGAAAAGGGAATACCAGCTACTGTCATCGAAAGGGGCAAAAGCTGCTGAAAGCCGGGGACGGGAAAGGTTGGAGGATAAATGTCCAACCAGAACTGATTTTCAACGGGATAGAGACCGAATTATTCATTCTAAGGCTTTTAGAAGGTTGATGCATAAGACCCAGGTGTTTTTGGCTCCTGAAGGGGATCACTACCGGACGAGACTGACCCATACTCTGGAGGTTTCTCAAATCAGTAGAACTATTGCAAGAATCCTGTCATTAAATGAAGATTTGACCGAGGCTATTGCCCTTGGCCACGATCTTGGACATACTCCTTTTGGGCACAGTGGTGAGGACATACTAAACAGGCTGCATCCCCCGGGCTTTAAGCATAATATTCAAAGCTTACGGGTTGTCTGTCACCTGGAGAAGATCGATGGTCGTAGGGGGATGAATTTAACGTGGGAAGTTCGCGATGGCATTCTAAACCACACTGGAAAAGGGATTCCATCGACCATGGAAGGACAGATTATTAGATTCAGCGATCGCATAGCATATATAAATCACGATATCGATGATGCCTTGAGAAGTGGTGTCATAGGAGAAGGGGATTTGCCAAAGGATTGCATTAAAGTTTTGGGAAACAGCCACAGAGTCAGAATAGATACGCTGGTGAAAGATCTTACGGAGAATAGCTGGGGAAAGGACAAATTGACCCTCAGTGAAGAAAAGAACTTTTATGTGGACAAACTTCGCAAATTCATGTTTGAAAATGTTTATCACAGTAAAAAGGTAAAAAGGGATGAGGAATTGGAAAAGATAGAGGCGATAATCACATCCCTGTATGAGCATTACAAAAAGGATCCCCAAAGGCTACCCCAAGAAAAAAGGGATATGATCGATATATGGGGTACAGAGGAGGTTATTAAGGATCATATTGCAGGAATGACAGATCGCTATGCCATTAAAATGTTTAAGGAAATATATGTGCCAAAGGGCTGGGAATAATTTTAAAAATAAAAAAGTAAAAAGGCTTTTTTGTCGAATAAGATATAGTAGGCATTTTATGTTGGGGTAATGAGTTGATTGTCGATGACGTTTAATAGAATAATTGAAGAAATTAAAAGCAGGTGTAATATCATAGATGTGGTGGGGCGCTATGTGGTTTTGAAAAAAGCAGGGAACAACCATAAGGGTCTATGCCCTTTTCACAATGAAAAGACACCTTCTTTTATGGTTTCCGAGGACAAGCAGATTTTCACATGCTTTGGATGTGGTGCCACCGGTGACGTAATTGAATTCGTTCAAAGGATGGATAACATCAATTTCCGTGAAGCCATAGAAAAATTAGCTGAAGAATATGGAATAGAGACAGAAACTATTAGCTTTAGCGGCAACGACAAAAAAAAGGCCTTCCATGATATAAATCGGCGGGCTGCATCATATTTCTATTCAAAGTTAAGGCAGCCTGGCAGCGAAGGATACGAATATATGATAGGGCGGGGTATCGGGCCGGATATTCTGCGCAAGTTCGGGATAGGTTATGCTGATAATAATTGGGATGGTCTTTACAATCATCTGATGAGTGAAGGGATTCCTCGGGAAGACCTTTTGACTCTTGGCCTCATATCAAATTCAAAGGGCAAGTATTATGATAGGTTTAGGGGCAGAATTATCTTCCCTATAATCAATACCAGAGGATTGGTTATAGGCTTCGGTGGAAGAGCCATAGGGGATGGAGTTCCAAAGTATCTCAATTCGCCTGAATCTCCTGTTTTTATGAAAAAAAACAATCTTTATGGTTTAAACTTGACAAGACAGGATATAAATAGAGAAGATTATGCTATTTTGGTAGAAGGCTATATGGATGTGATATCCCTCTATAGTCATGGCATAAGAAATGTGGCAGCATCTCTGGGAACCGCATTGACGGAAAGCCAGGCGGAAATGCTAAAAAGATATACTGAAAATGTGGTTCTTGCTTACGATGGTGATAGCGCCGGGCAGGCTGCGGCCTTACGTGGAATGGATGTGCTTAACCGGGTAGGATGCAAGGTGCGGGTTCTCACCATGGAAGATGGTGATGCAAAGGATCCGGATGATTATATCAAAAGTTTTGGCAGGGAAGCATTCCGCCGGTTGGTGAAGGAAGCAAAGCCTGCAATTAGGTTTAGGCTGGATTTATTAAAAATGCAGGAGAATATGGGTACAGCTGAAGGAAGCGTAGCTTTTTTGAAAAAGGCTGCCGGAGTGCTGAGGGATTTGTCGCCCGTGGAAGCCGATGTGTATATTAAAGGTGTTTCAGCGGAAACAGGCATATCGGAGGGTGCGATTCGCATGGAGGTTTATGGAGGTATGTTTGGAGGGGATCCTGGACCGATATCCACGGCTGATAATAGAATAACAAAAACCAGGGAAAAGGAAGGGAAAACCGAAAAGGCCAACTCCCTTGATGATGGACATATTCTTCTTGAAAGAACTTTGATTCGACTGATGCTTATAAAAGGCTCATATATAAAGGATTTAGAGCCCTATGAAGATGTCTTTTCTTCCCGGGAGGGACAAGAGATATATGGTTTAATCAAATCCCTTTATAAGGAAGATGAAGAGATCGATATAAGGCAATTAAAAGATGGACTCGAGGAAAGGGACAGGCAGATTCTTGAAATAATCGAAGAAAGCATTCATTTATCCCATAGAGATGAAACAGTTTTTGGGGATTGCATCAATAGGATAAAAGAAGCAAAGGATAAAAAAAGAGAAGAAGAGATAATAATACTACTATCAATATTGGAAGATGAAAATGACAAAGGGGCGATTGAGGAATTGACGAAAGAACTGATAAGGATACAAGAAGGTAAGGAATCAAGGAGGAGTAACCCATGAGTTATGAAATAGAAATCAGCGATGAAAAGAAATTTGAATATTTAAATGGGCTGATCGAAAAAGCAAAAAACAGGGGCTCCATAACCTTTCGGGAAATTGCAGATCAGCTTGAAAATGTTGAATTAGATAAAACGCAAATGGATGATCTTTATGATTCCCTGATCAGCATGGGAATTGAAATAGTCTCCGAAAGCGATCCGGAGGATTTTGAGATATTAGAAATGGAGTCAGAAGAGGAAGCAGAAATTGAAACCACTCCTGAAAAAGAGGAGGAGGATTTGGAAAGCGCGTTACCAAAGGGAATTGCTGTGGACGACCCGGTCCGCATGTATTTAAAAGAGATAGGTAAGGTGCCGCTTTTGACAGCCAAGGAGGAAATTGAGCTGGCGAAAAGAATGGAAGCGGGGGATGAGGAAGCTAAACGAGCTCTTTGTGAGGCCAATCTTCGACTGGTGGTCAGCATAGCTAAGCGTTATGTTGGAAGAGGCATGCTGTTTTTAGATTTAATTCAAGAAGGAAATTTAGGGCTCATAAAGGCGGTGGACAAGTTTGATTGGAGAAAGGGATATAAGTTCAGCACCTATGCAACATGGTGGATTAGACAGGCGATAACCAGATCTATAGCGGATCAGGCCAGAACTATTAGAATTCCTGTTCACATGGTGGAAACTATAAATAAATTGATACGTATTTCCAGGCAGCTGCTGCAGGAATATGGCAGGGAGCCCACACCGGAAGAAATAGCTATAGAGATGGACATAACGGAAGAAAAGGTAAGGGAGATATTGAAAATCGCACAGGAACCTGTATCCTTGGAAACTCCCATAGGAGAAGAGGAGGATAGCCATCTTGGTGATTTTATTCCAGATGAAGATGTTCCTGCGCCGGCTGAAGCGGCGGCATTTTCCATGTTAAAGGAACAGTTGGTGGAGGTTTTAGACACCTTGACCGAGCGTGAACAAAAAGTATTGCGCCTTCGTTTTGGTCTGGACGATGGTAGGGCGCGAACTTTGGAGGAGGTAGGAAAGAAGTTTGATGTCACCCGTGAACGCATAAGGCAGATTGAGGCCAAAGCGTTGAGAAAGCTTCGCCACCCCAGCAGAAGCAAGAAACTAAAGGATTATTTAGAATAAGTATGGTAAGGTTATCTGAACGGCTTGAAATTATAGCATCTTGCATAACCAAGGGGGACAGGGTCGCAGATATAGGTACGGATCACGGTTTTTTGCCCATTTATCTTTATCAGAAAGAGTTGTGCTCCCAAATAGTATTATGTGATATTAACAAAGGCCCCTTGGATAAAGCAAGAGAAAATATTAGCAAGCACCTTCCCGGGGAAAAGATGGATTTGCGCCTGGGGGATGGACTGGATCCTGTCCGGCTGGGGGAATGTAATTGCGCAATTATAGCAGGCATGGGTGGCAGATTGATAATATCAATACTTGAAAAAAACTTGGAAAAGGCCCTATCATTTGATAAGCTGATTTTACAACCAAGAAATGGTCAGGTAGAATTAAGGGAGTGGCTTATAGTTAACCATTTTAGTATCCGGGATGAGCTTTTGGCACAGGAAGGTAATTATATATGTGAAATAATAGTGGCCACAGGGAAACCCGGAGAGGGCATTGTTGAATTTCCCGATGTTCCTGAGGAGATAAAAAAGCTTTCCCGGGAAATCAGCCCCCTTTTATTTATAAAAAAAGATTCTTACTTGCCAGATTTAATACGGCAGAAAATAAGGATAGACCGGGATATTATGGATGAAATATCTCGGGGCGGTGGCGGTGAAGACAGGCTGCCGATGGTTATTGAACATCGTAATCTATTGGAAAGGCTACTGGAAATGGAGGTCTAAGCATGGCTATCAAGTTCGACGAATTTTTGGCGGCATTGCGTACTATTGCCCCAAGGGAGTTGGAGGAGGATTGGGATAACGGGGGCATGCAGATTGAAATGAGTGGCGGGGAGGTGCGTAAGGTCTTAGTGGCGCTGGAGATAACCAACGGGGTAATCGATGAAGCGATAAAATTAGGGGTAGACTATATCGTGTCGCACCATCCCTTGATTTTTAACAAGATTGACGTAATTGACGCAGATACCGTAACGGGGAATTATATCATAAGGTTGATAAAAAATGGCATATCTGTGTATTCTGCTCACACCTCATTTGATAAGGTCTTTGGTGGAAACAACGATTATCTTGCTGATTTGCTTGGGTTGCAGCGAGTAAGGAGGCTGAAGGTATCAACTGCTCTTGGCGATGAGGAGATGGTTGGGAGATTAGGTGTTTTTGATCCTCCCAGGTCCTTAAGGGAGATTGCAGAGCTGGTTGAGGATGCTTTAGAACTAAATGCGGTAAAGGTGGTGGGTGATCCTGATACGAAAATCGAGGAAGTAGGGATTTGTACCGGATCTGGTGGACATTCCATCGAAGGAGTGCTGAGGAATAATTGTGATCTTTACATCACCGGTGATTTAAAATATCATGATGCACAGGCTGCAAAGGAAATGGGATTGTGCATAATCGATGCGGGGCATTATGGAACGGAAAAGACCTTTGCGGAGAATTTCGGTGAAAAGCTCAAAAAAGCTATGGGCGATAAAATAGAGGTTTTTAAGTCAAATATTAATGTGGATCCTTTTGCATTATGTTATAATAAGTAGTATGGTGATTTGAGTAAAACAGACAATCGCAGGGGTGAAAGGGATTTCATCCGTGAGGAAAGTCCGGGCTCCAAAGGGCAAGGGTGCCAGATAACGTCTGGCGGGGGTGACCCTAGGGAAAGTGCAACAGAAACACACCGCCTACCGGCTTAGGCCGAGGTAAGGTTGAAATGGTGAGGTAAGAGCTCACCGGCGGTATGGTAACATGCCGGCCGTGTAAACCCCACCCGGAGCAAGACCAAATAGGGAGGTAATTGTCTGCAAGGATATAATGCCTGAAAGGCGGCTGCCCGTCGCTTCCCGGAAGGTAGGTCGCTGGAGCCTACAGGTGACTGTAGGCCTAGATAGATGATTGTTTAATACAGAACCCGGCTTATGGTTTGCTCAGAGAACCAAAGGGACGGTTTTCCGAGGCAATAGCCTGGGGGAACTGTCCTTTTTAATGGGAGCGGAGGATGAAATGAAACTAATTACCTGGAATGTAAACGGACTGAGGGCGTGTATAAAAAAAGGTTTCTTTGAATATGTGGATGAATCCAAAGCGGATTTCATATGCCTTCAGGAGACAAAGATGGAGGAAGGTCAGGTTGAGGTACCCCTTGAAGGATATTTTCAATTCTGGAACAGTGCAAAAAAGAAAGGATATTCAGGGACTGCAATTTTCACTACCCGTGAGCCATTGAGGGTTTACTACGACATAGGTATTGACAGGCATTCCTGTGAAGGGCGTGCCATCACACTGGAATATGATAATTTTTATCTTGTGAATGAATATGCCCCAAATTCTCGTGAGGGTTTGACCAGGATACTTTACAGGATGGATTGGGAGGATTCCTTTCGTGACTATGTGAAGGGTCTTGACGAAAAAAAACCTGTTATAATTTGCGGTGATCTCAATGTGGCTCATAAGGAGATAGATTTAAAAAACCCTTCCACAAATCGGGGAAGGGCGGGATTTTCCGACGAGGAGCGTGGAAAATTTCAGGAGTTGCTTGACGTGGGATTCACCGATGCTTTCAGGCTGCTTTACCCGGATAAGACTGGGGCATATACCTGGTGGTCCTACCGTTTTAACGCCCGAGCCAACAATGCGGGATGGCGCATAGACTACTTTTTGGTATCCGATAGAATCACTGATGCCATTCAAGGAGTCAGTATCCACAGCCACGTTTTGGGAAGTGATCATTGTCCTGTGGAGGTTATGCTATATCTATGATGTTTCTGGGCTTTTCATGTTTATGATGTCCTTTCTGTAAATATAAAGCATGAAAAACACACAGGCAATTATGTCACCGATTTCCGACAATGGAAAGGAAAACCATACATGGTTCACCCCATGAGTTTTGGCTAATATCCAGGCTAAGGGAAGGATTATAACCATCTGCCTAAGAAGGGAAACCCAAAGGCTGAACATTCCGTATCCGGTAGCTTGAAAAAATGCTGAGCACACTATGCCAAAGGCGGCGGGAACAAAGGAGAGGCTGATGATTCTCAAAGCTCTGACCCCAATATTCATCATCTCATCGGAGGCATTAAACAATCGCAAAAGGGGTTCGGGAAAGACTTGAAAGATTACCAGTCCCAAGGCCATGATGGCCAGGGCTGCGGAAAAGGATACTTTGAAGGTTCTCATCAGTCGCTGTTTATTTTGAGCCCCGTAATTATAGCCCATTATAGGCATGGAACCTTGATTTATACCGAATACAGGCATGAAGATAAAGGACTGAAGTCTGAAATATACTCCAAGGACTGCCAAGGCTGATTCTGAAAAGCCGGCCAGGATTGCATTGAATCCAGTTAGCATCACAGAACCTATGGATTGCATGACAATGGACGGGAATCCAACCTGGTAAATGTTTTTCAGTATAGCGGCTTGAAAACGGAATTTTTTCAAACTAATTTTAACATCGTGCTCCTTTAAAAGCAGATAGAAAACTGCCAGAGATAGGGAGGCTAATTCGCCTACTACCGTTGCGATTGCAGCGCCCAAAACCTCCATTCTTGGGGCACCCAGCAGACCGAAAATCAGTATGGGATCCAGTATAATATTTATGATGGCTCCTACCATGCTTATGATCATGGGGTAGATCATATTGCCCGTTGCTTGAAATATTTTTTCCACCATGATGGCAAAAAAGGTGGGCAGTGTGGAAAAGGTTAAAACCACAAAACAGTATTGGACACCATAAAGATGGGTAAGTGAATCATCTGTAAAAAAACCTACGAAGGGAACGGTGAGGAAAATTCCCATGAGGGCAAAAAAGAACCAATTAAATAAGCTTAATACCATTCCATGTGCCGCAGCCTGGTTGGCTTCTTCGTATAGACGGGCTCCCAGTCGCCGAGCTATTAGCGAATTAACCCCGATACCGGTACCTACGGCTACGGAAATGAAAAACATCTGCAATGGGAAAACAATGGTAACCGCTGCCAGGGCTTCCTCTCCCAATTGGGCAACAAAGACGCTATCCACTATATTATATAAAGCGTGGATAAGCATGGAAATCATTGCAGGTAAAGACATGGTAAATACCAATCGACCCACCGGCATGATGCCCATCTTGTTTTCTGTTATAACTTCGCTTTTTGAATTGTCTTTATATGTCATGGTTACTCTCCGTTTACGTCGAAATATTTTATCATTGAAAAAAGAATTATACAAGGAACTTTTAATATCTTAAGCCGTCCAAGTATTAACAATGTATTAATATTTGTTTAAAAACCATTATTTTTTAAGGAGGAGGATAAGTATGAAGAAGCTTATTTCGGCAGTCATGATAATGACCTTGTTTGTTACAATATCTATTCCGGCTTTCGGTGGGGAAAAGGAGGAAAGGAGCTTGGAAGAGGCTCTTATTGCTGTTAAAAAGGTTATAGACATCCCGGAAGGGTATGTGCTGGAAAGCAGCGATGCCTATGAGCATGAAGAGGGAAAAGGCAATAGGGGAATCCTTTGGTCCTTGTTTTGGTCTAATGAAAAAGAGGGGGGAAGTATTTACGCTTCCATCGATTGGCTTGGTAATTTGACACACTACTCGTTTAGTCAGGAAAGGCCATCAGACGAGGGACTTGCCACTGTGGATAAGAAGGAGGCTTTAGCCATTGCAGAGGGGTTTTTAGCTAAGGTAATACCGGAACACCACAGGTATATGAAACCGGTCAATGAGGATCAGATTACGGCCGGATTTAATTCTTATGACTTTGAGTATATTCTTCACAGTGGGGATATTCCCCTGTCGTTTATAAGGGCATCTGTTTCCATTAATAAGTTTAGCGGTCAAGTGCAGCGTTTTGATGGATTTTCTCCGGGACAGAAGGTGCCCCGATTAAAACCTGTTGATATTAGCGCTTTAATAGATGAGGAAAGAGGCCAAAACGCTTATTTGGAGGGGTTGGGGCCAGAATTGGTGTATTCCTCCCACTATGACTATAAGACCAAGGCTTTGAAGGTATTTTTGGCATATCGTCCCCAAGGAGGCGATAAAGCAGTTGATGCTGCATCTGGGCGGATTGTTAAGCTATCCCATTACGGTTATGGAATCGCAAGGAATTTGAAAGAGGAGGCAGTGGCTGACACCGGTGCTGGCGGCAAGGGCTTTTCTCCCTCGGAAACAGCTGCTATCGATCAGGTTAAAGGATTGATAAGCAAGGAGGATGGAATAAAGGCGGTGCAAAGCTTATTTCCATTAAAGAGTATTTCTAAAAATACAATTCAGGCAGAGCTTACAAAGAGTATTATTGATAAAGGTGAATACACTTGGAATCTGGTATGGGATGAGGCCTATGCAGCTGTAAGTGCGGTTACGGGAGAGGTTGTCTCCTTTTGGAGATACGGAAATCTGCCGGAGGGGCATGGCAGGATTTCCCGGGAAAAGGCCAGGGAAAAAGCGGAAGGGCTCCTAAAAGAAGTTTCATTAGAAAAATTTGAAGGATGCATTTATAAGGAGGAAGAGGTTAATGAGGATGGAAAGGTAGACTATCATACCTTTAGGTATGTGCGGCAGGTAAATGGAATTGAATACGAGAAAAACGGATTGGAAGTAACCGTTAGCGCAAAGGATGGGAGTATAACTTCTTATAACAGAACCTGGTATGCCAACATTGATTTTCCGGATGCAGAGGGAGCGATAGGGATAGTTAGGGTATTTGAAACGATGGATACGGAGGGAGATTTCAATTTAGTGTATAGGCTATCTGAAGCAGGTGATCCAATATTAGTATATGATTTTCGCCAGCCGGTAACCGGGTACTATTTTGATGGGAATACCGGACGCATGATGGACGGTACAGGTGAGCCTGCAAAGAAGCAGTTAGTTCCTGAATATACGGATATTCAAAACCACTGGTGTAAAAAGATGGTGGAAACCCTAAAAGAAAATGGATACTATCTTGATGGTGAAAAATTCAACCCTGATCACTATATTTCCCAGATGGATTTCCTTAAATATCTATACACTTCATTAAGAGTCTACTATAATGACGAAGAATTTATCAAAATGCTTAGGGAGTCGGGGATTTTAAAGGGGGAAGAAACCGCTACCAAGGATTTTTTAAGCAGACAGGATGGAGTGAAATATGCAATACGCTTTATAGGTCTGGGTAAGGCGGGGGAGTTACCTGAAATATATAGGCAGATGTTTAAGGACACGGTTTCCAATGATTATAAAGGTTATGTGGCCATAGCTTATGGCTTGGGAATCATTCAAGGGGATTCAAAGGGATATTTTAATGGGGAGAAGGTTATGACCAACGGAGAGGCCGCAGCCATTATTTACAACCTGCTTCGCCTATAAACTGTGGTGGGATATGGAAGGGTGGAAACCCTTCCTATTTAATCTGCTTCCAAACCTTGCATCTTTCTTTTTTCTTATTAATATGCTACAATACATGCGGCGGGATACAAGGCCCCAGTGTATCTTGGAAGGAGTATGGCCTAAGATGAGATTAGGGATAGATATAGGATCTACTACGGTAAAACTAGTATTGCTCGATGATGAAAACCAAATTGTTTTTAGCAGATATGAAAGGCATATGTCAAATGTCTTTGAGAAGGTCACCGAGCTTATAGAAGAATTATATGCAAACTATTCTGACCAGAATATGACCGCTACCATAACCGGTAGCGGTGGTTTAGCTTTGGCAGAAATACTTGGTATCCCCTTTGAACAGGAGGTAATAGCATGTAGCCTTGCGGTTGAAACCATGATACCTAAGACTGATGTTGCCATTGAGCTGGGTGGAGAAGACGCTAAAATAACCTTTTATGGCAACCCGCTTGAACAAAGGATGAACGGAACCTGTGCAGGGGGTACGGGTGCATTTATTGATCAGATGGCGGTTTTGCTGAATACCGATGCAAAAGGGCTCAATGAATATGCCAAAGATTATAAGTTGATTTATCCTATTGCAGCCAGGTGTGGCGTGTTTGCAAAGACGGACATTCAACCCCTTATAAATGAAGGAGCAAGTATACAGGATCTTTCTGCATCTATTTTTCAAGCTGTAGTCAATCAAACTATCAGTGGGCTAGCGTGTGGACGTACAATCAGGGGCAATGTGGCTTTCCTTGGAGGACCCCTGTCGTTTTTATCCCAGCTGAGACTGAGGTTTATAGAGACATTGGAGCTTGAAGATGATCAGATCATAGTACCGGAAAATGCGCAATACTACGTAGCTGTAGGGGCCGCACTTCTATCGGAAAAGACTGAAATCAGAAGCTGCCACTCAATATTGGAAAGCGTAAAAAATGCCAGGCAGGAGGACCTTTCACAGAGCAAATATCTGGAACCCCTTTTTAAAAGCAAAGAGGAGTTCGACGAATTTAATCTTCGCCATAATAAGAATAAGGTGAAAAGAGCTCCTTTGGCCTCTGTCGATGGTAATGTGTTTTTAGGAATAGATGCAGGTTCCACAACGACAAAAGCTGCGCTGATAGATGATAAAGGCAATTTGCTCTATTCTTTTTACAGAAACAATGAGGGAAGACCCCTGGATGCTGTAATGGATATGCTAAGAGAGCTTTATGAGTCGATGCCGATGAAGGTGAAAATAGTCAGATCCGCAGTGACTGGATATGGGGAAGGTCTTATCCAGACTGCATTTTCTGTGGATATGGGTGAAATTGAAACCATGGCCCATTATCGTGCTGCTGAGGAGTTCTTACCCGGTGTTGAATTCATTTTGGATATCGGTGGTCAGGACATGAAGTGTATCGAAATTAAAAATGGTGCTATCTATAATATTATGCTTAACGAGGCTTGTTCATCCGGTTGTGGATCCTTTATTGAAACCTACGCAAAATCTGTTGAAATGTCGGCACAAAATTTTGCTCGGGAGGCATTGTTTGCCGAGCGGCCTGTAGATCTGGGTACCAGGTGTACAGTGTTCATGAATTCAAAGGTAAAACAGGCTCAGAAGGAAGGAGCAACAATAGGGGATATATCTGCGGGATTGTCTTATTCTGTCATCAAGAACGCCCTTTATAAGGTTATAAAGCTGAGAAATCCAGACGATGCCGGAGAAAGAATTGTAGTTCAAGGAGGAACCTTTTTAAACGATGGCATCCTGCGAAGTATGGAGAAGGTATTGGGGAAACAGGTTGTACGCCCGGATATTTCCGGCATTATGGGAGCTTATGGGGCTGCACTTTTGGCAATGGATAGTTATCGCGATGGAATGGTATCCTCCCTTATGAAAAAGGAGCAGATGGATTCTTTTATGGTTGTAAATTCACATAGCCGTTGCAAGGCATGTGAAAATAACTGTATGTTAACCATCAACAGATTTGGAGATGACAAAAAATTTATAACCGGCAACCGCTGTGAAAAGGGAGCGGGGGAAATGAGAAAGGGTGGGGATATACCCAACCTTTATGAATATAAGTTTCGAAGGCTCTTTGATTATAAACCATTGGATGAAGAAAAAGCAGTTCGAGGGGTGATAGGTATTCCGCGAGTGCTAAATATGTACGAAAATTATCCGTTCTGGTTTACTTTTTTTACCTTTCTTAAGTTCAGAGTGATTCTTTCCCCGCCCTCTTCAAAAAAGTTATATGAAATGGGGATGGAAACTATTTCATCAGACACGGTGTGCTACCCGGCAAAGCTAACTCATGGCCATATTAAATGGCTTGTAAATGAGGGAGTTAAAAGGATATTTTATCCCAGCATCAACTATGAGCTGATAGAGGATAGATACTCACCAAACAACTATAATTGTCCTATTGTCGCCACATATCCTGAAACCATTGCAGGAAATATGGACGATATTTTCATAGACAATGGCGTGACATTTATGCATTCATTTTTGCCCTATGACAAGGATAGCCGCCTTGTGAAAAGATTGTTTAAGCTTTTAGGAGATATGGGGATCAGTAAGAGTGAGATTAGGGATGCAGTAAGAGCGGGTAGACAGGAGGATTTGTCCTTTAAAAAGGATATTCGTGAAAAAGGCGAAAAGACTGTGGAGCGAATCAGGGAAAAGGGTCTTAACGGTATAGTGCTTGCGGGCAGACCCTACCATCTGGATCCTGAAATTAATCACGGCATAGATAAGCTGATAACATCCTATGGAATGGCGGTGTTAACCGAGGACTCAATAGCCCATTTAGGGGAGATTGCAAGGCCAATCAGAGTTTTAGATCAATGGGTATACCACTCCAGGCTCTATAGGGCAGCTGACTGGGTTTCAAACTATGATGATATGGAGTTGATTCAGCTTAATTCCTTTGGCTGTGGTCTGGATGCTGTGACCACCGACCAGGTTGAGGAAATTTTAGAAAGCCGCAATAAATTGTATACAGTATTGAAAATCGATGAGGGATCCAACCTGGGTGCGGCAAGGATCAGAATAAGATCATTGCAGGCTGCTATGAAGGAAAGAAGCGATAGATTAATATTGCACAAGGATGAAAAAAAACCTTTCAGAAGAGCACTTTTCAAGAAGGGGATGAAAAAAGATTACACCATTTTGATCCCTCAGATGGCACCTATACATTTCAGGTTTTTGGAAGAAGCTCTGGTTAAAAGTGGATTTAAGGTTGAGCTATTGCCTACGGTGGATAAACAGGCTGTAGAAGAGGGGCTTAAATATATTAATAACGATGCCTGTTATCCCACAATAGTGTCTTTGGGGCAGATAATTGGGGAGCTAAAATCTGGGAAATATGACCTTGATAAAACCGGGATTATATTTTCTCAAACGGGAGGGCAGTGCAGAGCCAGCAACTATATCCCACTTCTTAGGAAGGCCCTAAAGGATTTGAAGATGGACCATGTACCGGTCATATCCTTTAACTACGCCGGCCTGGAAACGAATCCAGGCTTTAAGCTGAATCCTCCTACTATATTACGGGCAGGTATGGGGCTCCTATATGGGGATGTATTGATGAGGGTTCTTTTTGCAACCCGTCCCTATGAAAAAATTGAGGGCTCGGCTAATGAATTATATGAAGAATGGTCTCAAAGGATCCTGGAAAGCATAGATCGCTGCAGTATAAGTAAGTTTAATAGAAATATTAGAGAGATAGTAAAGGATTTTGATGAAATACCCCTTAGAGATGTTAAAAAACCTAAAGTAGGAGTTGTAGGAGAAATTCTGGTGAAGTATCATCCTATGGCTAATAACGATATTGTAGGCGTTATTGAAGCCGAGGGGGGTGAAGCGGTGGTGCTGGATCTGATCGATTTCTTTTTATATGGAATGTATAGCAAGCAATACAATTTCAGGGAACTATCGGGGACATACAGGACTATGGCTTTGAACCTATTTCTGGTAAGGCTTATAGAAACATTGAGATCTGGCGCTCGTAAGGCACTTAACGAAAGCAAAAGATTTAGCGGACCCAATCATATTAAACATATTGCTGAACGAGCCCAAGAGGTGACATCCCTTGGAAATCAATGCGGTGAAGGCTGGCTTCTCACCGGAGAAATGGTTGAGCTTTTGGATATGGGGGTTACCAATATCGTGTGCCTGCAGCCTTTTGCATGTCTTCCCAATCATGTGACGGGTAAGGGCATGATGAAAAGTCTTAGGAAATACAATCCTCTGGCGAATATAGCAGCCATAGATTATGATCCGGGTGCCAGCGATGTAAATCAGCTTAATAGAATAAAGCTGATGATGGCTACAGCGTTTAAATATCTTCATGCAGATCCGGCAGAGGTCAATCAGGATTGAAACAGCATTAAGTATGTGATAAAATAAACAAGATTGAGTAAAGTTAGGGGGATAAAAATGGGCAGACATGGTACTATTGCAGGAAGAAAGGCGGCTCAAGACTCTAAAAGGGCGCAGGTTTTTACAAAATATGCCAGGGCGATTACGGTAGCAGCGAAATCAGGAGGAGATCCCGATTACAATATTACATTGAAGCATGCTATCGATAAGGCCAAGGGAATCAATATGCCAAATGACAATATTGTTAGGGCTATAAAGAAGGGTACCGGCGAGCTGGCGGGTGAAACTTATGAGGAGGGCAGCTTTGAAGGATATGGAGCTGGTGGAGTTGCCGTAATAGTGGATGTGCTTACGGATAACAAAAACAGGACGGCTTCCACAGTGAAACATGCCTTTGATAAATACGGAGGAAACTTAGGTGTTCCGGGCTGCGTTTCATATATGTTTGAACGCAAGGGTGTTATTTTAATTGAAAACACGAAGGCTCTGAATGAGGATAGGCTTATGGAAGATGCATTGGAAGCCGGTGCGGAGGATATGATCCCCGATGATGAGTTTTTTGAAATAATAACACTTCCTGAGAATTTTTCTCAGGTTTCGGATGCTCTTAGGAAATCCGGGTATGAGTTTGCCTCAGATGATATTGAGTATGTACCTTCGGTGATGGCGGATCCGGGAGAGGAGGAAATGAAAAGCCTCAGGAAGATGATAGAAGCCTTGGAGGATAACGATGATGTACAAAAGGTATATCATAATAGTCAAACAAGTATAGAGTATTAAGAAGCTAAGGGAACCCATGGATAATGGGTTCTTTTTATACATATTTCGGTTAAGCCATTCTAAAACATAGTGGTTTTTTGCTAAGGTCATATGGAATTACGCCTGTCAAACATAAAGAATCCTTTTTTTACATCTTATTTTTTACTGATTTTTAATAATAATATAACTAATTCAGTGATGGTAAGGTGTATGGCTATGAATTATGCAAATAAGGTTTTTAACAATATCGTTTTGTTTATGTTTGGTGCTGTAACTTATAATTGTTTGGAAATACTGTTCAGAGGACGCACCCATTGGACTATGGGATTGGTGGGGGGAACCTGTTTTGCAATCCTTTGTCATATATTCATTAAAATTCACAGAGCCCCCTGGTGGAAAAAATGTTTCACAGGTGCGGTGATCATAACCTTATTGGAGCTTATAGCGGGATGCATCGTTAATCTATGGATGGATTGGAATGTTTGGGACTATTCTGGCAGGAGGTTTCAGTTCCTAGGCCAAATATGCTTGCTTTTTTCAATATATTGGTTTGCCTTGTGTATACCGGTAATCTGGTTTAGCCGGATTTTTCGAAGGCTGACAAGTGGAGATCCACCCATGTAGGAGATTAAAAGGTTTTGTCAAGTGTTTTAATAGTATGCTATAATTAAAAGACAAATATTCTAACACCGGGAGGTCTGATTTTGAAGATAAAATTTTGCGGTGCTGCTGCATCGGTAACCGGTTCATGTCATTTACTTACGACAGAAAAATACAAAATACTTTTAGACTGTGGATTGTATCAGGGAAATAAAGATACGGAGGCCCTTAATTGGGAGCCCTTCGACTTCGATCCGGCTGACATAGACTTTTTAATACTGTCCCATTCCCATATAGATCATAGTGGCAGAATACCATTGCTGGTCAAATGGGGATTCAAGGGTGATATATTTTGCACAGATGCTACGGCAGATCTGTTGGAGATCATGTTAAAGGATAGTGCCTACATACAGGAAAAAGAAGCCGAATGGCAAAATCGTAAAAACCTTAGGGCGGGGCGTCCACCGGTAGAACCCCTTTATACCATGGAGGATGCTGAAAGATCATTGCTAAGGGTTGTTCCTGTGCTTTACGATCAGTTTTATCAGGTGGCACCGGGACTTCACATTGTATTCAATGATGCGGGCCATATTTTAGGATCGGCCATAATCGAACTTTTCGTAGAGGAAAAAGATAAGGTGAGCAAGATTGTTTTTACCGGAGATTTGGGAATGAAGGATAAGCCAATTTTGAGGGATCCGGTAATAATTAAAAAGGCTGACTATCTTATAATGGAAGCCACATATGGTGATCGGGTTCACGAGACGACACAAAACAGTCTCGAACGGCTCGTGGATATAATAATAAAGACTCTCAGGCGGGGAGGGAATGTGATAATACCTTCTTTTGCAGTGGGCAGAACACAGGAGTTGATATTCGAAATCAACCGCTTTTATGAGTTGAGGCCTGAATTTAAAAAAGAGATGGATAAGGTTATGGTATATGTGGATAGCCCTATGGCAACCTCTGCAACGGAGGTTTTTCGTAGAAACGCTCAAGCCTTTGATGACGAGACACGGGAGCATATTTTAAAGGGCAACAATCCGTTGGACTTTAAGAATCTGGAATTTACAAGAACCAGCGAGCAATCTCGGGCACTGAACATGGATCCTGCTCCAAAGATTATCATTTCCGCCAGCGGTATGTGTGAAGCCGGGCGTATTAAGCACCATTTGAAACACAATTTATGGAATCCAAAGGCCAGCATAGTCTTTGTAGGTTATCAGGCTGAGGGAACCCTTGGACGATCTATTGTAAATGGGGATAAAGATGTTTCTATCTTTGGAGAAAAGATACATATTAACGCTGAAATACATAGCTTGGAAGGATTTTCGGGTCATGCGGACAGGGAAGGGCTGTTAGAGTGGCTGTCCGGTTTTAAGGAAAAACCCAAACAAATATTTTTGGTACATGGTGAAAGGGAAGCCAAGGAGAACTTTGCAAAAACTGTGAAATTGGCTTTGGGCTATGACTGCATACCTGTTCAGGCCATTTCCGAATACATATTGGAAGACGGAACTATATTGACTTGGGAGGAATTTGAGGATGAGATGACAGAGCCCATGGAGCTGATGAGGATAAGGGAAAGACTTGCTTCAATTCACAACGATATGGAAACAATACTTTATAACACTCAATTGGCCATGAGCGGTCAAATATCATCAGCCCGTTTAAATGAAATAAATAATGTTGTATTGGAGCTTGAAAAAACTACTTTGAATTTGGGATCTGTTGTTACACAGGAGGAATAAGAAGATAGAATTGTAGAAAGAATAATGCGAAAACATAGAGTAGTGGGTTTTCGCATTATTTTTTTTATAAGTCTTTAAAATTGAAACTGCACTTACCGGAAGAGTAATCTGCTACTATATGTCCTTTGCCGGAAAGTCTATACTTATATGTGACAAGCCCATCCAGGCCCACCGGTCCTCTGGCATGAAGTTTCCCCGTACTAATGCCTACCTCAGCCCCAAATCCGTAGCGGAATCCATCGGCAAACCTGGTGGAGCAATTGTGGTAGACACCGGCAGAATCCACTAAAAGCATGAAGTCAGAGGCGGCCTTCTCATCCTGGGTTATTATTGAGTCGGTGTGATGGGATCCATAATAGTTAATGTGTTCAATCGCTTCTTTTAGGCTGTCTACAATTTTTATGGATAAAATGTTGTCTAAATATTCGGTTTCGAAATCTTCTAAGGAGGCGGTCTTACAATCGATTATCTGTCTGGTTAAATCACACCCCCTGAGTTCGACACCGTTTAAATCAAAAGCCTGCTTTAAGGGGGGAAGCAGGGAATCCGCAGCATCCTTGTGAACCAGCAGGGTTTCTGCGGCATTACAGGCGGCTACGTATTGAGTTTTTGAATCCACAATAATTTGTATGGCCTTGTTAAGATCCAGCGATTTGTCTGCATATACATGACATATGCCATCGGCGTGTCCCATAACCGGAATCTTAGAATTATCCATGATGTATTTGACAAATTCGTTAGAGCCCCTTGGAATAAGAAGGTCTATATCCTTATCGCACTTTAAAAGGGCATCTATATCGGATCTGCTTTCCAGCAGGGTAAGGAAACCTGATGGGACACCGGCAGATAATCCGGCCTGATATATGATTTCATACAGAATTCTATTGGTATTAGCTGCCTCACTTCCCCCTTTTAGAATCGAGCAATTCCCGCTTTTCAAACATAGGGTGGCAATCTGCACCAGTGCATCAGGTCTGGATTCAAAGATGACGCCTATGACGCCAATAGGACAGCTTATTTTCTCCAGTATAAGATCCTTATCCAACCGCCTTTTGAGCAGGGTTTTAAATAATGGGTCAGGCAGATTGATAAGTCCCTTGATGCCTTCAATGGTCTCATTAAGCTTTGCTTCGTCAAACAGGAGCCGCTTAATTATTGGTTGAGGAAGTCCTGATTCCTGCGCTTTTTTCAGATCTTCCCCATTTGCGGCAACGATTTTTTCCTTGTTCTGAAGAAGACTTTCACAGATTTGTTTTAGGGCCAGGTTTCGTACATCTTCCGACAAAGCTGCCACTCTGACGCTATCATTTTTGATTTTGGATGTTATGTCATTCATGTTGTTTTTTTCCATTGGTTGCTCCTTTCGAATATTTTTGCTCAATACTTTTCCAATCAAGCTTGGGACGGTATATCTTTTTCTTTCTGAAAGAAACCCATTCTATCTCTTCCATACGGAAAGACTCGATAGGTTCAGGCCCTTGCAAAACCGTGCGCCTTATATATAGTGAACCGTCCTTTTTACTGTGCATTCGCCATGATATAAGCGAAATTTCGTTGTTTTCCAGTTCCAGGCAGGTTATGCCCCGTGGATGAATACAACAGCCAGAATTGAAATAGGCAGGTTCTCCTTTTTTGGGAAATCGGGGTCGGTGAGTGTGACCGCATATTAGCATAATATGCCTGTCCTCATTCCATTTGTTGTAGTTTAGCTCAACCTTATGACGATGCTCGCGATTTCTGGCAGGGCTGGCCGCATATTTGACACCTAAAAGATGCATGAATCGCCAGAAAAACCTGATGATGAAGAATGAAACAAACCAAAGCTGATCTGAAATCAGGTCTCCCTGGTGGCCGTGGACAACAAATATTTCCTGACCGCTTTCCCTTTCCTTTAAAATCAAGGCCTCATGGGCTATTAGGCCGGGGAACAGGGGGACATATGAGTCGGAATAATCATCGTAGATATGATACAGGTTTTTCCGCAGATAGTCTTCATTGCGAAGTTGCAAGTTATGATTACCATAAAGCATATACATTCTTCCATCCTCGAAAAATCTACGCAGCAGGTCAAAGATTTGCGGATGAGCCGAGTATATATGACGATAGCTACTTTGCTCTAAAAGCTCGTCCCCGTCACCGATTTCAATATAGGTATAGGCATTATCGTTATAGTAGTCCAGAGCACGGTAATAAATGTGACGGTTTCTTCCAAATTCGTCGGAAAGGCTATCGTCACCACGATGTACATCGCTAAAAAAAACAAATTTCGAACTACCATCGAAGGGCACCGGAAAAGCATCGCGAAACACCTTATCCAATCTTGCTCTCGTATTCATAACAACACTCCTGTTTGTGCAATTGCGGTCTTGACAATTTAATTATATCATATCATCCATGATTGTCCTAAGTATTTCCCTTGCCAAAATGTTCATTTCATGGTATCGAGGCCATTGATCATATAAAATCAGGTAGCCGGATTGAAATCCTTCCAGCGGTGTTAGGGGGGAATGGTTCAAGGGCAGGTGGGAAACATCCACAAAAAGTCTTCCTATTTCATGTCGACAGGGAAGGTTCAAAGTGAAGGTATCGTTTTTTATATCAAATATGGCTTTGAAGCTTTCCGTGTAGGCGTGGTAATCAAAGGGCATATTCTTTATACTCCCTCCAATGTTAAGGGAATTACCCTTTAGTGATATGGAGCGTATGAAGCATCTCATGTTATTCCTAGCGACGGTGAATCCCTCATTGAACAGGATTTTATGAATGTCAAGTTTTTCAGTAACTCTTAGCAAACGGGATAATTGAAAAAGGTCATCGCTATTATGAAGCAATATGCGGTCTTTTAATACAGAAGCCCCCGTTTTCAAATATTCTTTATACAACTTTACGCTTTGCTGGCCGGTTATTTCGTCAGTTCTTTTCCCGGATATGCCTAAAAAACCCTCAATGGTTTTTTGCTTTAAATCGGGAAGGAATTGACGGAAGGGGGAGTAAAGGTTACAAACCCTGTAAAGGTCAAGGGATTGGTAGCAGGTAAGGGGGGAGGTCATCCCGTTGAATCGGAATCTATTATGCAGGAACGGAATATCGAAGCGATGTCCGTTATATGTTATAAGTACATCTGTATTTGACAATAAGTTTGCATAGATCTGCAAAAGCACCTTTTCTTCATCGTAATTTTCGGCCAGGTACTGTACCATACTGAGCCTGTCTTTTTCCGGAAACAGTGCACCGCCCAGGATGAATTGGGAGTGGATTGGTGAAAGGCCGGTGGTTTCAATATCCAGAAACCCTATCGTCAAGCCTTCCAGGTATTCTCCTAAGGCGGCAGGCATGTATAAAGATGTGTCTATTTGTTGTTTAATATGTTCCATGAAACTATATTAACATACTTTTCGTTCGGATAGAACAAAAGAGCCTGCGGGGAAGCAGGCTCTTTTGTTCAAAAGGGGTATTGGGATTAGAGATTAGTGAGGTTATCGGGGGGATAACCTCAAAACCATTATAGCAACTCAGAAATAAAAAGCAATACTTAGCTGAAAAAAGAATACTATTTATTTAGTATAATTTATTTTTATCGTTCTTCTAATATAGTGATAATTCGACAAAGCTCATAAAGTATAATGGCCAGAGGAAAACAATGGGAAAGGGGAATAATAAGACAAACTCAAAGGGAGGATTACATCAATGGAAGTTTTAAAAGTATCAGCAAAATCAAACCCTAATTCGGTTGCAGGAGCATTGGCAGGAGTGATGAGAGAAAGAGGAGGAGCCGAAATCCAGGCCATCGGTGCAGGAGCGCTAAATCAGGCTGTTAAGGCGGTGGCCATCGCTCGGGGGTTTGTTGCACCGGGGGGAATCGATCTGGTATGCGTGCCTGCATTTACGGATATACAGATAGAAGGGGAGGAGCGTACAGCGATTAAATTAATTGTAGAATCCAGGTAAAAGTGTAATTGAAGTATCGGCTTTGAAGAACTCAAGGCCGATATTTTTTAATTTCATTGTAAATCGCTGTCTTGTGTAGTATTCTAAATAATGAAGAAATAGAAGAGGAGTAAATCATAACAATAAAATGAGTGTTATTACCGAACTAATAGAAGATAGCAATAAAATTGTGGTTAAAATAGGCAGTAATACCTTATCCGATGAAAATGGTCACGTTAGCCGGGATATTCTGGGAAACATAGTTGATCAGTTATGTCATTTGATAAAAAAGGGAAAGAGAATCATAATAGTTTCTTCAGGTGCCGGAATCTGCGGTGTGGCAGCGATTAATAAATGGCAGCGAAGGGATGATATGAATTACAAACAGGCCCTTTGCGCTATCGGGCAGGTGGAGCTGATGAATGCCTACAAAAGCTTTTTTGCACTTCATGGTATTCATGTGGGGCAAATTCTTTTATCGCGAGATGATTTTGGTGATCATAATCGTAATATCCATATACGAAACACTTTGTTTACGCTGGTGGATGAAGGTGTTGTCCCTATAATAAATGAAAATGACAGCGTCTGTGTGGAAGAAATTAAAATTGGGGATAATGACACCCTCAGTGCATTGACATCTAATCTGTGGGGGGCAGATCTTCTCATACTTATGAGCGACATAGATGGGGTATATGATAAAAACCCCAAGAACTTCAAAGATGCGGAGTTAATAGAAGAGGTTTATGATATTGACGGACTTTTGATGGAAATCGACCCCCGGGGGAAAAGCGATTTTGGCACCGGAGGTATATTGACGAAGATTTCTGCTGCAAGGATGGTGGGGGAATACGGTACCCCCATGATACTTATAAATGGTACCAAAAAGGACATCCTTCGCAAGATAGCTTCCGGAGAAGAAAAGGGAACAGTATTCTTTGGCGGAGTATTAAGATAAGTTAAAATTAGGAGGAAGAGCTATGAGAATTGGCTTTATAGGTATGGGTAACATGGGGATTGCCATTTTAAAAGGTTACCTTAACGGAAGTAATAACGATCCCCGAAATATAACGGTATACGATATTGATGAAGCAAAATTGGAGGGTTTATCCGATGAACTGGGGATAAATGTTGCAAAAAGCGAATCGGATGTGGTTAGAATGTCCCATATGGTTATTTTAGCCATAAAGCCTGATGTTTATGATCGGGTTCTTTCAGATATAAGCGGGGATGTAAAGGATGATACCATCATTTTGTCTCTGGCGGCAGGCATCAAAGTATCATATATTGAAGGTTTTTTTAAGAAAAATATAAAGGTAGTAAGGGTTATGCCCAATACGCCGGCACTGACGGGAAAGGGTATGAGTGCATTGTGTCATAATTCTCATGTAGGGCAGGAGGATTTTGAAAAAGCTATAAGTCTGTTCAAAACTCTGGGTCTTGCAGAACCGGTAGATGAAAGATTGATGGACGCTGTAATTGGGGTAAGCGGCAGCAGTCCGGCCTATGTTTATATGTTCATTGAAGCTTTGGCCGATGGTGCTGTGGAACAGGGAATGCCAAGAAAGCAAGCCTATACATTTGCGGCTCAGGCGGTTATAGGGGCGGCATCTATGGTTATGGAAACAGGAATCCATCCCGGTGAACTGAAGGATATGGTATGCTCGCCAGGGGGAACCACCATTGCAGCGGTAGGAGCTTTAGAGGAAAAGGGATTTAGGGATGCGGTAATAACGGCAGTGCGCAAGGCGGCAGAAAAGTCGCGGGAAATGGATAGATAATATGGTTTATGAAGAAAGGACTTTGAGCAGCCAACGTATTTATGAAGGCAAAATACTGAATCTAAGAAGGGACAAGGTACTTGCTGTAGGAGAACAGGAAGCTTATCGGGAAATTGTAGAGCATGGTGGAGGGGTAACCATAGCAGCCATAACCCATGATGGCAAGATGGTTATGGTAAGACAATATCGAAAAGCAGCTGAAAAGGTGGTTCTGGAGGCCCCGGCGGGGAAAAAGGAAAGGGGAGAGGATCCGGAACTTACTGCAATCAGAGAGCTGAAGGAGGAAACGGGCTATACCCCGGGGAAGATTCAATGGATTGCATCTTTCTATTCTTCAATAGGATATTCAACAGAAGTCATCACCATATATTTGGCCACGGATCTTACGCCGGGAGAGATGGAGTTAGATGAAAATGAGGCAATAGAGGTTTTGGAATACGATTTATCCCAGTTAAAAGAAATGGCAATAAGAGGGGAGATAGAGGATGGAAAGACAATAGTTGCTATATTATTAGCCGCTGAAAAAATGGGCATATGAAGCCATCTATGAAGGAGCCTACAAACGTTAGCAACAGCAGAAAAAGCTGAAGGGTAAGATAGTTTTTACCATTCTTTTTTATAAAATATATGACACTTCCCTGTCTCCATCGAATTAAAGAGGTGCTGTAATCGATGGCCATCACAGCGGAAAGCAGCAGGGCCGGCAGTATGATTATATTGGGGGGGATAAGGGTTAGGGCAGTTAAAAAAACACCCTTGACACCTAAGGCATCCATTAGAAGGGTTGATGCGAACCCCAGGGTAGCCCCCTTGTAGGCCAGGGAAACAAAGATTAATGGGAAGCCTATCAGGGTAAAGCCGGAAAGGGCTATAAGAATGAGGAGGCCCATATTTTGCAAACATGAAATGCGGAACACAGTCATAAGATCTCCCGTTGAAGCGATGTCCTTGCTGAATCCGGAAGCAAGGAAGGAAAAGAGATTTTTTTTAGTGTCCCATTTCAAAAAAACCTCCATGGCGGTACCTGTGGATATACCGAAGATGAAAAAGAAGGAAGCCGTTAAAAGTGAAGGAAGATTAGGCTTTAAGGAATTGGCAAGGTGGTTCAGGGTTTTCCTGTCTAAAAGTTTTTTCATACTGTTTGTCCTCCCCATGACAGATTAATATAATGCTTATGTTCGGGGGTGGCAATTAATGCTGAAGATAGGAATTTTACATTTTTTTTATTCTAACTTGCATTGGTGCTGGAGACGTGTTAAAATAATGAGCGTGTATTACGGACGGTCCTCTGGATATAAGCCAAGAACGTCTTTGAAGAGAGGAGGAACAAAAGGTCATGGATATAATGAGGATTGTGGAACAGGACTATCTCAAGGATGATATACCGGATTTTTCCGTGGGAGACACGGTGAAGGTTCACATCAAAATTAAAGAAGGAACCCGGGAGCGGATTCAGATCTTTGAAGGATTCGTCCTCAAAAAGCAAAATGGCGGAATTGCGGAAACTTTTACTGTGAGAAGACTTGCGTCAGGCGTAGGAGTTGAAAAAACGTTTCCAGTTCATTCACCGGGAATCGATAAGATCGAGGTAGTTAAGAAGGGACAGGTCAGAAGAGCTAAGCTGAACTACATGCGTGAAAGAACGGGTAAGGCGGCAAGAATAAAAAGCAAAGAAGTACAGTAAAGATAAGGGGGCCTTTGGCCCTCTTTTTGTTAAAGGGATCAGGCTGGGAAAATGGAGATAAAAAACATTAACTGGTATCCGGGACATATGAAGAAGACTCGGGAAATGATACAGGAGAATCTAAAAATGGTGGATGCGGCCATAGAGGTTGTCGATGCCCGCATTCCAATTTCAAGTAGAAACCCAATAATAGATGAACTCATCGGTGGAAAACCCAGGATTATAGTCTTAAACAAAAGCGACTTAGCTGATGAAGAGATTACAAAGGAATGGAGAGAATCTTTCAGTAAAAAGGGATACTCATCCCTTCCGATAAATTCAATGAAGGGGACAGGTATTCCTCAACTATTCCAACAGCTTCTTCTTTTACAGGAAGGTTTGGATAGGAAAAGGGGCAGAAAAAGAATGTTGCGCCTTATGATTGTAGGGGTTCCCAATGTAGGGAAATCATCCCTTATAAACAGACTGACAGGTAAGAAGGGGGCTAAGATAGGGGATCGCCCCGGGGTTACCAGGGGAAAGCAGTGGGTTTCCCTAAAAAACGGCATGCAATTATTGGATACACCGGGCATCCTATGGCCTAAATTTGAAGATCCAAATGTGGGACTTAATCTGGCTTTCTGTGGTTGCATTAAGGACGAAATACTCGACACATCGGAGTTGGCTTTGAAGCTTATGGAGGTTCTTGTAAAAAAATACCCCCATGGTCTTGTGGAAAGATATAAGTTGGAGGGGTTAAAGGAAACCCCATTGGAAGTCATGGAATCCATAGCGCTTAAGAGAGGCTATGTTTTGTCGGGGAAAAGAATAGATTATGAGAGAACCGGAAGGTCGATTTTAGACGAATTCCGCTCCGGTTTGATCGGAAGAATAACCTTGGAAAGGGTTGGAATTGAAAATTTTTAACTATACGGAGAAATTTTAATGAAAAAAGAAGAGCGGGATGCCTTATTAAGAAACCGTTTGACGGAGATGAGAATACACGAGGAAAATTTGTATACCAAAGGCATTGATTTAGTGGCTGGTGTGGATGAGGTGGGGAGGGGGCCTCTTGCAGGACCGGTGGTTGCTGCTGCTATAATCCTCCCGGCAGATTTTAATGTTTTGGGAATCGATGATTCGAAGAAACTATCTGAAAAAAAGAGAGAGGAACTGTTTGGAATTATATGCCGTCAATGTTTGGGCTACGGATTAGGGGTGGTGGATAATAAAACCATAGACAGAATTAATATACTGGAAGCAACGAAATTAGCTATGAAATTTGCCCTTATCCGGTTGTGCTGTCACCTTGAAGAAGGTCGGAATATCGAGCATATATTGGTAGATGCTTTGACTTTGGAGGATGTTGAAATACCACAGACTGCGATAGTAGGGGGAGATGGAAAAAGCATATCCATAGCTGCTGCATCCATAGTGGCAAAGTGCACAAGGGATCGGATGATGCTGGAATACGACAGAATGTTTCCTGGCTATTCTTTTCACAGCAATAAGGGTTATGGTACCAGGTCTCATTATGAGGGGATAGATAAATTAGGCTTATGCCCTATACATAGAAAAAGTTTTTTAAAAAGATATGTCAAGGAGGGATGAAATTGCATTTAGCAAGTGAATGGGTTTCTCCGATTACAGGGGGGATGATGATGGCTGTAAGCGCAGGGGCTGTTGTTTATTCTGCGGTAAAGCTTAAAGAAAAAGGGATGGATGATCAACAGATTGGACTTATGGGGGCTGCCGGGGCTTTCGTATTCGCATCTCAGATGGTAGATGTGGCAATACCTTTCACAGGTTCCAGCGGTCATATAGGGGGTGGACTTCTTTTGGCAGCCTTGCTTGGCCCTCACGGTGCATTTTTAGCATTGACTGCCGTACTGCTTGTGCAGGCCTTTGTGTTCAGTGATGGTGGATTGATGGCGTTGGGTTGCAATATTTTCAATATGGGCATATGTACATGTTACATAGCCTACCCTTTGATTTTCAAACCCATATTAAAAAAAAGGCTTACATATGGAAGGATAGGGCTGGCATCCATATTGGCCTCCGTAGCCGGGTTGCAATTGGGAGCCTTTGCGGTTGCCTTGGAGACGAAAGCTTCTAATCTAAACACACTCCCCTTTTTGGATTTTGTTTCAAAGATGCAACCTATACATTTGGCCATAGGCCTTATGGAGGGGTTGATAATGGCAGGGGTGCTGACGATAGTTTATGCAACTACTCCACAGATTATAGAGAATCCTTTGCTGGGGAAAACCATATCCGCTTATAGAACAAGGCAGGCCTCCATAGGATTTTTGTTGTGGGCAGCTATAATTGGCGGTGGATTTTCTTTGTTGGCCTCGGATCTTCCCGATGGCTTGGAATGGGCCATAAAGCAGAGTTCTGTTGGGCCCGCAGCAGCAGGGACATGGCTTCATTCTGCGTTGGAAGGTATGCAAAGTAAAATGGCGTTTATGGCTGATTACGGTTTCGCCGGTGGTGGTGAGGCCCTTGGTACCATTGCGTCGGGGGCAGTGGGTATTTTTTTGACACTTCTAATCATAGTTGTGACCACAGGTTTTATTGGCATGGGAAGTTTAAAAAATGGAATTAAAGAATAAAAGATTGAAGGATGTGCTGGAGGGTTATGGATCTCTTGCTGTAGCTTTTTCCGGGGGGGCTGACAGCACCTTGCTTTTGATGACGGCACGACAGGTACTGGGAGATAGGCTTCTGGCAATCACCGCAGACTCCCCTCTTTTTAGCAGAAGGGAATTGTCGGAAGCGGTGGGATTTTGCAGGGATTACAATATAAGGCACAAGGTGATCCCTTTTAAACTGAATGAAATCGAGGGTATTGTGGAAAATGGACCCGGGAGATGTTATTATTGCAAGAGAAGCTTATTTAAAGAATTTTTAAGTGTTTGTGAAAGGGAAGGCTTTTATCATCTGGCCGAGGGGACTAATTGTGATGACTTAAAGGATTCTCGGCCGGGGCTTTTAGCATTAGAGGAGTTGAGTATAAAAAGCCCCTTACGCTATGCGGGATTTAGCAAGAATGAGGTTCGAAGGGCTTTGCGGGAAAAAGGAATTACCACATGGCAAAAGTCGGAGTCTGCCTGTCTTGCAACTCGCATACCCACCGGCGAAGAGGTGACGGAGGAAAAGCTTAAGGCCGTTGAATTAGCTGAAAATGCACTTAGGGATATAGGATTTGATCCGATCCGGGTACGTCATCACGGTAGTGTGGCAAGGATAGAATCGAATCCTTCTCAAGGATATTTATTCTTTGAAAAGGATATGGCGGAAAGAGTCTATGGATTAATTGGTGAGTTAGGGTTTAGATACGTGACCCTTGATCTTTTAGGTTACAGGAAGGGGAGCGTAAACGAAGATTGTCAGGGGAAGCAAAAATAATGGAAGAACGTTATTTGAAATCTCTATTAGAGCAGGTAGCCCAAGGAAAAGTAGATATTGAAGCAGCTATGGAAAAGCTGAAAACTTTACCCTTTGAAGATCTAAGGTTTGCATGTATAGATCATCATCGTGAATTGAGAACCAGCCAGGGAGAGGTGATATTCGGACAGGGGAAAACACCTTTTCAAATTGCCTCTATCGCAGAGGCCATGTGGAGGAATAACCATCGGATTTTGATCAGCAGAGCATCCACTGAAGCTTATGTAGAGGTAAAAAAGGTGCTGGATAAGGCGGTATACCATGAGGAGGCAAGGAGCATAACCATAATAGGGGATGGTGGCAATGATTTTAGCAATCACAGTCCGCCTATAGCCATTCTTACCGCCGGAACCGCCGATATACCGGTAGCAGAGGAGGCAGCTGTTACAGCCGGCTTTTTTGGCAACCAGGTGGATCGTATTTACGATGTGGGGGTTGCAGGTATTCACAGGCTTTTTGACAAGTTAGACAGGATCAGATCGGCAGGTGTGGTTATAGTTGCTGCGGGAATGGAAGGAGCGTTGGTTAGCGTGGTGGGAGGGCTTACCGAAAGACCGGTTATAGCCCTTCCTACATCGGTGGGTTACGGAGCCAGCTTTAAGGGACTTGCCGCCCTTCTGGCCATGTTAAATAGCTGTGCCGCCGGCGTTGGGGTGGTAAATATTGATAATGGGTACGGGGCTGCTTGCCTTGCATCTAAGATTAATCGGAGGGAGTGAACTAATGGGCAATATTTTATACTTTGATTGTTTTTCAGGTATCAGTGGAGACATGACATTAGGTGCTTTAATGGATTTGGGATTAGAACCTTCCCGGGTACGAATGGAGCTTGAAAAACTCAATCTTAAAGGATTTGAATTGCAGGCTGAGAAAAGCCGAAGATATGGAATAACCGGCATGGAGGCTGACGTTATAGTTAAGGAAAGCCATGGGCATGGACATGGGCACGAACACTCTCATGGAAGGAACTTTAAAGACATAAAAGAAATTATTTTGAACAGCACCATAAGCAGTAGGGCGAAAGAACTTTCCATCAACATTTTTACCGCTATAGCTGAAGGGGAGGCTAAGGTTCACGGTAAACCGGTAGAACAGGTGCATTTTCATGAGGTTGGGGCATTGGATTCCATAATCGATATTGTGGGTACGGCCATCTGCATCGATATGCTGGATATTCAGAAGGTTTTTTGTTCAGTTCTCGTTGAAGGAAATGGTTTCATTGAATGTGAACACGGCATTCTTCCCGTACCTGTACCAGCTGTTGTCGAAATGCTTAAAGGTAGCGGGATTGTGTTGAAACAGGGGGAGGTTAAGACTGAACTGGTCACTCCAACTGGTCTTGGAATATTGAAAGGGCTTGGTGCAATCAGCGTAGGGATGCCGATGATGAATATAGTATCATCGGGCATGGGCTTTGGCAAACGTGAAATAGGCAGACTGAATGCTCTTCGCATCATCCTGGGAAAAGGGGAAGGGGAGGAAGGCTGTAAGGTCTGGAAATCTGAGGATGAGGTTTTTATAATAGAGGCTAACCTGGATGACGAATCGGGGGAAGTGATAGGATACACCTTGGATTTGATTTTGGAGGCCGGGGCTTTGGACGCTTATTGTGTACCCATACAGATGAAGAAGTGCAGGCCGGGTGTTATTTTAACTGCAATATGTTCCAAAAAAGATGTTGAACATATTTCCGGTATAATGCTCACGGAAACCACATCCTTGGGGGTCAGGATTTCATCAAAGGAACGCATAGCATTCCAAAGGGAAATTCATAAGGTGGAAACACCCTATGGCATTGTGAGAATTAAGGTGGGGAGTCTTGGGGAGTTTTCCAAGGCAAAACCGGAGTATGATGACTGCGCCAGAATAGCCAAAGAGAAGGGTATGCCCATATCGGATGTGTTTGCTTTAGCTTTAAGGGTTTGGCAAGAAAAACTTTTAGGGGACGGATAATGATATTTTTTTCACAGAACCCTTTACAGGGTTGAATTGATGTGGTATGCTTGTAGCGAATTGAATATTAATCTTCGGGGCGGGGTGCAAGTCCTCACCGGTGGTAAAGCCCACGAGCCGCAAGGCATGATTCGGTGCAATTCCGAAGCCGACAGTATAGTCTGGATGAAAGAAGATAGATGAACATGGCAGCATATGATTTTGTCATGGATGTGATAGGACGCTCTGGAATGTTTTTCATTTCAGAGTTTTTGTTTTATACATTGATTCATGGAAACCCCGAATATTATTTTGGGGTTTTTTTATTGATTAATCCCGGAAAGGAGAAATTATTGAAGGACTGGGACTATATGGGATTGGCCATCAAGTTGGCCAGAAGGGGATGTGGATTTGTAAACCCTAATCCGATGGTAGGAGCGGTTATAGTAAAGGATGGGGAAATAATTGGGGAAGGTTATCACGAGTATTATGGGGGACCTCATGGAGAGCGAAATGCCCTTGCAAATTGCACCATATCCCCCCGGGGGGGCACCCTCTATGTTACCCTTGAACCCTGTTGCCATCACGGAAAAACCCCTCCCTGTACGGATGCAATTATAGAAAGCGGGATTAAAAGGGTGGTTATAGGGATGAAGGATCCCAATCCTAAGGTATCCGGCAAGGGCATAGCCATTTTAAGAGAGAACGGAATAATGGTGGATATGGGAGTGAAGGAGAAGGAGTGCATGGAGTTAAATCGGGTGTTCATCCATGCGATGGTTAAGAAAATGCCCTATGTGGCTATAAAGTATGGAATGACATTGGACGGTAAGATAGCCACAGTCACCGGTGATTCCAAATGGATTACAGGAGAAAAAGCCAGGGAACACGTGCATTTTTTAAGGCATAAATACACCGGCATAATGGTAGGCATAGGGACGGTATTGGCGGATGATCCAATGCTTAACTGTAGATCCGTTGAGGGGCGTAACCCCATAAGAATAGTTTGTGATACCAATCTTAGAATACCTTTGGAATCTAAAATAGTATCATCATCCGATGAAATTATTACCTACATCGCATATGGGAGAGGTGAGGATTATAAGGTTGAAGAACTTAAGAAAAGGGGATGCAGGCTTATTGAGGTGGAACAGAAAGGTTCCCATCTGGACCTGCCTGCATTGATGAGATATCTTTTTCAAGAGGGAATAGATGGGGTTTTATGTGAAGGTGGGGGATACTTAAATTTCAGCCTATTGGAAGAGGGGCTTGTGAATAAGATTTATAGTTATGTTTCGCCTAAAATCATAGGGGGAGAAAAGGCTAAAACCCCTGTTATGGGAGCTGGTTTAGAAAGTCTCAACGATGCGGTTTTATTCGAGAAACCCATTGTCACCTCCTTGGGGGAGGATATTTTGTTGGAATGCTTGGTCAAGGCATAAAATCGAGAAGGGAGGATGGCAGATTGTTTACAGGCATAGTAGAGGAAACCGGAAGTGTAATAGGGATTGAGAAGGGGAGGAAATCGTCCAGATTAAATATTAAAGGGAACTTAATATTTGATGATTTAAAGCTGGGTGACAGCGTGGCTGTAAATGGCGTGTGTCTCACTGCCAGCGCCCTTGGGGACAAAAACTTTGTGGCAGATGTTATGAGTGAAACCCTGGAAAGAAGTGCATTGGGCAGGCTAAAAGCGGGAAGCCGCGTTAATTTGGAAAGAGCATTGCCGGCATGGGGTAGATTTGGGGGTCATATAGTATCGGGGCACATAGACGGGGTTGGCTATTTATCTGCCATAAGGGAAGATGATAATGCCAGATGGCTTACCATCAATGCCCCTGAAAATATTATGAGGTATGTCATTGAAAAGGGCTCTATTGCCATCGATGGAGTTAGCTTAACTATTGCCACTGTATCAGAAGAATACTTTAAGGTTTCAATAATACCTCATACGGGCAAAGCTACTACTCTGTTTGATAGAAAAGTCAATGACCCGGTCAATTTGGAAAACGATATGATAGGCAAGTATATTGAAAAGTTCCTTGGGTATGAGAAGGAAGGCCCGGTAAAGGAAGGGCTCACGGAGGAGTTTTTAATTAAGGCGGGGTTTTAACCGGTGAGATAATGAAGGAGGTTTATTAATGTTTAAGTTTAATACGGTGGAAGAGGCCATTGCGGAGTTGCAAAAAGGTAGGATTATCATAGTAACCGATGATGATGACAGAGAAAACGAAGGAGATTTTATTTGTGCAGCCCAATTTGCTACTACAGAGAATGTTAATTTTATGGCAACCCATGGTAAGGGGCTTATATGCATGCCTATGAGCGAAAGTATAATCGAAAGGTTGAGCATCCCTCAGATGGTGAGTCAAAATACAGATCTGCATAATACGGCATTTACGGTGTCCATAGATCATGTGGATACAACTACGGGGATCTCTGCGGAAGAAAGATCAATAACTGCTTTGAAGTGCGTTGAGGAGGGTGCGAAACCGGAAGATTTCAGAAGACCCGGTCACATGTTCCCACTTTTGGCCAGAAAAAACGGCGTGTTGGAACGGAATGGACATACAGAAGCGACGGTGGACCTGATGAGGATTGCAGGGCTAAAGGAATGTGGTCTTTGCTGCGAAATTATGAAGAGTGATGGCACTATGATGAGGACACCCCAGCTCATGGAGCTGGCAAAGGAATTTGACTTAGCATTTATCACCATCAAGGATTTGCAGGAATACAGGAAGAAGAATGAGATTCTGGTGGAACGAGTCACATCGGTAAAGCTACCTACCAAGCATGGGGACTTTACTGCCCACGGATATATCAATAAGCTCAATGGGGAGCATCATATTGCATTGGTAAAGGGAGACATAGCTGACGGGCAGGAGGTTTTGTGCAGGGTGCATTCCGAATGTTTAACAGGAGATGCCTTTGGATCTTCCCGGTGTGATTGCGGTGAGCAGTTTGATAAGGCTATGGAGCAGATAAATCGTGAGGGCAGAGGAATACTTCTGTATATGCGTCAGGAAGGCAGGGGAATAGGTCTTATTAATAAATTAAAAGCCTATGAGCTGCAGGATAATGGAATGGACACAGTTGAGGCAAATCTTGCCTTAGGTTTTGAGGGGGATATGAGGGAATACTATATCGGAGCACAGATTTTGAGGGATTTAGGGGCAAAAACCTTGAGGCTGTTAACCAATAATCCCCATAAGGTCTACGAGCTTTCAGCCTTTGGACTTGATATTATAGAAAGGCTCCCAATTCAAATAGAGCCTACGGAGCATGACAGGTTTTATCTTAAAACAAAACAGGAAAAAATGGGGCATTTGCTCGCATATTAATAATGAAAGGCAGGTATGAAAATGAAAGTTTTTGAAGGTAAGTTGGTTGGGGATGGCATGAAAATAGGCATTGTTGCAGCCCGTTTCAACGAATTAATAGTATCCAAGCTATTGGGCGGGGCCTTAGATTGTTTGAGAAGGCATGATATAGACGAAGATGATGTTGAAATAGCATGGGTTCCCGGAGCTTTTGAAATCCCTCTCATAGCTGCTAAGATGGCAGATACGAAAAAATATGACGGTATTATATGCCTTGGTGCGGTAATTCGCGGTGCAACATCCCATTATGATTATGTATGCGCAGAGGTTTCAAAAGGCATAGCTACAGCCTCTCTTAAAAGCGGTATTCCCATAATATTCGGAGTGCTGACTACTGATACCATTGAACAGGCTATTGAAAGAGCCGGCACTAAGGCGGGAAATAAAGGGTATGATAGCGCAATGGCAGCGGTGGAAACCATAAATTTACTGCGTGAGATGGAACTGTAAAAATGGAGTAAACCCCTTGACAAATAGGTACCGGAGGTTAAAATAAATAATATAATTCAATATGCCCGTGCAGATGAGGAGGAGTAATTCGAAACCTGCTTTTTCAGAGAATGGATACGGTGTCGCTAAGGCGGACAGGCTGAAAGATCCAAAGGTAAGGGCGAGGGAAGGTTGCCTCGGAGCGGGATAAGAAAAGTGTTGCTTTCATTTCGCTTGTGTTAAGCGATGCAAGCAGAATTAAGGTGGTACCGCGGAAAAATCCGTCCTTATGCATTTGCATAGGGACGTTTTTTTCATAAAATATAGGGAGGGAATCCATGGAAAAAAATCTGGCAAAGACATATGACCCGAAGGATTTTGAAAAAAGAATCTATGAGGAATGGGAAAGAAGAGGAAAATTCAGTGCTAAAATAGATAGTAACAAAAGGCCTTTTACCATCGTAATGCCTCCACCCAACATTACGGGGCAGCTGCATATGGGACATGCATTGGATCATACGCTTCAGGACGTATTGATTAGATGGAAGCGAATGTTAGGCTTTGAGGCCCTTTGGCTGCCCGGCACAGACCACGCCAGCATAGCTACCGAGGTTAAGGTAGTAGAAAAGATTTTCCGGGAGGAAGGGAAGACTAAAGAGGATTTGGGCAGGGATGAGTTTCTTAAACGTGCCTGGGATTGGCGGAACACCTATGGCGGCAAAATTACGGAACAGTGTAGAAGACTGGGGGATTCCTGCGATTGGGAAAGGGAACGTTTCACCATGGATGAAGGTTGTAACCGGGCTGTTATTGAGTTTTTTGTCAGGTTATATGAGAAGGGCTATATTTATAAGGGGAACAGAATTACCAACTGGTGTCCGCAATGTGGGACCTCCCTGTCGGATGCGGAGGTGGAGCATGAGGATAGGAGCGGAAAATACTACTATATAAGGTATCCCGGGGCAGATGGAAGTGAGGGCATAGTTGTAGCAACATCCAGACCGGAAACCATGTTTGGAGATGTGGCCATCGCAGTCAATCCTCAGGATCCCAGATATGAGCATTTGATAGGGTCGGAGGTGATTTTGCCCATTATAAACAAAACCATTCCCATAATCGCCGATCCTTATCCCGATCCTGAAAAAGGAAGTGGAGCAGTAAAGATAACACCTGCACACGACCCTAATGACTTTGAAGTGGGACAGCGACATGGGTTGGAACAGCCTAATTGTATCGATAATGATGCCAGGATGAATGAGCTGTCCGGTAAGTATCAGGGGATGGACCGCTATGAATGCAGGAAGGCCTGGGTGGAGGATCTGATGGAAGGGGGGTTCCTAGTTAAAATTGAGGATATGGTAATCCCCCTTGGTGAGTGTTACCGCTGTCAGACGGTAATTGAACCTATGTTATCGGAACAGTGGTTCGTAAAGATGGAGGAATTGGCAGAGCCGGCCATCGAAGCGGCCCATGGCGGCAGACTTAAACTAATACCTGAGAGGTTTGAAAAAATTTATATTCATTGGCTGGAAAATATTCGGGACTGGTGCATTTCCAGGCAACTCTGGTGGGGCCATAGGATACCGGCATACTATTGCAGAGAATGCGGTGAGATGATGGTGGTTAGAGAAGTCCCTGAAAAATGTGTTAAATGTTCCGGGAAAGACATAATACAGGATGAAGATGTCCTTGATACCTGGTTCAGTTCGGCGCTTTGGCCTTTTTCCACCCTGGGATGGCCGGATGAAACAGAAGACTATAGTTACTTTTATCCTACCGATGTGTTGGTTACAGGCTATGACATAATATTTTTCTGGGTAGTGCGAATGGTTTTCTCTGCCCTTGAGATGACTGGCAGCATTCCCTTTGAATATGTTTATGTTCATGGTTTAGTAAAGGATGGGGATGGGCGGAAGATGAGCAAATCCCTAGGAAACGGGGTGGATCCACTTCAGGTAATAGATCAATTCGGGGCTGATGCTCTCAGGTTTATGTTGAGTACAGGAATCACTCCGGGCGGTGATATGAGGTTTAAAATGGACAGGTTAGAATCCTGCCGGAACTTTGCCAACAAGCTTTGGAATGCTTCCCGATTCGTCATAATGAATCTCCCCGATAACGATGGGGAAATCGTCAGCCTGATTGAGCCTCCGCGAGTTTTTGACAGGTTAAAGGATGAAGATAAATGGATGCTTGCCCGGTTGAAAGAGGGAATTAAATCAGTCAATCATAATATGGAGAACTTTGATCTTGCGTTAGCCGGTCAAAAGGTATATGAGCTGATCTGGTATGAATACTGCGATTGGTACATCGAATTAGTTAAAAGCAGGTTGTATGGTGAGGATGAGGAGGATAAAGAGATAGCCCGCTTTGTCCTGGTTAAGGTGTTGAAAGAAATGCTTGCTATGCTCCATCCCTTTATGCCTTTTATTACAGAGGAAATATGGGGTTTCCTTCCGGGAGACGGAGGGATGCTGATAGAATCCCAATGGCCTTCGATAGATGAAGACATGAATTATGAAGAGGAAAGAAAGAGGATTGATAGGGTAATGGAATTGATCCGGAGCATCAGAAATATAAGGGCAGAAGCCGAGGGGGTGCCATCTAAGAAGTTGCGTGCAATGATATTGGCATCGGAGAAAGCGAAGCGGGACATAATCGTGGGAGAACACCATATTAAAAATTTAGCAGGTATTTCGGAGATTCACTATATGGATAATAAGGATCAGGTACCGGAGGAGGTTATGTCGGCGGTAATGGAGGGAGTTGAAATTTTCATACCTCTGGATGATCTTTTAGATTACAGGGCGGAATTTGAAAGATTGAAAAAAGAAAAGGAAAGGTTGGAAGGCGAGGTTAAAAGGACACAGGGAAAGTTGTCCAACGAAGGTTTTGTAAATAAAGCTCCGGGGAAGGTGGTTGAAGAGGAGCGAGAGAAATTGTTAAAATATCAGGATATGCTTGAAAAGGTTCAGGTCAGGCTGGAAAGGGTTTCCGAAAAGGTGAAGGATGACTTATCAGGAGGCAATTAAAATAATACATGGATTTCATCGATTTGGAAGTAAGTTGGGGCTTTCAAGGATGAAACTTTTAATGGAGCGATTGGGAAATCCCCAGGATGACATGAAGGTGATACATGTGGCAGGCACCAACGGAAAGGGCTCTGTATCCCGATTTATCGCATCCTGCCTTTCGGAAAATGGATACAGGGTTGGGCTTTACACATCGCCTTATCTGGAGCGCTTTACTGAGAGGATTGAATTCGATGGCAGAGAAATTGATGGGGAAGAGCTGGCATCCTGTACCCGGGAGGTTATGGTAGAGGTTGATAGCATATTGAAAGAGGGTATGGAATCGCCTACTGAATTCGAATTGGTTACAGCCATTGCTTTTCATTATTTTAGGAAAAAACCTATGGACTTCCTTATATTGGAGGTGGGGCTGGGAGGCAGGGGGGATTCTACCAATATTATAAGAAACCCTCTCATCTCGGTAATAACATCCATTTCCTTTGATCACATGGCTCAGCTGGGTAACACCTTGGAGGAAATCGCAGCGGAAAAGGCAGGCATAATCAAAAAGGGATGCCCTGTGGTTTCCTGGGCCAGGGAGCCGTCGGCAGATGTGATAAGACGGATTGCGTTGGATAAAGGCAGCCACTTTTACGGAAGAGACACAATAATTCCTGTTAAATGTGAAAAAAACCAGGATGGCTGGACTTTTTCTGCCCTATCGAATCTCCGAAGGGAGGAGATCCCGAATTTACGTATTTCAATGTTAGGACGACACCAGATAGAAAATGCATGTTGTGCCTTAGCTGTCATTGAAATACTTGATAAGGAAGGTGTAATAAAAACCAGCCGCGAAAAGATAAAAATGGGTCTCAGCAAGGCAAGGCATCCCGGTAGAATGGAAATACTCCGTAAGAACCCTGTAATATTAGTGGACGGGGCACATAATCACGATGGGGCACGAGCATTGGTTGAGGGGATTAAAGATCATTTCCCGGGAAAGAAAACCTTGCTGGTAATTGGAATTTTGGAGGATAAAGAGATAGAAAAGATGTTGGGAGAGTTTCTGCGGATACCGGGGGATATAATTGGTTCTGAGCCGGACAATCCCAGGAAATTTCCCGCAGAGAAACTGGCAGAGAAAATCGAGGAGGCCGGGCGGAAGTGTGTTTTAGTCACAGACGGATCGGGGGCATGTGATTATATTAATGATCACATGGATAAATATGATCTGATAGTAGCAGCCGGCTCTCTTTATCTAATTGGTAGAATAAGGGGGAGATTTAAAAATGGCAATTAAAGATCAGGTACTTTTGATTTACAATCCGAGGGCCGGAAACGGGATGTTTAAAAGTAATTTGGATCGGATTATCGAGAAATTTCAAAGAAAGCACCTCTTAGTGGTTCCAATACGGGGAGGGAGACCTGATTTACTGGATTCTGTGTTTAAGAGTATGGATCAAAATGATTTTTGTAAAGTCATAGCTGCCGGTGGGGATGGTACAATCCATCAGGTGGTAAATTCGATGATGAGGAATGACATAGACCTTCCTCTTGGGGTTTTTCCCTCCGGTACGGCAAATGATTTTGCTCACTATTTTGACCTTCCCCATGATATAGACAGTATGATAGATATTGCCCTTGGGGATCATTTCAGCTATGTGGATGTGGGGAAGTGCAATGATAAATACTTTATAAACGTTGCAGCTATGGGTTTTTTGGTAGATGTAAGCCAAAAGACTGATCCTAATTTGAAAAACACCCTTGGGGTACTCTCTTATTATCTTAAAGGAATGACCGAGGTCCCGAAGATGGAGCCATTTTTGGTAAATGCCATTAGTGATGAGTACACGGGCTCCAACAGCATTTATTTTATGCTGGTCATGAATGGCCGTTCGGCAGGGGGATTTAGGAGAATTGCCGAGGATGCAAAGATAGACGATGGGCTTTTGGATGTTATAATGTTTAAGGAAATGAGGAACATGATAGAACTGCCACAGTTGTTTTTTAATGTTATGCAGGGGCATCATGTTGAGAATAAAAATGTTATCTTTTTTAAAACAAGCAGACTAACCTTGACGACAGATGGGAATGTGGGAACTGATTTGGATGGGGAAAAAGGCTCGGAATTTCCCTTGGAGATAAGCGTGTTGCCAAGCAGATTAAAGGTTTGTACATTGAGGGATAATATGGAGGGTAAGCGTTGGTAAGGGAGTGAATGATATGGTAGACCAATGTATCGAAGGAAACGATATTAGAATATGTGAGACAGATGAATACGATCGGTTGGTGGAGATGTTTATCCGCCATGACTTGGAGTTTTCCTTTGATGAGCCGTTGCCCACTGATCTAATTAAATGTTGGAAGGCCGAAGATCTTCGGGGAAATCTGGTTGCCGGATCTGTTCTTGCTATGAGGGGCGGAGAATATGTTATAGATGGCATAGCCACCGAGCCTCAATACAGAAAGCGTAAAATAGGGGCTGAACTGTTACGATTGGCTCTTGAGGAGGCTAAAGTTAGAGGGGGGAGTCGGGTTTTTCTCGTTGCAAAGGCACCCGGGTTCTTTAGAAAGCAAGGTTTTCTTTCAATAGATCCAGATTCTACAGGACAGTTGTTTGACTGTGCAAGTTGTCCGCAGTTTGGAGTGAATTGCCATCCCCAAGTTATGAAAATAGAATTATGAAGGAGGAGAGAAGATGGGTGAAAAAAAGATATATGATGTGGTGATAATCGGAGCGGGTCCTGCCGGTCTTTCGGCAGGTATTTATTGCGGTAGAAGCCGTTTAGACACATTGATTATTGAAAAGGCAGGAATAGGGGGGCAGATCACTTTGACCCCGGAAATCGATAATTATCCCGGTTCTTTGGGAACAGAATCTGGTACTGCTTTGACCCAGCGTATGTTGGAACAGGCACAACGATTCGGTGTCTCCCAGGTTGTGGATGATGTGGTAAAAGTGGAGCTTGATGGGGACATTAAAACGGTTTATGGACAGTATGATAAATATCATGCCAAGGCTATAATAATAGCAGGAGGATCGGCACCGGCTAAATTGAATTGTCCGGGGGAAGATGAGTATACGGGCAAGGGTGTTTCCTATTGTGCCACCTGTGATGGAGCCTTTTTCGGGGGACTTGAGGTATTTGTGGTAGGCGGTGGAGATTCGGCAGTAGGCGAGGCCATTTATTTAACCGATTTTGCCAGAAAGGTCACAATCATCCATAGAAGGGATGAATTAAGGGCGGCAAAGGCCATACAAGAAAGCGCTTTTTCCAATGAAAAGATTGATTTCATGTGGGATAGTGTCGTGAAGGAGATAAAAGGTGAGGCTGGATTGCTGACGGAAATAGTAGTTGAAAATGTGAAAACCGGAGATCAAAGAACTATTAAGGCAGATCCTAAGGATGGTACAATGGGGGTGTTCGTTTTCATAGGAAACAGACCGCAAACTGGAGCATACGAAGGGCTTGTGGAAATGGAAAACGGATTTATTGTTACTGATGATGATATGAGGACAAATATCCCCGGAGTTTTTGCCGCCGGAGACATTAGGGCTAAGAAGCTGCGCCAGGTTGTTACCGCAGCAGCAGATGGAGCAATTGCAGCAGCGTTTGCCGGTAAATTTGTTAAGGAATCATAAGGAACCTTGAGTTTCAACAAAGGAGAAGAGAGTATAGGTAAAAATCAGTCCCTATGACGAAATGTAGTCATAGGGATTATTTATGCCCATAAGATACAAATGAGGGCTTTAATGATTTCGATGTAATGATTGGAGGATGGTATGCAAATTATCTCTCTTGCCGGTGCTTTCATGGCATTGATAATGGGATCCGGATTTGCATCGGGTCAAGAGGTGTTAAGATTCTTTACCGCATATGGCTTTCCTAAAAGTCTTTGGGGTTTGCTGATAGCTCTTTTAATTTTATCTGGTACCGGTGCCCGGGTTATGGTGGACGGTAGAAGGCTGCAGCCCCTTTCAACCGGTGGTGTTTACAGATACTATTGTGGAAATAGATTGGGAAGACTTTTTGAGTTGGCGATACCTTTGGTTATGTTTTGCTTTTTAACGGTTATGATCTCCGGTTCAGGGGCTACCTTTCAGGAGTATTACAGCGTTTCGGGTGTGATCGGACGCCTTTTTATGGCTGTGATTGTGGCTGTAACGGTTTCGTTGGGGCTATCAAGACTTGTAAAGATCCTTGGGTTTCTAGGAATAATTATTATAATTTCAGTGATCGCCATGAGCGTTTGGGGTTTGTTGGTTTCGGGTGCCCAGGATTGCCGGCCGTGTGACCCGACTAATGTTGCCCTTCCGAAAGGTGCTTCTTTTTCATGGTGGATGTCCGGTTTGTTATACGGGTGCATGAATATCACTACCGCCATCCCTTTTCTTGCAGGCTTGGGAAAGGAAGCCAACACTGTGAAAGGTGCCGGTGCAGCAGGAAGCTTAGGCGGATTGGTTTTCGCCTTTGGTGTATTCATTATGAATCTAATGTTTTTAGTCCGGATACAGCTGGTGGCGGATAAGCAAATTCCATTTTTATGGGTAGCGCATTGGCTGCATCCTTCTCTTGGCACATTTTTTTCACTGATACTGTTGGGGGGAATTTATACAACGGCGGTTCCTCTCCTTTGGAGCATTTGTGACGGTATGGGTAGCCAGCCCATGACAGTCTTCATCGTCATATTTCTGGCGTTTATAGGTAGTGCCTTTCCCTTTTCATATCTTGTGGGAACCATTTATCCGGCCACCGGATTTGTAGGACTATTTTTATTGCTCTGCATATTCTTGAAAAAATAATTGTAAAGATAGAATACGACGGGGGTTGCGAGAATATGGATGTAATGGATTGACAGGAGGATGCCATGAATAAATCGATAAAAATAATAATGGGGGGAGCATTGGCTTTAATACTGTTTGCAGTTTTCGTAGCAGCTATTTTCGGCATTACTAGGGTGGTTGGAGAGGAAAAAAAATTGCCCATTTATAGTGTCGATGTGCAGGATAAGAGGATTTCAATCAGTTTTGATGCCGCCTGGGGTGATGAGCATACGGGTAACATATTGGATATACTTGATGAATACGGGGTTAAGACAACCTTTTTTTTAGTAGATTTTTGGGCAAAAAAACATGCTGAAGATGTAAAGGAAATACACAAAAGAGGTCATGAGGTGGGGAATCATTCTGCAACGCATCCGGATATGACCGGACTCAGCCCGGAAAGAATCAGGGAGGAATTGAAGATTACAGGTGATCGCATCAAAGATATTACCGGGATGGAACCTACGCTTTTTCGACCTCCTTTCGGTGCCTACAATAATTGTTTAATAGAGGAGTGCAGAGATAATGGTTATCATGTAATCCAATGGTCTGTCGACAGCCTTGATTGGAAGGATATTTCGGCAGATCAGATTGTTGAAAGGGTTACATCTAACATTGAACCCGGCGATATAATCCTTTTTCACAATAATGCTACCCATGTTGAGGATTACCTTCCAAAAGTACTAAAGAAATTGCAGGGTGAGGGTTATGAAATTGTACCAATAGGGCAGTTGATATACAAGGAAGAGTATTGCATTGACCACAAAGGCAGGCAGATTTCTTTAAAAAAGAATTGACAGGAGGTATACCATGGATAATAGCGGGGAGACAAACAGAGTGGAATTGTCCGGCAAGGTATTAAGCCCCCTTGAATTTAGTCACAAATCGTATGGGGAGAGCTTCTATATTTTTGTTCTTGGAACCGAGAGGAAGAGTGGATATTGCGATGAGATTAAAGTCTTATTATCGGAACGTCTAATTTGGGAAGGGGAGCCGGTGCCTGAAGACAGGGTTAGAATAAAGGGGCAGATACGAACCTATAATGAATTTGTGGACGGGGCTAACAGATTAAACGTTTTGGTCTTTGCAAGGGATTTCGGGTATGAAGACTCGATTAAGGATGATAATAAAGTGATGTTGGAAGGTTACCTTTGTAAACCACCGATTTGTCGAACATCTCCTTTAGGGAGAGACATTTGCGATCTGATGCTGGCAGTTAACCGCATGTATAATAAATCCGATTATATTCCATGTATCGCCTGGGGAAGAAATGCGGGGTATGCCGGAAGCCTTTCAGTAGGAATGAAAATATGCGTGTCAGGAAGGATGCAGAGCAGGGAGTATAGAAAGAGGAATGAAAAAGGGGAAAGCATTACGAAGGTTGCCTATGAGGTTTCCATACTAAAAATAGAAGAATAAGGATAAAAATTGCGCCCTTTGTGGGGGCTGTGGTATAATATTTTGAAAAGATTAAGGACTGGTATGGTGTAATCCGCCGTTCAGCTTCAAGAATACAGGAGATAAGTAAATATGAGGATAGCCATCGATGGTATGGGGGGAGACAATGCCCCCACTGAAATAGTTAAGGGTTGCGTGGATGCTGCAAATCTGGTGGGGGATGAAATTCATATCGTAGGCGATAAGAACCTAATCAAAAGGGAATTGGACAAGCATAAATATAATGCGGAGCAAATACATATCGTTGATGCCACCGAGGTGATCACCAGTGATGACGCTCCCGTAAGGGCGGTGAGAACTAAAACGGATTCGTCCATGGTTAAGGGAATCAACATGGTAAAGAGTGGTGAAATGGACCTTTTTATTTCTGCGGGAAACACAGGTGCCTTGATGGCGGGGGGGCTCTTCATTTTAGGGCGAATCCAAGGTATAGACAGGCCTGCATTAGCTGCCACCTATCCTATCTTAGGAAAGGGAGGGGTATCCCTATTGGTTGATTCGGGAGCCAATTCCGAATGTAAACCCAATAATTTATTGGAGTTTGCCACCATGGGCAGTATATATATGGAGAAGGTACTCAATATTAAGAATCCTCGGATAGGGCTTGTAAATATAGGCACCGAGGAAAGCAAGGGAACTACGGTGTTAAGGGGGGCTCATGAAATGCTTTCCAGAAGCCATCTCAATTTTGTGGGAAATGTTGAGGCGCGGGAAATACCATCGGGTGCGTGTGATGTAATTGTATGCGATGGGTTTGTGGGCAACACAATCTTAAAGCTGACGGAAGGCCTTGCATGGACTATTCTGAAACTATTGAAAAGCAAGTTTACAGCCGGTACCATTCCCAAAATGGGTGCTCTGCTTTTATCGGGGAAGATGAGAGAGCTTAAGGCTGAATTCGATTATTCGGAATATGGGGGGGCACCGTTTTTAGGAGTAAGGGGGGCCTTGATAAAGATGCATGGTTCGTCCAATGCTAATGCTGTGAAAAACACAATTATCAGAGGAATCCCGTATGCACAGAACAAAGTGGTACAAATAATCCAGAATTCCGTTTTAGAATTGGAGGAAATCGTAATCAGTGAATAATTCGGATTTTGAAAAAGCTATTAAATATCGTTTTAAAGATCATCATCTCTTAAGTCGAGCATTAACTCACAGTTCTTATGGTGGCTGCGGCAAATCAACAGGGAATAACGAACGCCTGGAGTTTCTTGGGGATGCCTTTTTTGATGCAATTATAAGCGAATATCTTTACAATGCAATGAAGGATGTGGAGGAAGGGCACTTGACTAAAATGCGTGCCTTAATCGTATGTAAACATTCTTTGGCCAAAAGAGGCATGGAACTGGGTATAAATAATCACCTGAAGCTGGGAAAGGGTGAGGAGCAAAGCTGTGGCAGGTATAGAGAATCAATCATTGCCGATGCCATGGAGGCGGTAATAGGGGCAGTATTTCTTGATGGGGGTTGGGAAAGTGTTCGTAGTATGGTACTGAATGTTTTTGAAACCACAATAGAGGAAGCCCTTTCCGGCAAACTACACAGCGATTACAAGACTACAATTCAGGAGAAGTTGCAGGCTGTCGGGATTACTGATATAAAATATCTGGTAGATAAGGAAGAAGGACCGGATCACGATAAGGTTTTCCATGTTACCTTATGGGCAGGGGGTAGGAAGATTGGCCAGGGGGTTGGGAATTCAAAAAAAGAGGCGGAGCAAAATGCGGCAAAGGCGGCGTTAGTCGATGATGATGGGGTAGGGCATTGTTTCTAAAATATATTGAGATACAAGGATTTAAGTCTTTTGCAGAGCCTGTAACCATAGAATTCAGGGATGGAATTACATGTATAGTGGGGCCAAATGGCAGCGGAAAAAGTAACATTTCTGATGCTGTTCGATGGGTATTAGGTGAACAAAGCTCTAAGACCCTGCGGGGTGGCAAGATGGAGGAGGTGATTTTTGCCGGGACTACCAACAGGAAGTCAAGGGGTATGGCAGAGGTCACCTTAGTTATCGATAATAAAAATAAGGTTTTACCCATTGACTATTCGGAGGTTGCAATAACCCGCAGGGCCTATCGCTCCGGAGAAAGCGAATATTTGATAAATAAGGTTCAATGTAGATTAAGGGATATAAGGAATCTCATAATGGATACCGGTATAGGCGTTGATGGATACACCATAATAGGTCAGGGGAAAATTGGCGATATCGTAAATAATAAACCGGAGAGCAGGAGGGAGGTCTTCGAGGAGGCGGCAGGTATAGTTAAGTACCGTCACAAGAAGGCCCAGGCCGAAGGTAAAATGGCAAACTGTAAGAGCAATTTGAACCGGGTCAACGACATAATCAGTGAAATTGAGGGTAGAATACACGGGCTTCGCCATGATAGTGAAAAGGCGGAGAAATATCTATCCTTGAAAGAACGGTATCGAAATTTAGAAATTGGCATACTGTTAAAAAACATTGAAGGCCTTGACAAAAAGAGCAAGCAGATTGAAGAGGATCTTCACCTGTTTCATGCAGAAACGTTAAAATACAGGGATGAAAAGGAGAAGGTTCTGATTGAGCTTTCTGTTATGCAAGATGAAAAGAATCGGTTGGAGGAATGGGGAAGAAATGGTCAGGATCAGCTATCGTCAGTGGAAAGGGAATTAAATGATCTTCTGATTGCAAAAAGATTGAATGAAGAAAAAGCGGCAACCATTGACAAGGATTACATCAGAATACAGGGCGAAATACTGGAAGTAAATGAAAGGCTGGCCACTGAGAAGAAAAAGGAGAAGGAAGTAAAGGCAAAAAGGGAGGAATTAGCAGGTGAAATCGAAAAACACAGGCTATCTTTGGAGGATAAGAATCAAAGATACGGAGAATTGACAGTTAGGATGGAAGAAGCCTTGGCGGGAATGGAAAGCCGAAGGGATGAAATCAGCATTTTACACAATTCAATTGCAATGAAGGAGGCTGGAATAAAAAGCCTTGAGGTAATCACCAAAGCTATTTCAGAACGGAAGAATAAAGTTATACAGGAAAAGGTTTCCCATGATAATTCGTTGATACAGTTAAGGGAATCTTTAGAAAAGACAAAGGGGGAAAAGGGATATAAAGAGAAAGGTTTAGCTGAAACAGACGCCTGTATGATAAATCTTATAAAATCCCATGGGGAAAAGACCGCAGGTCTGGCAAAGTTAACCGATAAATTAGAAACAGCAAAAGTTCGATTAGGGCAAACTCTGGCCATGAAGGATGCGCTGGAAAACATGGAAAGCAGCTACCAGGGGTATAACCAGGGTATAAAGTTTATAATGAGGGAAGGTATTCCCGGAATCCATGGGGTGGTGGCCAAATTAATAACAGCCATGGATGGCTATGAAACCGCCATTGAGGCCGCCTTAGGTGCAAAAATGCAAAACCTGGTTTGCATTGATGAAGATTGTGCGAAGGAAGCTGTGGCCAGACTAAAAGAAAGCAAGGCGGGAAGACTGACATTTTTGCCTTTATCCATAGGTGCCGCCGGCGTACACAACAAAGATGAAATAATACGGACTGACGGATTCAAAGGGTTTGCACAGGAACACATAACCTATGATAATGTCTACAAGAATGTTATGGAATACCTTTTAAATGGGGTGGTGGTTCTGGAAGATCTGAAAAGTGCCATAGAGTTTTCAAAAGTGAACAGGGGAAGATATCGAATAGTCACCTTGGAGGGAGAGCTGATAAATCCCTGGGGTGCCATTACGGGAGGTAGAGGAAAAGACGAAGCCATGGGTTTTCTGAGGCGCAAATCAGAACTAAAAAGGCTTTTAAGCTTATCGGCAAAAATTCAGTCGGAAATCGCTGAAATGGATGATAAGTGCCAAAAAATCAAGGCCGAGATTTCCAAAATCGAAGGGCAAAAAGGGGAAATGGAGGTAAGGCATAGGAAAGAGGAAAGGGAAATCCTAATTCTGAATAATGAAATAAAAGGGATTTCTGTGAGAATAAATGAAATTATAAGTACAAAGAATCTGCTTGAAAAAGAGTTAGATGAAATAGATTTAAAAGAATTGGAATCGAAAAAGGAAATAGAATCGCTGAAAAAACATGTGGAAAGCGAGAAGAAAAGCATTTCAGATTTTAAGGCCATAGCGGAAAGTGTTTTCGCATCCTATGAGGGGCTTAAAACACGAGTGGCAGAGGCTGGCGAAGAATTGACTGATATACGGCTGATTTTAGGCAGAGCCGAAGCGGAAAGAGAAAGCGCTGAACGGGATTGTGAAGCTGCACGGAAAAGTATTGGAGATTTAGAGGATGACAGGGTAAGAAAGAATAATGCTTTAGAAGTATTGGATAGAGAAAAAAATGGCATTATACAGGCATCTTCGGAGGTGGGAAATAGCATAGAAACTCTCAGAATTAAAGAGCAGGAATTGAAGGATAGATTGGGAGAAATTCAAAAAAGAATAGTGCAAACAGAGGTTAGTTTTATTGAAAGCATGAAGAAGAAGGAAGAATTAGAGGGGGTTCTATTTGAACAGGAAAGGCAAAAACATGAGGTGGAAATAGGACTGGTGAAGAATAGTACAGTTATAGAGGGATATAAGGACAGGCTTTGGGATGACTATGAGATGTCACTATTACAGGCGGAAGAGTGTGTGCCGGAGGATTTTGTCATGTCCAAGGCCATAAAAGAAAGCAGGGAGCTTAAAGGAAGAATACAGGATCTTGGTGATATTAACGTAGGTGCCATAGAGGAATATGCAAGGATAAAAAAAAGATATGATTTTTTAATCAGGCATAGGGACGATCTCATCAATTCGGTGGAGTCACTTGAAGCCATTATAAAAGAGATGGACAAGACCATAAGGAATAGTTTTAACAACAGCTTTTACCAGATTGAAGGTAATTTCAAGGAATCCTTTAAAAAGCTGTTCGGAGGGGGATATGCGGAGCTAAAACTGGAGGATGAGGATAATCCTTTAGAATCAGGAATCACCATCATTGCCCAGCCACCGGGGAAAAAACTGCAAAATATAAACCTTCTATCCGGGGGGGAAAAGGCTTTAACCGGAATAGCTCTCATGTTTGCGGTTTTAAAGGCAAGACCAGCGCCCTTTTGTATTTTAGATGAGGTTGAAGCTGCATTAGATGATGCTAATATTGATCGAATGATTAATCATTTGAAGGATTTTAAAGATATACAATTTGCCTTAATTACTCATCAAAAAGCAACTATGGAGCAGGCAGATATACTTTATGGTGTTACAATGGCTGAGCAAGGGGTATCAAAGGTCATATCCCTGCAGGTTGGCGAGGAATTTCAAATACAGTAACTATTAGGAGGGAAAAATGTTCGGTAAGAAAAAGTCCTTTTTCGGGCGCTTGCAGGAAAAAATTGAGACGGTCATATTGATGCGTCCGGAAATAGATGAGGATATGATGGAGGAGCTTGAGGAGGCCCTCATCACTTCAGATATAGGGATGGATACAACTCAAAAGATCATTGAAAAGCTGAGAAATGATGTAAAGAAAATGAACATCAGAGATCCGGAAGGTGTTAAGGAGCGCATTAAAACCATAGTGAAGGAATTGATCGATAAGGGTGAAGCCCATGAGCTTTCAGAAAAAAATCCGTTGATTATATTGATGATAGGGGTCAACGGATCAGGGAAGACAACTTCCATTGCAAAGCTTGCCCACATGTTAAAGGGTCAGGGGAAAACTGTTTTGCTAGCCGCTGCCGATACCTTTCGTGCCGCTGCAGGTGAGCAACTGGAGGTTTGGGGACAGAGGGTCGGAGTCAATGTTATTAAACACCAGGAAGGGGCAGATCCTTCCGCTGTTATCTTTGATGGTATACAGTCGCAAAAAGCAAGGGGTATAGATGTGTTAATATGCGATACAGCAGGCAGATTACAGACTAAAAAGAATCTGATGGGGGAGCTGGAAAAGATGTATAAAATCATAGGTCGGGAGCATCCAGAGGCCGATCTTGAAACCCTTCTGGTGTTAGATGCAGCTACGGGAAAGAATGCGGTTTCACAAGCAAGGGAATTTGGAAGTATTACAGACATTACAGGTATAGTTTTGACGAAACTGGACGGAACGGCTAAGGGTGGGATAGTCATAACCATAGCTGATGAATTTGAAATACCGGTGAAATATATAGGGATAGGGGAAGGCATGGATGATTTGATACCCTTTGATCCCCAGGAATTTTCCAATGGATTGTTTCAGGGATAGATATTCACCGATAGAGCTAAAAAACACTATCCCTTAGAGGGGCGCACCAGGTGAAAAACGGCTTTGGAATAATTTCTTCATAGGGGACAATAGTAGTAAATAATTAAAAATATTCCTCTTTAGTGGGAATATTTTCTTGACATCATGTGTAATATAATGTAAATTATAGTAAAATAAGTATTGCTAAGGTGGTTGCAGCCATATGTACTCTTTGACAGATGGGGTAAGTAATATAATCGTTGGGAAAGTAGCTGAAGAATATGCTACCCGGTATCTTGAGGAAAAAGGGTATCAGATTATTGAAAGAAACTATAGATGCAGATTAGGAGAGCTTGATATAGTAGCCAGGACAGGGTATTTATGGGCATTCGTTGAGGTGAAAGGGCGACGCAGCGATAGATATGGTACACCGGCGGAGGCGATAACCACAGGTAAACAGAAGCGTTTTATAAATGCGGTTAATCACTATGTTATGACAAAGGATATTGATGATGAAGATATGAGGATTGATGTAGTGGAAGTCTTTATTGATGGGGATAGGATGAGGATTAATCACATTTTAAATGCCTTTTAGGAGAATTCTATGTATGCACAAGTAGTATCCGGAACCCTTTCAGGTATAGGTGCAGAGTTAATAAGGGTAGAAGCGGATTTGGCAAAAGGCCTCCCCAATTTTTTCATAGTAGGTCTGCCGGATGCAGCTGTAAGGGAAGCCAGAGAGAGAATAAGATCCGCCATAATAAACAGCGGATTTGGCTTTCCCGCAAAAAGAATTACGGTGAATTTGTCCCCGGCAAACATGAAGAAAGAAGGCACACATTTAGATCTACCCATAGCTATGTGCCTGCTTCTGGCAGGAGGATTGATCCAATCCCGTGACATTGGCGAATATGCTTTTATCGGAGAATTATCACTGGATGGACGAATAAAATCCATAAAAGGGGCCCTTCCGCTAGCGGTTGGGTTGAAGGGCGGAGGGGTGAAGAAGTTGTTCCTGCCTAAAGAAAACATGGTGGGAATGAGGGATTTAAAGGAGATGGAGTATTACCCGGTGGAAAGCCTGGCTGAAATAGCGGATCATTTTAATGGGTGTAAATATGTTGATAGATGGGAGATGGGGGAAAGGGAGGAAGAAGGCCAGGAGGAGGATGACGGAGATTTTAGGGATATAGCAGGGCAGGAAGAAATTAAGCGTGCTTTGGAAATCAGTGCCGCCGGAGGCCATAGTTTACTCCTTATGGGCCCCCCTGGTTCAGGGAAAACCATGATGGCCAGTAGAATTGTGAGCATATTGCCACCTATAAGCGACAAGGAATTTTTGGAGATTACCCAAATATACAGCGTTGCAGAAAGGTTAAACAGCAGGGGGGAAATGGCCAGAAAAAGGCCCTTCCGAGCGCCTCATCACACCATTAGTGTAGCAGCCTTTGCGGGCGGTGGCAGTAAACCTAAGCCGGGGGAAATAACTCTGGCCCATAATGGCATCCTTTTCTTAGATGAGCTGCCAGAGTTTAAGCGAAATTCCCTTGAAGCGTTAAGACAGCCCATGGAGAATAGGGAAATTACCATAAACAGAATGTCCGGGAATGTGACTTACCCTGCTGATTTCCTGTTTATAGGGGCTTGTAATCCCTGTCCTTGCGGATACTATGGGGATCCAAAAATTCCGTGCAGCTGCAGCATAGGACAGATAAAATCTTATAGATCCAGATTATCAGGGCCGTTGATGGATAGGATTGATATTCACGTTAGGGTACATCCTGTAGATTATGAATCCATGGCGATGGGAAACGGAGATATGGATGTAGGCACTGATTCCACTTACATTCGCAGAAGGGTAGAAAAGGCAAGGCATATTCAAGAAAAGAGATTTCGGGGGCAGGAAACGGGGCTCAATTCACAAATGGACTATTCCCAGATCAGAAAATACTGTGAGATAGATAGGGAAACAGAATTATTTTTAAAGGAAGCTTTTAAAAAGCTTGGATTAAGTGCAAGGGCATATCAAAAAATATTTAAAATAGCAAGAACCATAGGTGATATTGACGATGTACCCCGGATTGGAATTACCCAGATTGCAGAGGCCATACGTTATCGTAATCTTGATAGACCCCTGGATTTTTAAAAAATAAGGAGGTATCTTTGAATATAGGGAAAGTTACCAAGGGTGAAGCCCAATATCCATGGAGGCTGTGTAATATTAAAAACCCTCCCCAGATTCTGTATTATAGGGGCGATATACAGGTGTGTAATAGGCGTTGTCTGGCTATTGTTGGGAGTAGAAAGGCAACACAATACGGTCGGTGGGCAGCTTATACCATGGCAAAAAGGGCTGCGGAATACGGGGTGGTCGTTGTAAGCGGGATGGCTACCGGGGTGGATGCCGAAGCTCATAGGGGAGCCCTTGACGGAGGTGGCAGAACCATTGCTGTTTTGGGATGTGGTCCCGATGTATGCTACCCGGCATCAAATGCCAAATTAATGGAAAGAATTATTAATAACGGTGTTATAGTATCTGAGTATCCGCCGGGCAGGAAGCCTTTCGGAGGACAATTTCCGGTAAGAAATCGGATAATAAGCGGACTTTCCGAAGCTGTGGTTGTGGCGGAAGCAGGGATTAAAAGCGGCTCATTGATAACAGTTGGATGGGCTTTGGAACAGAACAAGGATGTGTATGCCGTGCCGGGACCAATAAATAACGTTAATAGCTATGGCACAAATAAGCTGATTCAGGATGGGGCAATGCCGATAATTTCCGTAGATGAAGTGCTTACCGTTATGGGATTAACCGGCAGGCTTATTGAGGAAGGATATAAGGATGTTTTAGGTCAGGATGAGAAGAACCTCTTGGAATTAATTGTGGCTGGTGGTGATGTTACTATTGACGAATTATGCTATAAAACGGGGAAATCGGCGGGACAGGTGGCAGCCCTCGTATCCTTGCTGGAAATAAAGGGTATTATAATAGCCGATGGTATGAAAATAATACCACTACATTCTCCCAAATAGATCCCTTACCATTTTCCATGTTGCAAAAAAGTGTAATCCAAATTATAATCATACAATGTATGGAAAAACTTATCTTCATTATTATATAATGAAAGAGGTTTGGGGTTAAGGAGGATTATTGATGAGCAGCAAATCCCTGGTAATTGTAGAATCACCATCAAAGGGTAAGACGATAGGGAAATTCTTAGGGTCAAAATATAAAGTTATAGCATCAGTAGGACATGTGCGGGATCTACCTAAGAGTAAGTTGGGAATAGATATCGAAAACAATTATGAGCCAAACTATATTTCGATTCGAGGCAAAGGCGATATTATCAAAAGTTTAAAAAAAGAAGCCAAGAATGCATCCAGAGTATATCTGGCAACGGACCCTGATCGTGAGGGGGAAGCGATTTCATGGCATATTGCCCATTTGCTGGGAATGGACATAAAGGAGCCATGCAGAATAGTATTTAACGAGATAACCAAAACATCTATACGAAATGCGGTAAAAAACCCTAGACCGATAGATGAAAAACTTGTAGACGCTCAGCAGGCCAGGAGAATTTTGGACAGGCTTGTGGGTTATCAAATAAGCCCCCTTCTTTGGAGAAAGATAAGAAAGGGACTTTCGGCAGGACGGGTGCAGTCGGCGGCCCTAAAGATGATTTGCGATAGGGAAAAGAGCATTTTAGCCTTTGTTCCCGAGGAATACTGGGTGATAAATGCTCTATTGGAGAAGGTAGAGGAAGGCAAGAAAAAGTCAAAGCAATTCAGCGCAAAACTAACGGATTATAAGGGTAAAAAGGTTAAGGTAGAAAATCAAGAAGAGGCGGATGGGTTGCTGGCAGGCATTGACCCTTCTTCTTTTATTGTAAAGTCTTTAGAGGAAAGAGAAAAAACGAGAAGACCCTATCCCCCTTTTACCACCAGCAGTATGCAACAGGAGGCTTCAACCAGGTTGGGGTTTCAAACGCGCAAAACTATGCTGGTAGCCCAGCAATTATATGAAGGGATAGATGTTAAAGGGCATGGGACAGTAGGATTAGTAACATATATTCGTACGGATTCGGTGAGAATCTCCGATGAGGCACGGGGGAGTCTGGCCCAGTATATAGAAACCAATTTTACGAAGGCATATTTAGGAAACCATGTATATGCTAATAAGAAAAAGGCAACCCAGGATGCCCATGAGGCCATTAGACCCAGCGACGTCAGTTTGCATCCTGACGAAATCAAGGATTCCCTGACCAAGGAACAGTATGGCCTTTATAAGTTAATATGGGCTCGTTTCGTGGCCAGTGGAATGGCGCCTGCCGTTTATGATAATACAGCAGCAGAGATTGAAAATGGAGACTACCTTTTCAGAGCTACGGGCAGTCGTGTAAAATTCGACGGATTTCTCAAAGTATATAGGGATTCTAAGGAGTCAGACAATGGTGAGGGGCAGAAAATGCTTCCAAAATTGTCCATTGGGGAAAAGTTAAACCTAATAGATATAATGGGTGAACAAAACTTCACCCAGCCTCCTTCTCGATTCACAGAGGCCTCGTTGGTCAAGGAATTGGAGGAGAGGGGGATTGGGCGTCCCAGCACCTATGCACCAATAATGGGAACCCTCATTGAAAGAAAATATGTAACGAGAAGCAAAAGAGTTTTAACTCCTACTGAATTAGGGTTTTTAGTTACAGATTTAATGGAGAAGTATTTTAAGGAGATTGTAGATGCGGACTTTACGGCAAACTTGGAGGACAGACTGGATGATATTGAGGTAAACAATGAGGATTGGAAGGGAATAGTTGATGAATTCTATAAGATTTTAAAGCAGGAATTGGAAGTGGCAGATAGAGAAATAGAAAAAATCAAAATAGAGGATGAATTGACTGATGAAGTTTGTGAGCTTTGTGGAAAACCTATGGTGATTAAACAGGGGAGATATGGGGAGTTTTTAGCATGCAGCGGTTATCCTGATTGCAGAAACACAAAGACCATGTTAAAGAAAATAGGCGTGGAGTGTCCCAAATGCGGTAAGGATATTGTGGCTAGAAAAAGCAAGACAGGCAGGTTGTTCTATGGATGCAGCGGTTATCCCGAGTGTGATCAAGCTTTTTGGAATCGACCCGTGAACAAGTCTTGCCCTAAATGCGGAGCATTATTAACTATTAAAGGTGCAAAGAACAAAAGTCTGATATGCTCGAATTCGGAATGCGGGCATACGGAAGAAGAATGAGAAGAAGAGTAAAATGAACAATCAGTTGGCGGATAGCCTTGAAAGCTTGGAGGTAAAAGGAATGGGAACTTTTCATGCAACTACTATCGTAGCTGTCAAAAGGGAAGATGGACAGGTTTGTATCGGCGGTGATGGCCAGGTTACCATGGGGCAAACAGCCATAATGAAGCATACTGCAAAAAAGGTACGTAAAATTTATAAAAACACTGTAATCACAGGTTTTGCGGGTTCCGTTGCCGATGCCTTTACATTGACAGAAAAATTTGAGAAAAAGTTGGAGGAGCATGGTGGCAATTTAAAAAGGGCTGCTGTAGCTTTGGCACAGACTTGGAGATCCGATAAGATAATGAGAAATCTGGAGGCCTTAATGCTTGCGGCGGATAAGGAAAGCCTCCTTTTGATTTCCGGTAACGGCGAGGTGATAGAGCCAGACGAAAATTTCATAGCAATTGGATCAGGGGGCAACTATGCCCATGCTGCCGCAAAAGCTCTATATTATCATACGGATATGACGGCGGAAGAAATAGTTCATGAGGCCCTTACCATTGCCGCCTCCATATGCGTATTTACTAACAGCAATATAACCATAGAGAAGCTGTAAGGAAAGGAAGTTCAGAAAATGGGAAGATTATATGAAATGACACCCAAGGAAATCGTAGGGGAACTGGATAAATATATTATAGGTCAGGATCAAGCAAAAAAATCCGTCGCTATTGCCCTTAGGAATCGTTATAGAAGAAGTCTTTTGCCTGAAGAGATGCGGGAAGAAATAACGCCTAAGAACATATTGATGATGGGTCCCACAGGGGTTGGTAAGACGGAAATCGCCAGAAGGATATCAAGGTTGATGGACGCACCATTTGTTAAGGTTGAAGCCACGAAATTTACTGAGGTTGGATATGTTGGAAGAGATGTGGACTCCATGGTAAGAGATTTAGTGGAGGCATCCATACGCATTACAAAGCAAAACAGGTTGCAGGAGAAATACTCCATTGCCGAGGAAATTGCGGAAGAGAAAATCATAGAGGCTATCATCCCTGGAAAAAAGAAGCCCTCGCAAAACACCGGTGTCAGAGGACCTTTTGATTTTATTATGGGGGGAGCTTTTCAAGGGCCAAAGAGCATGGCGTCAACTCAGGAGGAAAAAGGAGATAAAGGGGATGATGCGGGGCAGGTTGAGCTGGCCAGAGAACAGGTGAAACAGCAGCTTAAGGATGGGTTGCTGGAGGAACAGTTTATTGAAATAGACGTTATTGAAAGTTCCAGGGGGAATCAGCTTGATTTGGGAAATGAGGAAATGAGTATTGCTATCGGAAGCATTTTCGGTAATATGATGCCCACAAAGTCGAAAAAGAAAAAGGTAAGGGTTAAGGATGCAAGGAAAATATTAAGGGAGCAAGAGGCACAGAACTTAATCGACATGGATCAGGTCACCACTGAAGCCTTGGAAAACGCAGAACAAAATGGGATCATCTTTATAGATGAAATTGACAAGATAGCATCCACATCGGGATACAAGGCGGGGGCCGATGTGTCCAGGGAAGGGGTGCAAAGGGATATACTTCCCATAGTTGAGGGGAGCGTAGTTAACACGAAATACGGGCCTGTTAAAACCGATCATATTTTATTCATCGGTGCCGGAGCTTTTCATACTGCCAAACCTACCGATTTGATTCCTGAACTCCAGGGCAGATTTCCTATACGGGTTGAGCTTGAAAATTTAACAAAGGAGGCCTTTATTAAAATTTTGACGGTACCGGAAAATGCTCTGCTTAAACAGCACAAAATGTTGTTGGAGACGGAAGGGGTCAAGGTAGACTTTACAGACAAGGCTGTTGAGGAAATCGCCACCATGGCATTTATAACAAATGAACAGACAGAGAATATCGGTGCCAGACGCCTTCACACAATAATGGAGAAACTTTTGGAGGATATATCATTTGAGATTCCTGAAATGACTGAAGAGTCCATAATAATCGATGAAGATTATGTCAAGGAGAAATTCATAGATCGAATTCATGCCTACGATGTGGATCGCTTTATCTTGTAAGTAAAGACTGAACTAAATATTTTCAAATATTTTGAAATGTCTAAAAAATCTATTCTCATAGTATGAATAATAGGGTATAATAGCATGTAACCAATTGGAATGATATGGAGGAATATGGAATGTCAGGTAGCATGCTTGAAAAGGTTAGGAAGTTGAATTGGGTTTTACAAGAAAGCTCTACGGGTATGTTTTCTGTGGATGATTTATGCGAAATATTGAGCGAATTGATGGATGCCAATGTGTATATTGTAAACCGGAAGGGAAAGGTCATCGGTGTACATTATACAATAAGATCGGATAGTGCAACCATTACAGACCCGGAGACGGGGATGGAGAAGTTCCCCAATGAGTACAACGAAGCTCTATTGAAGGTGCGGGAGACTCAGGCCAACTTGACGGCGGAAGAAGCTTTAAAAATATTCAAATATGATTACGATACCTATGATAAACTTCATACGATTATACCTATAAAAGGAGGAGGTCAAAGGCTGGGGACACTTATCGCCACAAGATACAGCCCGGATTTTGGAGATGATGATCTTATCCTGGGGGAATATGGTGCCACCGTTGTCGGGTTGGAGATTCAAAGACGAAAAACGATCCAAATTGAGGAGGAAGCACGGAAGAGGGCAGTGGTACAGATGGCCATAGGAACCCTGTCATATTCTGAAATAGAGGCCATAAGGCAAATTTTCAATGAGCTTAAGGGTTCGGAAGGACTTTTAGTGGCAAGCAAAATTGCTGACAGGTCGGGAATAACCAGGTCTGTAATAGTAAATGCATTAAGGAAGTTAGAAAGCGCCGGTGTAATTGAAACCAGATCCTTGGGAATGAAAGGAACTCATATAAAGATATTGAACAATAACTTTATGGGAGAACTGGAAAAGATGGAGATGTAATCTATATACACAAAAGCCCCCTTCGAAACATATAATGTGACGATGGGGGTTTTTAAAGTGGGGTCAAAGAGACGGCTGAAAATTAGAGGGTTTATTTTTCTCATTGGGATTTTGATTTTTATCGGGTACGGCATTATCTACACTACCCGTGTAATACAACCTGCGCTCAAGGAAATAGGGCAGGTGGCAGCACGAGGCATCATTACGGAACTGACGGCGGAAGCGGTTAAAACTACCTTTATTGGTGAAAAGGAAATAGAGGATATTTTGGAAATCAGGAAGGATGATTCGGGGAAGATTACCATGGTAAGCACAAACGGGGTTGCGATTTCAAAAATGGGATCAGCGTTAGGTGAGAGTATGCAACAAAAAATGCTGGCATTAGAGCCGAAAAGGATCAAAATACCTTTGGGAAGCATTTTTGCCAGTGCATTATTCTCCCAGACGGGTCCGGATATTAAAATAAAAGTGGAGCCTTTGGGTGTGGCTAAGGTTACAGTTGCTACACGTTTTGAAGAGAGAGGGATTAACCAGACAAAGTATAAGGTATTGGTGAAGGTGGGAAGCGATGTGCGAGTATTAGCACCTTTTTCAAAAAGTGAAATTAAAGTGAATAATGAATATCTGATAGCTGAAGTGGTTATAGTTGGTGATGTGCCCGGAACCTATGTGATTACCACAAAGGAGGACCTTTTGGATGCTATCAGTCTTGATTAAACGATGGAAACATATCATTAAAACTGGTATAATAACCATATGATAAGCTTTGATGAAAACAATAACATAATACGAGGTGAAAAATACACGGCGGTTTTAGTAGGTGTCCAGACTGCCGGGGATATTTCTCATGGAATGGAGGAGCTATCGGGCTTAGCAGAGGCTGCCGGCATTACAGTGGCGGGACAAATGATTCAGGTTTTGGAGAGACCTGTGGCGGCAACCTATATCGGCAGTGGCAAGGTCGAGGAGTTGGCTTCCTTATGTGCCGCCTTGGAAGCTGATATGGTAATCTTCAATGATGAACTTTCAGGCATACAGATACGAAATTTAGAGAAGGTTCTTTCTCTTGAAATTGTGGACAGAACCATGTTGATATTGGACATATTTGCAAATCGCGCAATATCCAAGGAGGGGAAATTACAGGTGGAGTTAGCTCAACTCCAATACAAATTACCAAGACTTGTGGGTTTGGGAAAATCCATGTCACGCCAAAGGGGCGGCATAGGAACAAGACGGGGGCCAGGAGAAAAAAAGTTAGAAACTGACAGAAGGCATATAATACGCCGGATAGACGATATTAAAAGGGAATTGAAGGAGGTAAAGGGTATACGCAATACCCAAAGATCTCAGCGGATGAAAAGCGGATTACCCCTTGTGGCGTTGGTAGGGTATACTAACTCGGGAAAATCTGCCGTAATGAATTACTTTTTAAAGGGTGTGGATAGGGGTGATAAAACCGTTAAGGAAGAGGACATGCTATTTGCTACCCTTGATACAGTTCAGCGACGTATTAAGCCGGAAAACGGGCAGGAATATATATTAATCGATACCGTGGGTTTTGTGAGCAATTTGCCCCACGACCTTATAAATGCCTTTAAGGCTACATTGGAAGAAGTGATCTATGCAGATTTGCTTCTCCACATAACAGACGTATCCTTTGAGGATAATGACTTCCATATAAGTGTTACCCGGCAGGTGTTGGAGGAGATAGGAGCGGGGGACAAGGATCAGATTCTGGTATTTAATAAAGGGGATTTAATAGATCCTGAGCTGGCCCTGCAATTAAGCGGCAGGGATAGTATCTGTGTTTCTGCAAAATACGGCTACAACATGGACAGGCTGGCCCATATGATTGCAAAAAAACTAAGTGGCGGGAGAATACCTATGGCTTTGATGATTCCCTATGACAGGGGTGATTTGGTGTCATATCTAAGAGAAAAATATCAGGTTAGGAATGTTAAACACCTTCAGGAAGGCACTTATTTGGAGGTGGAGGTGACAAGGGATGATCAAGGACGTTTAACAGGGTTCAGGGCTCAATGGGAGGATGGCAATGATAAGATATAAGACTGTTTTGAAGGAGGCATCAATAGAGCAGATTATTGAAAAATCCCGCTTTATAGGTTATATTAAGCCCGTAGAAAGCAAGGAGGAGGCCGATGAGTTTTTTGCAGGCATAAGGCAGAGACACAAGGATGCTTCACATAATGTGCCGGCCTTTGTAATAGGAGAGCAAAGCAATTTACAATGGGCCAGCGATGATGGTGAACCACAAGGCACATCAGGAGCCCCGATAGTTCAAATGTTGGTGAAAGAGGGGATTACTAATGTGGCCATAATGGTTACCCGTTATTTTGGAGGGATTAAACTGGGAACCGGGGGGCTGGTTCGCGCATATACAGGAATGGCCAAGGCTGCACTTGCTGAATCAGGTGTTTGTTACATGAAAGAGTTTATTGTGCTCAGAGTAAGGGTTGAGTACCCCCTTTATGGCAGGTTGCAGAACCTGGAAGGAAGCGGAGAATTTCAGATTTTAGACAGTGAATTTGAGGAAATGATTACCTTGGAATTGGCTATGGAACCGGAAAACCTTGAAAAGCTCAGAGGATTGTTGGGTGATCTTTCAGGTGGGGGGTATGAGGAGCTGGGGATTAAGGAAGTGCTAACAAAGGTTCCACTTTTATAATAATTATGATTGACAAGGTTAAAAGCTTATGCTAAGATAAAAATCGGCTTATCAAAAGCGTATTTGTTCCGAGGTAGCTCAATGGTGGAGCAGGCGGCTGTTAACCGCAAGGTCGAGGGTTCGAGCCCCTCCCTCGGAGCCAATTTGAAGGGTCAAATTATAAGGATATTTTCTCTTGACATTACATAGAAGATACTTTATAATCAATAAATGTGTCAGACAAATAATAATACGATTACCGGGGCGCATAGCTCAGCTGGGAGAGCACCTGCCTTACAAGCAGGGGGTCATAGGTTCGAGCCCTATTGCGCCCACCAAATTGGCCTGGTAGTTCAGTTGGTTAGAATGCCAGCCTGTCACGCTGGAGGTCGACGGTTCGAGCCCGTTCCAGGTCGCCAACTTTTTAATATCGCAGGACGGCGAGCTGGCGTGGCTCAACGGAAGAGCAGCTGATTTGTAATCAGCAGGTTGGGGGTTCGATTCCCTCCGCCAGCTCCACATTGAACCCTCCGGCGATAATTTTTTAGACTGACACCGGGGTGGGATGCCCGAGAGGCTAAAGGGGGCGGACTGTAAATCCGTTAGCTAAGCTTTCGATGGTTCGAATCCATCTCCCACCACCAATAAGCGGAAGTGGCTCAGGGGTAGAGCATCGCCTTGCCAAGGCGAGGGTCGCGAGTTCGAATCTCGTCTTCCGCTCCATATATGCGGATGTAGTTCAATGGTAGAACATCAGCCTTCCAAGCTGATAGCGTGAGTTCGATTCTCATCATCCGCTCCATTTTGGGCTCATAGCTCAGTTGGATAGAGCAACGGCCTTCTAAGCCGTGTGTCCGGGGTTCGAATCCCTGTGGGCTCACCATTGTCGTATATGTTGGGATAGTGGGGTATAGCCAAGTCGGTAAGGCAACGGACTTTGACTCCGTTATGCGTAGGTTCGAGTCCTGCTACCCCAGCCATATGACCCATTAGCTCAGTCGGCAGAGCACTTGACTTTTAATCAAGGTGTCCCGCGTTCGAATCGCGGATGGGTCACCATTATTTTAGGGGCACGTGGAGAGGTGTCCGAGTGGTTTAAGGAGCTGGTCTTGAAAACCAGTGACTCCGAAAGGGGCCGTGGGTTCGAATCCCACCTTCTCCGCCAAGAAAGACAACAGGGTCTAAAATTATGCCCAGACCCATTTGGGGATAGCTTAAGCCGGGAGAAGTACTCAAGAGGCTCAAGAGGACGGTTTGCTAAACCGTTAGGCTGGGTAACCGGTGCGTGGGTTCGAATCCCACCTTCTCCGCCAAATTTATTAAGGAACCCAAGGGATTTAGATCCGGACTCAATAAGGGTCAGCCACACAGGGGTATAGCTCAGTTGGTAGAGCAGTGGTCTCCAAAACCACGTGCCGTGGGTTCGAATCCTACTACCCCTGCCAATTAAATTGTTAGCGGGGTGTAGCGCAGTTTGGCAGCGCATCTGGTTTGGGACCAGAGGGTCGCAGGTTCAAATCCTGTCACCCCGACCAAAAGGTTTACGCCACAGGTGAAAACCGAGCAAGTTGGGGCCATTAGCTCAGCGGTCAGAGCGTCCGGCTCATAACCGGCAGGTCCGGGGTTCAAATCCCTGATGGCCCACCATTTTAACTTCAAATACAGGCCCGGATAGCTCAGTTGGTAGAGCAGAGGACTGAAAATCCTCGTGTCCTTGGTTCGATTCCGAGTCCGGGCACCAGGCAGGAGAAGAGCAAACCGTCGATGAAATCCGATGACTGCTCTTTTTTTGTATTGCTGATATTAAAACGCATATTAAGGTGAATGAAATGAATATGGAGACCATTATAACCCAGATGTCCATACTTTTTACTATTATTCTTTTGGGATACATAATAAAGAAGGTGGGAATAATTGATGAGGAGGGGGATAAAAAAATATCCGTACTGTTGTTGATGGTAACCCTTCCGGCCCTTACTATGGCTTCAGTTATGGTGGATGAAAAAACCCTCTCGAATCAGGAAGTAGGATTATTATTCGGCCTTGCAGGCTTAATGTACCTATTTTTAATAGGGGCGGCTTTTATTCTGCCAAAGCTGCTTGCAGTTCAAGAAAAAGATGTAGGACTTTTCAGGTTTATGACTATATTTTCCAATATAGGATTTATGGGATTTCCCGTCGTACGAGCAATTTTTGGAAATGAGGCTGTGTTTTATGCGGCTATATTCAATATACCTTTTAATCTATTGTCATTTACCCTCGGCATTTATCTTATAACGGATGGGAAAGGCAAGGGAAAATTGGATTATAAATTCCTCCTCCATCCGGGGATAATCAGTTCGATTTTAAGTGTCATAATATACCTTTCAAATATATCTATTCCTAAGCCTGTTGTGCAGGTGTTTACCATGGTAGGGGATGTGACAATTCCCCTTTCCATGATAATAACCGGTTCAGCCCTTGCGATTCTGCCCATAAAAGAAGTATTCAGTGATGTGAGAATCTATATTTTTTCGCTTATAAAACTATTGCCACTGCCTGTAATATTTTGGTGGATTTTAAGATGGTTTGTAGTCAATCAAGATATTTTAGGTGTTTCAACTATCATGGTTTCCATGCCTGTGGCAGCAGCGGCAAGTATGTTCGCCACAGCCTATGATGGCAACAAGGAGTTGGCTTCCAAGGGAATATTCATTTCCACACTTATGTCGCTGGGGACCATTCCATTCATAATGTGGTTATTGTTTATCAGGTAGCGAAGGTATGTAATCTTGTTTTTATAGTTTACCACATGTAGAATAAAAACGGCGATCACTATCTTCATAAAGATGCAACCGAATGTGGAAGGAGAAAAAATGGCTCAATTATATTATAGATATAGTACCATGAATGCAGGTAAATCCCTGGAAATCATAAAGGTGGCACACAATTATGAGGAACGGGGGAAAAGGGTTTTGACAATTGTACCCCGAATAGATGACAGACATGGTATCGGATTTATTACGTCCAGGGCGGGGGTGTCCAGGTCGGCCACGGTGATCAATGATGATACCAATGTACTTCAATTGTTTATGGAGGAGAATTCGAAAAAGAAAATTGACTGTGTTCTGATAGATGAATGTCAATTTCTAAAAAAGCATCACGTTCAAGAGCTGGTGGAGATTGTTGATAGTTACGACACTCCGGTATTAACCTATGGACTTAAAAATGATTTTAAAAACGAATTGTTTGAAGGCTCCTATTATATGCTGGTCTATGCGGATAAGATAGAGGAGATAAAGACCATATGCTGGTGCGGCAGGAAAGCTACCATGGTGGCACGTATAGAAAATGGCAAAATCGTAAAGACCGGGGAGCAGATACAGATAGGGGGTAACGAAATGTATGTTTCCCTTTGTAGAAAACACTATAATGATGGCAGGCTTGGAGAATGAATCCCCTGAAAAGTCCCTCTTTTTTTAAACTCTTGCTGAATACCGTTTAAGATGGAACGCTTATCTTTAGCCCATAAAGGCGCCAGCAACCTATCCGTGGGGGCATCACCTGTAAGCCTGTGTATGGTAACGGATTGAGGCAGTATTTCCAACACATCTACCACCAGGTCGATATATGATTCTTCTGATCCAAAAGAAAGCATATCTTTTAGGTAATTATTTTCAAAAAGAGGGGTCCCCTCCATCAAATACAATTGGTGGAGCTTTATGCCGAAAGGGGTTTGCTTTGCAATGTGGATAGCTGATTCCATCATGTCTTTTCTGGTTTCTCCCGGAAGCCCGAAGATTAAATGGGTAACTATCCTTATATCTAATTTGTCCAGGCTTTCCACGGCCCTGTCGTATGTGTCTGTTGAATAACAACGGTTTGTAAGCATTGCTGTTTTGTTGTGAATGCTTTGGAGCCCAAGCTCTATCCAAAGAAAGGTCCTTTCCGAAAATTCCTTTATTACTTCCAGGACCTTTGGAGATAAACAATCGGGACGAGTGGCGATGGCTAATCCCATTACATCGGGAACCTGAAGGGCTTCTTCATATTTTTTCCTTAAATTATCCGGATGATCATATGTAGAGGTGAAGCTCTGAAAATATGCAATGTATTTTCCATTTGGCCATTTGCGTGAAAGTAGTTGAACTTGGGATTGGGACTCATCGATGGTAGAAGAAAAGTGACCGGCTCCGTCCCCACCGCAAAAGATGCAGCCACCTATACCTTTTGTTCCATCCCTGTTTGGGCAGGTAAAGCCTCCATCAAAAGCAAGTTTACTGATTTGACAATTAAATTCCTTTCGTAGCCAGGAACCAATGCTATTATAGTGTACGCTGCCAAAAATATTTTTCATAATAAAATCCTTAGTATTGAGTTTTCTCACCATCCGGTTTTTATGATATAATATATATTCGGAATTGTGAATATGTAAATGAGGATGATTGTGGGATATGGAATCAAAAGAGAAGCTGCTTTTGCATAGTTGTTGTGGACCTTGCAGTGCAGGCGCCCTGGAAAGGTTGTTAAGAGAATATGATATAACCGTGTTCTTTTATAATCCAAATGTTACGGATTCCACAGAATATGGAAGGCGCAGAGAGGCTCAGATTACATGTATTGAGGCCTTTAACAGGGAGGTATTAAAGGGAAAGGAATCAAATCAGGTGGGCTATGTGGAAGGACCTTATGAGCCCCAGGCCTTTTTTAAAACGACCATGGGTATGGAGGATGAACCTGAGGGTGGAAGGCGCTGCATCAAGTGTTTTAGACTTCGCCTTTTAAAGACGGCGAAGGTGGCGGCAGAAATGGGTTTTAAGATCTATGGCACTACCCTTTCAATTAGCCCCCATAAAAATTATGACCTGTTATGTAAAATTGGAAATCAGGTTTTAAGGTATGAGGAAGTGGGATGCCAGGAATTACAATTTTTGAAAGATGATCTCAAAAAGAAGGACGGTTTCACAAGATCGGTGCAGCTTGCTAAAAAATTCAATCTTTATAGGCAAAACTATTGTGGATGTGATTTTTCACGTCCCAGGACAGCAAATGATCCATAGAGGAAAGCGAAATCGTATGCAGTATGTAAATGTAATAATAGACAACAATAGCAATAGCACGGATAAATTATATACCTACGGGACCGAGCTCCAGGGGTTAATTCCGGGCGACAAAGTCTACGTTTCTTTTGCCCAGGGCAATAGGATGAGGGCTGCATATGTGCATTCTGTATTTGATAAGCCCCCCGCAAACATACCGCAGAAAAAAATTGGCAGTTTGAAAATGATTGTAGAAAAGGATCCTGATATATACATCGGTCAAAAAGCAATGTTGTTGTCAGAGTGGATGAAGGATCGTTATTTTTGCAGATTTATAGAAGCTATAAGGTGTTTTGTACCGGCAGGGAAGCCGTCGAAAAAGGGTAAGCTCAGGAGACCGTATAAGGAAATTGCGGGGGAGGATCAGGATAATGACAGGGTGCTCACAGCTGAACAAAGAAAAGCTCTTGATATTATAAATCCTCATATATCCAAAGGAGAACATGAGGTTATACTCATACATGGTGTTACGGGTAGCGGTAAAACAGAGCTGTATATGCAGGCCATTGAAAAATGTTTACAGTTGGGAAAAACTGCAATAATGCTGGTCCCGGAAATAGCACTAACCAGTCAGATGATTCATCGATTTTTAGGGAGATTTGGCAGTGATAAAATTGCAGTTTTACATAGCAGATTATCCCCCGGGGAAAGATATGATGAATGGATACGGTTGCGACAGGGGGATGCAAAGATAGTGATAGGTGCCAGATCGGCTGTTTTTGCCCCCTTGGAAAATGTGGGTATCATAGTTATGGATGAAGAACATGAAACCACATACAAATCAGATATGTCGCCTAAATATGAAACCAGGGAGGTAGCGGAGGAGCTTGGAAAAAAACACGGGGCCCTTCTGTTATTAGGTAGTGCTACCCCCTCACTTCTGACTTATAACAAGGTGATGGAGGGAAGGTATAAAAAGATTACTTTGGAGCGAAGATATAATAATCTCCCACTTCCTGAAGCTAAGATCGTGGATATGCGCAAGGAGATCAGGGAGGGAAACAAGAGCATCTTTAGCAGAATTCTTTACAAGGAAACCCTCCGGTGCCTGGAAAATGGGAAACAGGTAATCTACTTCTTAAACAGAAGAGGATATTCTTCCTTTATTTCATGTAGAAACTGCGGTTACGTTATGAGATGTGAGGAATGTAGTATTTCTCTTACATATCACAAGGCAGAAAATATGGCTATATGTCATTACTGCGGTAGAAAGAAGGCTATTCCAAATAAATGTCCCCAATGCGGCAGCAGATATATTAGGCATTTTGGAATCGGTACGGAAAAGGTCTGGGAGGCGGCTGGGGAGTTATTTCCCTCAGCACAGGTGGATAGAATGGATTTGGACACCTGGCGTAAAAAGGGAAGCGGTGATGAAATTTTGGGAAGGTTCTCTAAGGGAGATACGGATATTTTAGTGGGAACCCAGTTGGTTGCCAAGGGGCTTGATTTTCAAAATGTAGGTCTTGTTGGGGTGATATCAGCAGATGTATCCCTCAATATCCCCGATTATCGTTCAGCTGAAAGGACTTTTCAGCTCATTACACAAGCGGCCGGAAGATCCGGTAGAGGAGATGAGTCGGGCAATGTTATAATACAGACTTATTCTCCGGATCACTATGCCATAATTGCCGCATCAAACCACGATTATAGGGGATTTTATCAGACCGAGGAAATGATCAGGAGACAAACACACTATCCGCCGTATAGCGAGTTGGTTCAGATTATCCTGTCTTCAAGCGGAGAGGAGGAGGCCCAATCGGCAGCCACAAAGGTTAAGGAAGCATTGGTACGTAAGACAGGTGGTCGATTGGAGTCGATACTGGGCCCCAGGGCGGCGCCTCTGGCAAAGACAGATGATAAGTTCAGATATCAGCTGCTGGTAAAGGTAGACATATCCGGTAGAGAAGAATACTGGAAGGTTTTAAATGGCATAAGAAAGAAGATAATAAGAGAAAAATCTAAGGAATGGACTGTCTCCATGGATGTCAATCCATATAGCTTTTTATAGGAGGAAAAAATGGCACTTAGGAATATAGTTTTAAATGATGACCCCATACTGCGAAAAAGATCTCGTCCGGTAACAGAAATTGATGACAGAATACGTTCAATTTTAGAGGATATGGTGGAAACCATGAGAGATAGGGAAGGTGTGGGGCTGGCTGCCGTTCAGGTGGGCGTCCTTCGCAGGATGTTTGTCGTTGAATGGGATGGTAAGGTTTATCAGCTTATTAATCCTGAAATAGTTGAGGAGGAAGGGACCGTTATAGAAGAGGAAGCTTGTCTAAGCGTTCCCGGGTTTGCCGGTATGGTAGAAAGACCTGAAAAGGTAAGAATAAAGGCATTGAATAAATGGGGTGAACCTGTGGAGTACGTTGCGGAAGGCATGTTGGCCAAGGCGTTTTGTCATGAAAACGATCATTTGAACGGAATTCTATATACGGATTTGGCCGAGGAAATATGGGCGATTAAAAAAAGTAATGGCAGTGGAGATGGAGATAATGGCTAAAATTATATATATGGGCACCCCTGAATTTGCGGTCCCCCCTCTTATTGCTATGGTATCAGAAGGGTATGAAGTATCACATATAGTAACACAGCCGGACAAGGCAAGGGATCGGGGGAAAAGGGTTCAAGCTTCACCTGTGAAAATTGCAGGGGAAAAAATGGGAATCCCTATCTTACAGCCGGAAAAAATCAAGGGTAACGATGAGTTCATGGGAAGAATCGAGGCGGAATCACCCGATTTAATAGTGGTTGCCGCCTATGGGAAGATACTTCCTACCGAATTATTGTTCATGCCAAAATGCGGATGTATAAACATTCATGCTTCCTTGCTACCTAAATACAGAGGGGCAGCCCCAATTCAGAGAGCCATAATGGAGGGGGAAGAAAAGACGGGGGTAACCTTGATGCACATGGAGGAGGGCTTAGATACAGGTGACATGATCGGATTTTCAGAAACCCCCATACTGACTAAGGATGCAGGACAGCTTCATGATGAGCTGGCAGAGATGGGGGCAAGGCTGCTTATAGAAATGTTACCCGATATATTGACTGGAAGGGCAGAGCGAATTAAGCAGAACGAGAGGGAAGCCACCTATGCCCCCATGATTTACAAAAAGGACGGAATAGTGGACTTTAGAAGACCTGCCGGTGAAATAGAAAGGATGATAAGGGGGCTTTATCCATGGCCTACCGCCTACACTTTTTACAAGGGCAACACCATGAAATTGCTTAAAGCAAAGGTTATGTCCTATGACGGAAACGCAGTACCGGGAACCATACTATCTGTTTCTAAGGAGGGGGTTTTGGTTGCAACGGGTGATGATGCACTTTTAATAACTGTTATTCAGATGTCCGGGAAAAAACCTTTGGAGGTAGCCGAATATATTAAAGGGAATAAAATTGAAACCTGGTCCCTTTTAGGGTAGAATTAACCAGGCAATGAATAATGGTATTATGGATATAAATAGAAGAACTGCCTATGAAGTGTTGCTGGAAATAGAAGAAAAGGAAGCATTCTCCAACATTTCATTAAACAGATATATGGAAAGAAATGCACCTGATTCCCCTAAATTTGTGAGGGAATTGGTTTACGGTGTTTTGGAAAACAAAATATATATAGATTTTTTAATAAGCCATTATTTAAAGAGAGGGGTCAGGCCCTTGCGGGTAAGGGAAAGCACATTGCTCCGCATGGGAATGTACCAGCTGGAATTCATGGACTCGGTTTCTAATTACGGTACCGTGAATGAAATGGTCAATCTGGCAAAGAAATATTGCAAGGGGAGAGAAGGTTTTATCAATGCTGTTTTAAGGAGCCATCTTAGGCGTAAGAATCCAATCGAATTACCAGATAGGGGTAAGGATGAAACAATCTATCTTGCCACAAAATATTCCTACGCTCCATGGATTGTCGAGCTAATTTTAGAGGAATACGGTCCTCAGGCGGAAGGGATATTAATGGCTGGAAATAGGCGCGCTGATCTGGTTCTTAGGGTAAACGCATTAAAGATTTCTGCCCCCCTTTTAATGATGCGGTTGGAGGAAAAGGGCTTTCAAGCATCTGCCAGCCTGCTGGTGTCTGAGGGGATCAAGGTTAAGGGTGAAGGTGTGTTGTCGGACACCATGTACGAAGAGGGCTTATTTTCCGTTCAAGATGAGGCCTCCATGATCGCTGTTAAGACGTTGGATCCAAAGCCGGGAGAAAGGCTGATAGATATGTGTGCAGCTCCGGGTGGAAAGACTTTCTTTTCAGCTGAGCTGATGGGAAATACGGGAAAGATAATCGCCGGAGATTTTTATGACAAAAAACTGGAAAGGATGACCGAGGAGGCTCGGCGTTTAGGTATATCCATCGTTGAAACAAAAGCATGGGATGGGACAAGGATTTTGAAGGAATATGAAGAATTTGCAGATAGGGTGCTTGCGGATGTGCCTTGTTCAGGTCTGGGTGTGGTGAGAAGAAAACCGGAAATCAAGTATAAGGAGTTTTCCCGCGAGATGGAAGAACTTCCGAAAAAGCAATTGGCCATCTTAAAAACAGCTTCAAGGTATTGCAGGACAGGAGGCACTGTGGTATATAGCACATGCACCATAATACAAAGGGAAAACCAGAAGGTGGTGGAAGAATTCCTGAGGGAAAATGCTAATTTCGAAATGATAGAGGAGCATAAACTTTTGCCGCATCAACAGGGAACAGATGGATTTTATATAGCCAAAATGAGAAAAAACGCATCAGAAAAGGGAAAACTATGATGATTAATGTAGCTTGTAAAACGGATAGGGGAAAAACACGATCCACAAATGAAGATTCGTTGCTATGTTTTAAGGAGGATAATGTGTTCATGATTGCCGATGGAGTGGGGGGACATAACGCCGGTGAAATAGCCAGTAGTTTGGCTACGGAGGTGACTGCCGCCTATATAAAACACAATCCTTTAAAAGATGTGGAAAACGATAAAGAATTGAAAGAATATTTTATGAATTGCTTCCAGGAAGCTAATGCATCCGTTTTGCGGGTATCGGCCATGAGGGGAGACAAGGCATCGATGGCAACAACTGCGTTGCTAACCTATGTAAAAGATAACAGGATGTATATGGTCAACATGGGAGATAGTAGGGGTTATTTGTTTAGGGATTCAAACATGATGCAGATCACAGAAGATCATACATATGTTAATCAGCTGGTAAAGGAAGGCAAGTTGGATCCTTTATTAATCGAGGATTATCCTGACAAACATATTATTACCAGGGCGTTGGGAGCGGAGGAGGAAGTAATTCCCGATTTCTTTCAATTCGATGTTTATAAAGGTGACAGAATATTGCTTTGCACGGATGGATTATACAACGAGGTTTCCGATGAGGAGATAAAGGTGCTTATGAAAAATGCACTTAATGTAGAAGTTTTGACTGAAGAACTCGTCAACCGTGCCAAACAGCATGGGGGCAGGGATAACATCACTGTCATATGCTTGGAAATACCTAGATAGGAGTGAAAACAATGGGAACCAGACTACTTGCAGGGCGTTATGAACTGTTTGAAAAGATAGGAGATGGCGGTATGGCCGTGGTTTACAAGGCCAAGGATCGCCTTTTAAATAGATATGTAGCTATAAAAATTTTAAAGCCGGAGTTTACCAAGGATATAAAATTCATAGAAAACTTCAGGAGGGAATCTCAGGCGGCAGCTAGTCTTTCTCATCCCAACATAGTCAATGTATACGATATAGGTAAAGAAGGGTATATAAACTATATCGTTATGGAGCTAATTGAAGGGGAAGTTCTGGCCGACGTAATAAAAACAAGGGGTCCTATGGAGGTTGAAGAAGCCATAGGTATTGCTTTGCAAATTGGAGCTGCTTTAAGTCATGCCCATAAAAATCACATCATACACAGAGACGTCAAACCTCATAATGTTTTATTAACCTCCGATGGAACGGCGAAAATCACCGATTTTGGAATAGCAAAGGCGGTAGATGCCGCTACAATCGTCAGTAAAACCGGGACTGTTATGGGATCAGTTCATTATTTTTCGCCTGAGCAGGCCAGAGGTGGATATGTAGACGATAAATCCGATATTTACTCGCTGGGGATAGTCATGTATGAAATGCTCACTGGTAAGGTTCCTTTTGATGCGGACAATCCTGTTACGGTGGCTGTTATGCATATGAATGACGAAATGATTCCACCGTCAAAAATTGTAAAGGGTATTCCTGCACTGATTGAGGAAGTTATCCTCAAAGCCACCCAAAAATATCAGGTCAATCGTTTTAAATCCGTTGACGAAATGCTGGAAGTCCTTAAAGGGATTAATTTGGATGCTATGGAAAACATGGAGAAAAGGGAGATTGTTGAAAATCGGGATCTGCAAGCAACCATAGTGATGGAGGCAATAAAGTCTAACAGGGAGCCGAAACAAAATGCCGAAACTTTCGAAGATGTAGATGAAGGGGCTAGTTTTCTTGATGAGGTGCCGGAAGTGAGGGATGACTTTTTTTCGGCAGAAAAGTATGAACACGAAGCAGGTGGGGGGAAGGTTAAACCGGTTAAAATGGAAAAAAGAGCAAGGAAGGGAAAAAGAAACATCGATAAAGTTAAACTTTTAGCTATTGGGCTTGCCATTATTCTTGCTATTCCTGCCAGTCAACTTGTCCTTCACTTTGTGGATGGGGGGGTTGGAGGGAAAGAGGTTAAGGTTCCGGATCTGCTGGGAATGAAAGTGGAAGAAGCGGAGACGCTTTTAGATGAACTTGGCCTTAAACTGGAGATTGATAAGGAGGTGTTCAGCCCTACCTATGATGAAGGGGAAATAGCTTCACAAAAGCCTTTGGATGGAATGGAAATAAAAAAGGGTCAAAGCGTGAAGGTAAATGTGAGCAAAGGCATGGAAGAAGGAATGGTACCAGACGTTACCGGAAAAACCCTTGATACTGCCAAGCGGGAGATTGAGGATGCCGGGTTTAATGTGGGTATGGTTACAGAGGATTTCAGTACTAAGCCGGAGGGAATTATAATTAGGCAGACTCCTAACCCGGGGGATAAGGCAAGGGAAGGGGATAGAATCAATTTAGTTATAAGCAAGGGGGAGGAAATTAAAATGACAACGGTGCCCTCCTTAAAGGGACTTGCTTTGGACAAGGCGAAAAATGAAATAGAAAATGCAAACCTTACTCTGGGGGGAACCATAAAATATGAATATAGCAATAGCGTGGAAGCAAATCTAGTTATTTCTCAAAACCCGGGAGCCGGTAGTACGGTTAATGAGAAGACGCCTGTAATGCTTACGGTGAGTAAAGGGCCTGAACCGGCGCCGGAGCCCAGAACCGTCAACATAAAGGTTACCTACGATGCGGCACCGGACGAGGTTTTTTATCTAACCGTTGTGGTTTCAGATAATTCAGGAGTGGGAACACCAATCAATTATGAACAAAGGTTAAAGAGCAACGGATCTGAGACCCTTTCCATCACAGGGGAAGGCAGGGGTTCGGTAAAGATACTATTTAACAACTCCTTAGTCAAGGAATACAGCATTGATTTTACAACAGGGGCGATTCATTGATGGAAGGAACAATAGTTAAGGGTGTTGGTGGTTTCTATTATGTGAGAACCGGGGAGGCCACCTATGAGTGTAGAGCCCGAGGGATATTCAGAAAGGACGGCACCATCCCCCGGGTAGGGGACAGTGTCTTAATCAATGTGATCGATGATACGGAAGGTGTCATCGAGGAAATTTTGCCCCGAAAAAATGTGTTCATAAGGCCTCCCATTGCAAATGTTGATTGTCTGATTTTAGTCACTGCTGTTGCCAAACCCGATACCAATTTGGGAATAGTCGATAGGTTTTTGATTGCAGGGGAGAAGAATAATGGGGAGATTTTGATTTGCATTAATAAAATTGATCTAAATGAAAATGAGAAACTTGAGCGTTTAACGGAAATATACGGGGGGATGTATCCTATAGTAGGAGTGAGCGGTATTACCGGTGAGGGTATTGACAGATTAGCTGAAATGATAGCCGGGAAGAAAAGTGCCTTAGCAGGACCATCCGGAGTTGGGAAATCGACAATATTGAATCTTTTGCTTGGAAGAGACATTGCGGAAACCGGTGGGGTGAGTAAAAAAACCGGGCGGGGTAAACATACCACAAGGCATGTGGAACTTTATGAACTTCCCCATGGAGGCTATGTTTTCGACACACCGGGATTCACATCTCTGGATGTGGCGGAGTTGGAAGAGGGGGAGCTATCACAGCTATATCCGGAAATGGCAGATCTTTTAGGGCACTGTCGTTACGATGACTGCAGGCATTTGTCTGAGCCGGGATGTGCCGTCAGAGATGCCTTGGAAAAGGGCAGGATAAAGCCTTCCCGATATAGGTCTTATGAGGAACAGATAAGGGAAATACAGGGTAGAAAAACATATTAGGAGGATGAAATGAATAGACTTGCACCATCTATATTGTCGGCGGATTTTTCAAAATTAGCAGAGGAAGTAAGTATAGTAGAAAAGGCAGGGGCGCATATGATACATGTAGATGTGATGGATGGCCATTTCGTTCCTAACATTTCCTATGGTGCTACGGTAATGAAATCCCTTATAGGTAAAACCAGGCTTCCCTTTGATGTCCATTTGATGATAGAAAATCCTGAAAGATATATTGAGGATTTTGTCACCCGGCAGACTGAATACATAGTTGTGCATCAGGAAGCATGTATCCATCTCCATCGCACCTTAGAACTGATAAAATCCTTTGGAATAAAGGCAGGTGTTGCATTAAATCCTGCAACACCAATAAACACATTGGAATGTATCCTGGACCAATTGGATTTAGCGTTGATAATGTCAGTAAATCCGGGGTTTGGAGGTCAATCATTTATACCCTCTTCCCTGGACAAGGTAAGAAAGATGAAGGAGATGGCGGAGCTATATAATCCTCAGCTCACCATACAAGTAGATGGGGGGGTTAATCTTAACAATGTGGGAAGCTTATTGGAAGCAGGGGCTAATCTCATAGTGGCAGGGGCCTCAGTTTTCAGGGCGCCTGATATTGAAGCTAATGTTAAGGAATTTCTAGGTATTATGAAATAAACCCTTGGGTAGAGTAATAAAGTGCGAAAGCACTTTATTTTTTTAAAGAATAATGTAAAAATTATGAAGAAATGGTTGACAAATACATTGTGCCTTAATATAATAAATTCATAAAATGTAAAATAAAGGAAGAGATAAGGGAGTGAATCAATTGAGACAGTGGAGAACCCTCATAGGTATAGCATTGATTTTAATAGCATTTTTAGGGTTTGGGATATGGGAAACAGCAGGGAGATCCCATTTCCTTATGGATGAAATCCTTGTTGCAAAGGAGGAGATACCCGAAGGTGTGGTTTTGACAAAAGAAATGGTAGATATCATAAAAATTGATAGCAATAATAAAGCGGAAGGTGCTGTAGACAGGGGGGGTATGGAAAAGGTAATAGGTAAGACCACCAATAACAAGATATTCAAAAAGCAACAACTTATTTATCAATTTTTTACGGAAAAGGAATTTAACATAGATAAAGGGCTTTCTTTTTTCAAAATACCCCAGGAATGGATTGCCATGCGGAGCAGCTCCCTTAGAAGAGGGGATCGGGTTGAGCTATATCTTGAGAACTCTTTAAAATATCTTGGCCAATTTCAGGTGGCATTTGTTAAAGATAACAATGAAAACGAGGTGACAGATATGGATGGCGCGAAGAAAAAGGCGGCCATCGATAGGGAGAATAGCACGTCGATGATAAGCCATATTGAGATTATCTCCACTATTGAGCAGTATAATGCCATTGCCACAGCCTGTATGCAAAATGGTGAAGGTGGCTTTGATAGGATCATAATAGTACAGAAGGGGGACAAATTAACTTGAGCAGAGTCATTTCTATACACGGGGTTGATTCCAAGGTTGGAACTACCATGATAAGTCAGTCTTTAGCAGAATTAATTGCCAGGGAAATGAAGGAAATAAAAGTTTTGCTCATGGCTTTTAACGGAAAAGGGGGAACTGGTTATGTTTCAATGGCTGGAGAAACCATGGATAATCTCCGGGTCGCATTGGATAGTCAAGTCCATTCGGTAAATGAATTGCTTAAAGGTTGCCGTGTAATGAATAACTTATACATTCTTAACAGCAGCTTCGGCATTGGAAAGGAACGGCGATACCATCCTGAAACAGTAACACCGATATTAAATCGATTAAAGGATAGCATCGATCTCATAATAACAGATTGCGGGGGAGAGTTGGATGATGGACTGGCCGTCGGAGCCTTGAAAGGGGCCGATGAAACCTATTGCGTATTGACGCAGCAGGAGTTTGGTTTGGAAAGGTACGACAGATTAAAGGGCTGGTATGAGCGACTGGAAATTCATTTCAATAATTTTGTAGTGAATAAGTATAGGAGTGATGACCGCTACGGATTAAAGGATATTGCAAGGCGCATAGATGCGGAAGAGGATAAGGTCTTTAAAATATCTGAAACAAACTATGATAGACTGGCTGAAATTGAAAGAAGAACATTTTTAAACTACAAAAATGGAAGGTATACGGAGGAAATAAAATGTATCGCCAATTGCATCCTGAAGGGAGCAGGTTATCTCCCCATAGAGGGCAAAAGGAAAGCCTTTTGGAGGACTTTCACTTAGAGTCCTATCTGTCAGAATTTGAAAGACGAGAAGGGGCTAATCCCATTGATTTTAGTACCCTTTGCAAACAGATACGGGATGAATTTATGGGGGAATGGGAGACTGAGGGGGATTACTCAAAGGTTTTGGAATTACAAAAAAAAGCGATCATAGGGTATGAAAATGAGGTTGCCTACTTTAAACAAAAAATCAATTTACTGATTGAAAAATTTGGTGCAGGAAGGATTGATTATCCCAATTGGTACGAGTGTTTGGCAGATGGGGTTTATCACGAAAATTGGGGGATGGCGGGAATTGCAGAATGGTTTGGGGCCGGGTATGATTCCAGCAGCTCTGCCAAGATAATAGGGGATAGGATCTATTTTATGCATGAGGGAAGCATGAAGTTGATGCCGCAACAAATCAGCAAGGAGAGAAGAGATCAGTTGATTCGGGCTTTTCTGCTCCTCACTCCGGAGGAGAGGCTGGATAAAGATTTTCACGAGGTCTATCTGCTGGATGGTACCAGGATTACTGTGTTCAGGGGGGCTATGACCAAAAAGGATCAGGATGTAATAATATTCAGACGCTATATCGTACCCAGATACAATTTTGAAGAGCAGGCTGCCCGTGGAACCATACCTAAGGAGGCTATTCCTCTTTTTGAAAGCATGGTGGAGCTTGGGTACAACACAGTATTCACCGGTGCCGTGAGAACGGCAAAGTCCACCTTTTTATCTACCTGGCAAAGCTATGAAAATCCTAACTTAGAAGGGGTTATAATTGAAACAGATCCGGAGATACCAATGGAAAGGCTTATGCCGAAGGCACCGATAGTGCAGGTATTAGCGGACGGGGAAAAACTATCCTCGATTTCGAAAAACCTTCTGAGAAGCGATGGCGACTATATAATAATGGCGGAAGCGAGGGACGGTGTTGCATTGGAGTTAGCTATGCGGATGGCTGCTAAAGGTACTCGTAGGATGAAAATGACCTTTCACACAGGGGAGCCTATGGATTTTCCTTATGATGCGGCATGGGAGATAATAAAGGTGACCGGTGGATCGTTGGAATTGATAGCTAAAAAGATGGCGGGATGTTTCGATTATATTTTCCACTTTATTCAGTTAAAAGACAAGAACCAGAAAAGATTAAGGGGGATTTATGAAATGTCTTTGGATGGATTGTCAGGTGAAATTTGCATTGAAAGGATCTGTACCTATGACTATGCAGGTGATACCTGGCAGTGGAAATATGTAATGGGAAAGGATAAGGAGGAGCGGGGAATAGAGGAAAGCAGGACAGGCTTTCAAAGGTTTTCCGATGAATTAGAGAACCTGTCCAGAACCTACCCCATGGGAGAAACGAAAGATGCTTAAGGAAGAGCTTTATGTCATGTTATTTACTGTGATAATTCTGCTACCGGCGTTAGCAGGCTGGTACCTCATCTTTGGTAGGGAAGTATATTTTTTTGCAAAGGAGTTTTTTAAAGGGCAGGGAGGAAGAGGAGGGAACAATCCTGTAGATAAATGGGTTTCCAAATCCCTGGCAACGATTACTGGTAAAAGCATAAATCCCCGAATGTTATATTTGATCAGCGGTTTTGTTTTCCTGGGGATGATGGTCGTATTCAATAAGAACTTATCCTTATTGTCATCACTATCCTTAGCCATTGCAGGAGGTCTGCTGCCCTTTGCGATCCTATATCTTCGCTTGGAGACCATGAGAAGAAAAGGCAGCCATGAGGGAATTCCACTAATGACGGAATTCCTTCGTCAATATCGTATAACAGGAGGCAACATTTATGAGACCCTTGAGGGGATTGTCAATTCTACAGGTAGGTTTAAGGTGAGCAGAAAGCTTATTTTTACCTTGCTTTTGCAGCTTAGGGGAAGCGGTGATCCTGCGAAAATACGTCAGAATACCGATGCCTTTTCCTATGGCACGGATACCAATTGGGGGCGGATGCTGGCCCATAACATATATTTGTCCGCTACCGCGGGAATCGATATATCCATGGGTTTAGAGGATATTCTAATTCAACTGAGAGATGCGGCTGCATTGGCTGAGGAAAGGAAAAGACTTAATAGTGAATCGGTTAAGATGACAGTATTCATGGTCCCTTTTACCTACCTGATTACAGGGGTTATGGCGGTACGTTATCTGGATACCCCTATGTGGGACTTTATGGATAATCAATTCAGGACAAGCCAGGGACTTTTGATGTTTATGATAATAGGCCTCCTCTTCCTTTTTAATCTTTTTGCGGTGACTTTTATTACTAATCAAAAATTTGATTTTTAGGGGGTTTTTATGCATATTGTCATCTTAGTATACTTCGCTCTAATTGTACTGTTTGTTGCAGGAATTTATACAATTTTTTTTTACGGAAAGCCCTATCCATTTAGAATTGGAAAAGGATACTCTTTTGCTGGAGAAATTTTGCTAAAAGTATCTTCCGTGTTAGAAAATCTGTTCCATAGAAGTAAAAAGAACAAAATGGATATGGAAATCTATGAGGCTATTTCATTTTTAAGAAACATAACAATTTTGGGAAGGGGCAGTCATTATTCCGCAGATACTGTAATTGAACTTCTGGTAAAGCGCAACGGGATTCTGGCACCCTACTTTGGAAGGATGCTCCAAATGCTAAGACAGAATCAGCCAGGAGAGGCGGTGGCCTATTTTTCCGAAAAGGTGGATACTGATATAGGTAGAGATTTTGCAAGGCTCTTAATCCAATGGGATGCCATAGAAGCCCACCACCTGATGGAGGTATTGCTGTCCCATCAGAAGAACATCCGGGAAATGAGAATTACCGCTCAAAAGCGGCGGGATGAAACCGCAAGTGATTTAATTTACTTACCCGTAGTTGTAAATATAATGGTTATCTTTATTAATTTCATTTACGTCGGTTACTATGTAGACCAAAGAGAATTGTTAATGCTATTTTATTGAGTAAAAATGAAAGGAAGGTATGAGATGAAACAGTTAATAGTCTTAATAGCAATGGTAATTTTAGGTGTGGCTATTGCAGGATTTATTGTGGATTTTAAGGATAATGCAAAATCCATTGCGGAAGCAACCAATAGTAAGGTGGAGATGTCGATTTTTGGGGAATGAGGTGATCGAAATGAAGCAATTGATAGTTATGCTTGCCATGGTATCCCTTGGACTTGTTTTAGCAGGATTGATAGCAGGAGACCAGGAAAATTCCATCGCCAATATAATGAAGGAATCGTGGCAGCATGAGATACAGTTTAGGTCGGGTACCCCATAGGATGGTGTCAGATGAAACAATTGATAGTGTTAATCAGCGTCTTGCCTATATTGTTAATATTTTTGGCTCAGTACACCCTGGATCAAAAAAATAGCGCTATGGTAAGCCAATTCCAGGAGGAGGTTTACGCTGCCAAGGAACAGGCAAGGCAGGAAGGGTATTTTAGCGATGAAATAAGGCATAGTCTAAAAGAGCGACTCCATAGCAAGTTGGGTATAGATTATGAGGATATAGAGATAGAGGCTACCGATAGCCGGCAGTACAGGGTAAATCATTTCGATTCGGTAACTGGACGGGGTATCATACACTATAAAATTTCTATACCCATTGAAAGACTTATGGCAGGGGGAAAGCTTATGGGCCTGGAGGCAAAGGAAAACAGGGGACGGTATACTATAGAGGGAACGGCAGCCAGTGAAAGACTGCCGGATTGATAACGATGGAAATAAGGAGGGAGGCGGGTTGTGAAAGTATTTCTTGTTTTCATATCGCTGTTTATGATTAACGTTTCGTTTTTATCCTTTCAAGGGGATATGAATCGTTATATTCAGCTTCGCACTTTTCTAAAGTATCAGGCGGAAGAATGTGCAGCAAGCGCAGCCCTATATTATGATGAGGAGTCCTATGGAAACGGAGTCATGGCGATTTCGATGGAAGAGGCGACAGAATACATGGATTATACTATTGAACAGCTGATATCTTCACCTATGATTCCGTCGGGGGCGGAATTGCTCTATGATATTGTCATACAGGATGATGAAAAGGGTTATCTGGATGAAGATAAGATACCATCGGTTACCGTTACCCTCCATATGGATACCCCCGACCTTTTCAGATTGCCTTTTTTGGAGGTTATTGAGGTTGAACGCAAGGCCAGATATCTGCTATCTCCCATAGCCTAAAGGCTTAACAAAAAATCTGCAATGGCTCGGTGACCTAATGCGGTAGGATGCAGACCATCATACAGATAATCCTCCTTATTAGTATCATCGTAGAGGGAGGAGAAAAAGGTATAGGTATCTATTATGCGTATGCCTGTTTCTCTTCCATACTCCAGCATGAGTTTACGCAATTCAACTATTTTCAGCGAAATTCGTATATAGTCAGGCTCAGGGAACCATAGTTTGGATGCCATGTCCGGGTCAATAGGCAAGGGTATCATAAAAATCGGTAAGATGTTTTCACTTTTCAGTTTATTGGCAATTTTCACAAGAAGATTTAGAGTTCCTTTCGGATCGGTAACATTCATTATATAATCGTTGGTTCCACCCATAAACCACATTTCATCCGGTTTATGGGATATGACATCATCTTCTAATCTTCTAAGGGATTCCGATGTTACACTGCCATTTTGACCTTTATTTATTACCTCGTGGCCTGTAGCATTCCTATACAAGCTGACAAAGCACTGGCTTCTGGGTAATGGATAGCCGTTTACTATGCTGTTGCCCAAAAAAACGATTTTCTTTTTATTCATGATATACACACCTTCATTCTTCGCAATACAGCTTATTGACAAAACTACTTCAACAAATATAATTATATATGAAGCAGAACATTTAATCAAAGAATACGAAGATTCAAGCATTGACTGTGCAATGCTTATTTTTTGTTATATCACTGCAATAATATGATATTGAATGAGGAGAAAATTATGTGTAGCCAGTGTAATTCGGCTTATGAAGCCAAAGAACAGGAATTCAAATTGTTTGAATCAAGGGAGGATAGCCACGCTTTTCGCCATACTACTTCGCATATTTTAGCACAAGCTGTTAAACGCTTATTTCCGCAAGCCAAATTAGGCATAGGGCCAGTAATTTCGGGAGGATTTTATTATGATTTCGATTTAGAGCACAGGTTTAGCGACGAAGACCTTGCGGCACTTGAAAAGGAAATGAAGAGGATAATAAAGGCAAACCTGCCATTAGAATACTTTGAATTGTCCAGAGATGAAGCCCTAAAGCTTATGGAGGAAAAGGGGGAAGACTATAAGGTTGAGCTTATTAATGATTTGCCGGAGGATGAGGTGATTTCCTTTTACAAACAGGGAGAATTCATCGATCTTTGCGCCGGACCTCATAAGGGATCAACAGCCGCAATAAAGGCCATAAAATTGACCAGTGTGGCCGGTGCTTATTGGAGGGGAAGCGAAAAGAATAAGATGCTCCAGAGGATATATGGAACATCTTTTCCCAGCCAGGCCATGTTGACGGATTATCTAAACATGTTAGAGGAAGCCAGAAAGAGGGATCACCGTAAAATTGGAAGAGAAATGGATCTTTTCATGATGTGTGAGGAGGGACCCGGATTTCCATTTTTCATGCCCAATGGCATGATATTGAGGAATGAGTTAGAAGCCTTTTGGCGCAAAGCCCATGGTGAGAGGGGTTATCAGGAGATTAAAACTCCGCTGATTCTTTCAGAGGAGCTTTGGCATACCTCCGGACATTGGGATCACTATCAAAGCAACATGTATTTTACAAAAATTGACGATAGGGATTATGCAATTAAGCCTATGAATTGCCCTGGAGCCATGTTAACATACAAGCGAAAAATGTATAGTTACAGAGATTTTCCTATGAGGGTGGCAGAAATGGGTCAGGTTCACAGGCATGAGCTTTCCGGAGCGCTGCACGGTTTGATGAGGGTTCGCACATTTACGCAGGACGATGCCCATTTATTCATGCTTCCCGAACAGGTAAAGGATGAAATCATAGGTATTATAGATTTTATTGATTATGTATATAAAATATTTGGCTTCAGGTATCATGTGGAGCTTTCCACAAGGCCGGAGGATTCTATGGGAACCGAAGAAGAGTGGGCCATGGCCATAGATAATCTGAGGGAGGCCTTGGAGGAAAAGGGTATCTTGTATTCAATAAATGAGGGTGATGGCGCATTTTATGGTCCTAAAATAGATTTTCATTTAGAGGATTGTATTGGGCGAACTTGGCAGTGTGGTACCATTCAGCTGGATTTCCAGATGCCTCAACGTTTTGATCTGACATATGTTGGAAGGGATGGAGAAAGGCATAGACCGGTAATGATACACCGTGTAATCTTTGGTAGCATGGAACGTTTTATAGGTATATTGATAGAACACTTTGCGGGGAAATTTCCCCTTTGGCTTGCTCCTGTTCAGGCGAGGATATTAACTGTTACAGAAAGATTTAATGAATACGCCTATGAGTTGGAAGAAGCGTTTAAAAGGGAAGGACTGCGCATAGAGGTGGATGGACGAAATGAAAAAATTGGTTTTAAAATAAGGGAGGCAAGAAACCAGAGAAGCCCCTATATTTTAGTCATAGGGGAAAAGGAAATGGAGAATCGCAATATTTCCGTCCGTTCAAGCAAGGAAGGGGAGTTGGGCGAGATGGATATTGAAGGTTTCATCCTGAAGCTAAAAGAGGAGATTGAGGTTAAATCCTATTGATCAGATTTTAAGGGCGCTTAGGTGATTGCTAAGCGCCTGTTTCTTTTGGCCTTCGGGAAGTGACAGGATGCCATAGCCATCGGTCACAAATTTTATCCCTTTTTCAGTCATCATTATTTGGAAGCTTCGACCAAGAAAGCTGCTGGTGTAATCCAGAAGACCCTTCTCTTTTAAAATTTGAAGCTCTTGTTTCATATCGTTGTAAAAATATCCTTCGATTTGATCGGGAAAAATTTTAACATACTTATTAGAGGTCATATCGGTCAGCCGATAAACATATTTGAGTATTTCTATACGTATTTCCAAAGGATCTCTTGACATTTTATCATCTCCATCCATTATTCATAACGCAGGGATTCAATAGGATCCAGGCGTGCAGCTTTTTTAGCTGGGAAGAAGCCGAAAAACAAACCTACTCCTGCGGAGAACGTGACAGCTAAAATAATATAGAAAGGTTTTATTACCATTTTAATTCCGACAATTCCCATGCCAAGGGTTGCGATTCCCATTCCCAGCAATGTGCCTATGATGCCGCCGATACCAGCCAATATCATGGCTTCCGTAAGAAACTGTGTAAGGATATCGCCTGTCCTTGCTCCCAGAGCTTTTCTTATTCCTATTTCACGTGTACGTTCTGTAACAGATACCAGCATTATATTCATGATACCTATTCCGCCTACCAATAGGGAAATGGCTGCAATTGCACCTATGGCCAGGGAAAGTATGTTGAGAACATTGTTTATCATGCCCAGCTGAGATTCGGCGGATTCAAAGATATAGGAGCCCTTTTCCTTGTTTTTGATAAGGCTTAAGTAGTCTACAAAGGATTGACCCTGTCGGTTCAAATCTTTTTTCGGATTAGCATATATTTCAATATAGTTGAAGCTTTCTCCGGAAGGGATTAGCAGTGAATATGGCACATAACACTCATATGAGTCGTTCATACTAAGACCGGTAAAAATTGAGGGCTTTAGTTCATATACGCCTACAATCGTCAGGTCTAAAGGTGTGTCATCGATGGTAACCGGGAGATTCTCACCTACAGCATTTTCTTTTCCGAAAAGATACTTTGCCCCTTTAACATCAATGATCGTACAGGGTTGTTTTGATTTAACATCCCTTTCGTTTATCATGCGCCCGTGAATTATTTGAATTTTTGAGACGAATGAGTCATAATTATCGTCTACACCTATCATGGTTACACCTGCATTCCTACGTCCTATCTTAGTTTCCCCTGGCAAATATGCGTAGGGGGCTGCATATAGAATGTCCTCGGGAAAGCGGCTATTTAAGGCTTCTATATCATCTTCCGTAAAAATCCGGTCCGCCGAAATGTAGTTTTCAGCTAACTGCCAATCCATCATCAGAAACATATAGCCGGCACCAAAGCCTTCAAATTCTTTGCTCACTGCATTTTGAGCAGAGGAACCAATGGAGGTTATGGCTATTACGGAGCTTATTCCGATGATTATGCCCAGCATTGTAAGGAAGGATCTCATCTTGTTGGAGCCGATAGCTGTTAGGGCCAGTTTAATATTTTCCAGAAATAACATTATCCTTCCTCCTTTTCCGATGGACTGCTAAGGGTATCGCTGATCATGAAACCATCGCTGAAGGTAAGAACTCTGTCGGTGTAGGCGGCAACTTCTGGTTCGTGCGTGACGATAATAATCGTATTGCCATTTTCACGATTTAGTTTTGTGAAGATTTCCATTATCTCCTTTGATGAAAGGGAATCCAAATTACCTGTTGGCTCGTCTGCAAGTATTATGGGGGGCTGGTTGGCTAATGCCCGTGCTATTGCCACCCTTTGTTTTTGGCCTCCTGAAAGTTCATTAGGCAAATGGTGCCACCTATCTGATAGGCCTACATCATCCAGAAGTTTTAAGGCTCTCTCCCTTCTTTCCACCCCGGGTATCTTCCCGTAGATCATTGGCAGCTCTACATTTTTTAGGGCATTCGTTCTGGGTATAAGGTTAAAGGATTGGAAGATAAAGCCTACTTTCCTATTTCTCACATAGGAAAGCTCATTGTCGCTTAAACCGCTTGTGTCTATGCCTTCCAGAGTATAGGTGCCCTTGGTGGGACGATCCAGGCATCCAAGAAGATTCATCAATGTGGACTTTCCTGAACCGGATGCGCCCATTATGGCTATGAATTCCCCTTGGCAAATGGTCAGATTAACATTTTTTAAGGCTTCTACCCCTATGTTGCCATTGAAATATGTCTTTGAAAGGTTGTTGGTTTTAATCAATTCATTATTTCCCATAGATCCTTCAACCTTTCTCAGCATCCAGACTTTTATGGGTTTTGACCTTCATTCCATCGAAGAAGTCTTCGCCGGGCGCAAGGACTATTTCATCTCCGGGTACTAAGCCTCCGGAGATGATTTCCACACTCAAATTGCTTTCAAGGCCGATTTCAACCTGGACTTTTTTAAGAATCCCATTCTTTACAATAAAGACATAGGTTTTATTTGTCGACACATCCTGACTGATGGCATCTATGGGAACTAACAAGGCATCACTTTGCCTGGCGGTAATGATAAGGGCTTTTGCAGTTATTCCGGCCATAAGAGAACCGTATTCCTTTTGGATGTCGATGACGACGGGGATTACCATTTCAGTGGATCCGGGAGCCTTTTGTTCTCCCGTTGGAGCTATGTGGGACACTAAGCCAGAAACCTTATGATCACCTAAAATTTCCGCGCTAATTAATACTTCCTGACCCGGTTTTATGGACATAATGTCGTATTCGCTTATGTTTACCTTCATTTGGAGTTTGGAAAGGTCTTCTATCACGAACATAGGTCGATTATCTTCCGTGAAGGAGGCGGAGCGTCCGGGATTTGTGTTTACCCTGGTGACAGTACCGGCAATGGGACTTTTAATAAGGTATTGTTCATGACCTATGGCAGGTTTTTTTCTTGCTAAATCCATACGAGATGATATGGAGTCTACGATGATTTTTTGCTCACTGTAAGAATCCTTTGCCTTTTGGTAATCCGAATCCGAAAGAGCCTGTGCTTCGTAGAGTTTCTGGGATGCTTCCAGGGCTCGTTTTGCCGCATTTAAAGAAACCAGAGCACTGTCATACTGGTTTTTTAATTCCTGCATTTCAATTTCGTCGTTGTATTTTTGGACGGTTTGATCCTCCTGCTTTAAACTGGCAAGGAGCTGCCCCTTTTTTACGATATCGCCCACCTTGACATTGACGGAGATGACTTCCGCATTGAGGGAGGAGCTGATAGAGGCAGTTTCTGCACTTTGAATTAGACCTTTAACAGCTATTTCCTCCCGGATTTCATCCTTATATACCAAGGCTGTGGACACCAAAGGAAGGTTTGCACCTGTTCCGGCACCAATCAAGGCCTTTATCCCAATTAGTGTTGAGGCGGTGACAACCATAACGATAAGACCAATTAATACGCCCTTTTTATTGCCCATTTGGGTAACCTCCATGGTCAGTAATTCATTTTATAAAATCAATTCCATCGTTGAAAAATAGTGTTTCAGAGGGACCATAGTGTGAAGAATCCATCATGTAATCCTCTTTGTACTCATCTCTATACACTTTCGAACCATCCTCCATAAAGAAATAGCCATAGTAATAGGAGGTTTCATCGATGGGGAAAGCATCGGCATTATCTAATAGTTTCTTAATCTTTCCCTTATCATATACCACGGCAACGGGTTTGTCATCACTTCCCTCCATGTAGTAGGGGGGAGGGGAGTCCGGCGAATCCGTGTATTGGTACCGATATAATTCAACTTTAGTTATATGATCGGGGGAAACTGCCACATCATCCCAATAACCGTTGTTTTTAAGCCAATTTATTGAATTGACACAGTTGGAGGTTATTGGATACTCGGCATTCTCATAGCGTTCCCATAGCCTCTCCTGATCAGCTTCCTTGACGATATATCCCAGATTCAGCGTTAAGTATGTTTTTTTAGCACCCATCATGTCTTCAAAGGGCATGGCACGAAAGTCTTTTTCATAGGCTTGAAGCAGGGAGTTGATTTCATCACCTTCCAGGGATATTTCATTCTTTCCTGAGAAGGGAAAAAGGGTGGCTTGGGTAAAAGCTTCACTTTTCAGTTTAGAAGGTGCCAAATAGTCTTTATATTCTTTGGATTCGCATAAGGCTTTAAAATGCGGGTTTTCGATGAAGAATATATAGTCAACATGATAACTTCTGCTGATTTTTTGTTTCCCTTTTTTGTAATCTAAAGTTAGATATAGCTTATGGATGGTTTCGTTGTCCAGGAAATGTTTTTTGTTTTCTATTAAGGTTTTGTGTAATGCGGCAACATGTTTAATATTATCCTTATCCTTGAAGGTTACTTCATTAAATCTATAACTCAATGAAGGGGTTATAGCACTGCCGTCCAGCGTTACCTTATCCACTTTAGACACATTGGGAATCCGTCTTTCAAAACCGGCAGCATCCACATTGAGTCCGGTGAGAAACAGCCCTGCTATCACCACATATATCGCTAATGATTTTAAGCTTTCTATATTAAAGACGCGAGCCGTCTTTTTAACGGTCATGCGACCTATGAAGAAGAATATTATGGTTCCTAATGCAAATCCTAAATAGGTGAAGAAATTAGCCCTATCCCCAGGGCCCTCTCCCAAGGCATTGAAATAAAAGCCCATGGCTGTCATTCCGAAGAAGGTAATCAAATAACAGATGACGGGCTCCATGAATCTAAAGGACATGGCATCCCCTGCCTTTTCCAACCGGCGCTTTTGATATAGAACAGCGTTAATCAAGGTTATGGAAAGTATAGCTATCAGATACCCCATGACTCTGGTGGTAGTAAAAACACCGGAACTGGCTATCACTTCGCTATAAGGTGATAGCAGGGCCATGGTGCGCCACCAATCTCCCGACGGATTAAAACCGTAAAGATACATGATGAAATAAAGGACAAAGCTGCCATATAGCGCAGGGACAAGGAAATTAAAGCCACCGGCACCTATAAGATGGAGTACACTGGTACCGGTAACCATACCGCCGAATATGGCTATGACATAAATGAAGGTTACAATCAGCAAGGAAGACGCTATCCAAATTAAGATAGCCTTGTAAGTAAAAATATCGACGGGCAAAGCATCCTGTCCTCCCCACCAGTTGACCAGTACAGGTCTTCTAATTGCCAGGAAAAGAAGGCCGTTGAGCAGGATGGGAGAAGCAATCAGGATGAAGCCCGATATTAGGCCGCTATTAAAAAGCATTGCCTTATTAAAAGGCAGGGCATGCATCACAGTGGATCCTGGTGTGCTTTGAAGGTAGCGGAAGACTATTATGGCAGCAAAGATCGGTGTTAAAAGGTGTGCCATCATAAAGAAGGGCTGTAAGTTATGCAGGCACATATCGATATAGCGAGCTAATTGATCCAGTTTTCCCAGGTATATAAGTATGGGAAATACACTGGAAAAGAAATATGTCAGAAATGTAAGGGCGGAAAGAGCCCAAAATCTACGAAGGTTTTCCCGGATCAATGTGCCTGATATATTAAAATATGATGCTTTCGATTTCATAGTTTCCACCTCCTAATTCATAAATAAAGATCTCCTCCAAGGAAAGGGGAAGAAGGTCAAAAAGAATAGGATTTCCTCTGCCTATTATGGCTTCCACATCTTCCTTTGGATTACGAACTATTAGTAAATCCACAGTACCCCTTGATTCAAGGTGAAGCAGGTTTAGTCCTTCATATCTGGATTCCGCCGGTTGGCGATATGCAACTTGGACTTTATGTATGTCTGATTTTAGTTCATCCAGATCCCTTTCTATCATCATTTTTCCCCTGTCCAATATGCCTATGGAATCACATATGCCTTCCATCTCCCTAAGATTATGGGATGAGACTAACACTGTCATTTCTCTCTCCGCCACATCCTCTACGATATATTTCCAGACCAGCTTTCGCACAATAGGGTCAAGGCCATCTATAGGTTCGTCCAGAATCAGGTATTCCGGCATAGCAGACATATTTAGTATGAAAGCGGCTTGTTTTTGCATCCCTTTGGATAAGCGCGCAATCTTCCTTTTTTCATCCAGGCCGAAAAGACTTATCATCTTCTCATATCGTTCCTGATTCCAATGGGGGTAAAGTGTAGCATAAAACCGGGAGGATTCCTTTAAGGTATAGGAGCCAAAGAAATAAAGGTCATCAGGTATGAACCCGGTAATCCGCTTGATATCAAGATTATCGTAGACAGGTAATCCCTTTATGGTCACCTCACCAGAGTTAGGCTTCAGTATACCCATAACATGTTTTAGTATGGTGGTTTTACCTGACCCGTTGGTGCCCACCAAGCCATATATGGATCCTTTTTTTACGTTTAAATTTAAATCTGACAGGGCTTGAAAGCTGTCAAAACGTTTATTAAGGTTAGATATTTGTATCATTATATGTCACTCCTTCCTTTAAAATCTCCTCCACATAGGCGAGGATTTCTTTTGTCGACATGCCCAGATAGTTGAGCTCCTTTATTTGACGCTGTATGTTTTCTTTTAGTTCGTTTATCTTTCTAATATCCGGTATCCTTTTGTCCGGTGAAGTGACAAAAGAACCGAGGCCCTGAGCAGGATAAAGGTATCCCTGACGTTCCAGTTCCCGATAGGCTTTTTGGATTGTGTTAGGATTTACGGTCAGTGTTTTGGAAAGCTCCCTAACGGATGGTATTTTTTCGTCTGCCGTAAGAATACCGGTTATTATAAGTTCCTTGATATTATCCACGATTTGTTCATATATGGATTTTCTGTTTTTTAAATCTAATTGAAACATAAGGCTCCTCCTTTCTTCATTGCTAAGAAATTCGTAGATGTATTACTAATGACAGTATACTATGTCTAATAGTACACATGCAACAGTTTTTTGTTTTCTTTTTAATTAACTAAGGAGGCAATTCCCCCGGTTGAAAAAAGACAAGATCCTAAATGATAAAAAAGCCGCATTTTCATAAGTTAATCATATATTATTTGCTTAAAATTGCATTAATTGCACTAAATGTGATAAAATAAAGAAGTTAATCATCGATCAAATAAGGAGAAGACTATGAATGAGGGAGCATATTATGATTATAATGTTAAACCTGTTAAACGAAAAAGGGCTAAGGGCTGGATGATTTGGCTTGGTATCGTTGTTGCAGTAGCTCTCATTGGGCTTTTAGTAAGCCAGGTTGGCTGTAACGCAGATAAAGGCGGTTTTTCCAGGGTAAAGGGTCCTTATGTGGGAGTTCTTTACGTGGATGGAGTAATCGCGGATAACAATGTAAGCAGCTGGGGGATACCTTCGGGTTATCAGCATGGCTGGACCTTGGACACGATAGATTCCATGATGGAGGATGATCGTAACAAGGGGATTGTATTATTTGTAAATTCCCCCGGAGGAGGAATTTATGAAAGCGATGAGTTATATCTTAAACTGGTGGAATACAAGGAGAGTACAGGGCGACCCTTGTACGCATATATGGGATCTATGGCGGCTTCCGGCGGCTACTATATTTCCGCACCTGCGGATAAGATATTAGCCAATCGCAACTGTTGGACCGGATCTATCGGTGTGACCATAGGTACCTTTTTCGATGTTTCCGAATTTCTGGAACGGTATGGTGTTAAAACCGTTACCATTACCTCAGGTGCAAATAAGGCCATGGGAAGCTATGTAGATCCTATGACCAGTGTACAAAGGGATATATTCCAAGGTTTGGTGGATGAAGCTTATGAACAGTTTGTTGCCATTGTGGCCAAAGAGAGGGATTTAGGCTTGGAAAGAGTCAAGGGCCTGGCTGACGGGAGGATATATACGGCAAGGCAGGCAACAGAAAATGGATTGATCGATGGGGTTTGTGTTTACAGTGACGCTTTAAAGGATATGAGACAGGCTTACGATCTTCATAATTGCGATTTTATCGATTTTTATTACAGGGATGACTCTCTTATAGGCCGGCTTTTGGCAGAGGCTGAGATACCTAAGATAGGGACAGGTGATGCGGGGGCATTATTGTCGTTTATGGAGATGGAAAACAGGTTCCCCATCGGCTATATCTGCCATGTACTATATCAATAAACAAACAAGGAAAAATGAGCAATGAGAAAACCTATACTTGCAGTAGTCGGGCGTCCAAATGTGGGAAAATCCACCTTTTTTAACAAGGTGGTGGGGCGTCGTGTTTCCATAGTGCAGGATACCCCCGGCGTGACGCGGGACAGGATTTATGCAGAAGCCGAATGGCGCGGTATGCCCTTTATCATAATAGATACAGGGGGAATTGAACCGGATGCAGAAGATATCATATTGTCTCAAATGCGAGAGCAGGCGCAGATCGCAATGGAGACTTCTGACGTAATTCTTTTTTTAGTAGACGGAAAGGACGGTCTTACCTCATCTGACAGGGAGGTTGCTTCAATGCTGATGAAGACCGGAAAACCGGTGGTGTTAGGGGTAAATAAGGTTGATACAGCAAAGCTGCCTGACGATTTCTACGATTTTTATGAGCTGGGATTAGGTGAACCCTTTCCAATATCGGCTGTTAACATGTTGGGATTAGGGGATCTGCTGGACGTGATAATGGATAACTTTCCGGATATCGAAGGTGAAGACGAAGAGGATGGTGCTATCAGAATAGCTGTTATCGGTAAACCCAATGTGGGGAAATCATCCCTTATCAACGCATTGGTGGGAGAAAACAGAGTTATAGTGAGCGATATAGCTGGAACTACACGGGATTCAATAGACACCCCCTTCGTTTGGCAGGGTGAGGAATTTGTACTCATAGATACTGCGGGTATTAGACGGAGGAGTCGGGTTACGGAGGATATTGAAAGATATAGCGTGATCCGTGCAATTAGTGCGATAGAAAGGTCTGATATCTGTATTTTAATGATAGATGCTTCCCAGGGGGTAAGTGAACAGGATAAAAAAATTGCCGGAATGGCCCACGAAGCGGGTAAGGGGATTCTTGTTGCAATAAACAAATGGGATTTAATCAAAAAAGAGACTAATACCATGAGGGAGTTTGAAAAAGAGATAAGAAGAGAACTTGCTTTTATGCCATATGCACCTGTCATTTTTATTTCTGTTACAGAAAACCAAAGGATTGAGCGGGTTATGGAGCTATCTAAATACGTAGCCGAAAGCAGGGCGGTAAGAATTCCCACATCCCAGCTGAACAGCCTGATTACGGATGCTACAATGATGAAGCAACCACCTTCCGATAAAGGAAGACCGTTGAAGATTTATTATGTTACACAGGTTGGTGTCAAGCCTCCTTTATTCTCTTTTCAAATTAATAGCAGGGAACTCATGCACTTTTCCTATGCCCGATACTTGGAGAATAAAATTCGCGAAGGTTACGGCTTTGAAGGTACATCGATAAAATTCGTTTTTAGAGAGAAGGGAGAACAAGCATATGTCTGATTTTGTAGCCACATCAAGTATGCCGACTATCATGTGGTTCGTCTGTATCGTGGCCTCTTATTTTTTGGGGAATATTTCCCCGGCAATACTTATCAGCAAGGCATCCGGTTTTGATATTAGAGAAAAGGGTAGTGGCAATGCGGGGACTACCAATATGCTGCGGGTGATGGGCAAGGGTGCAGCGTTATTTACATTAGTTGTGGACATAGCAAAGGGCTTTGGTGCTGCTTTGCTGGGATGGTGGTTTGGAGGCGAGATGCTTGCAGTAATTTGCGGTCTTGCCGTCCTATGTGGTCACATCTGGCCATTATTGTTTGGATTTAAAGGAGGTAAGGGCATAGCAACAGGGCTTGGGGTTTTGATCATAGTAAATCCTGTCATAGCTATACTCTGCGTATTGGCAGCGGCGGCGGGGATAGTGCTTACCGTCAGGGTTTCCGTGGGTGCCATGCTTGCAGCTCTAACCCTACCGGTTTATGCGTATTTTCTTATGCCACAGATGCTGATTCCATTTACCCTTATGACGATAATAATCATGTATAAGCATAAGGATAATATCAAGAGGTTAATCAGGGGCGAAGAACCCCGGTCTTTCAATTAGTTGTTTGTTTTGTGCAGGTAAGGAGAAGAAGATGGAAAAGAGAATTACGGTTTTGGGTGCGGGAAGCTGGGGGACAGCACTTGCAATCAGTCTTTCCTCAAAAGGTCATAAGGTTTCCATGTGGGATATAGATGAAGATCACGTTAATGGTCTTATAAAGCACAGGGAAAACAAGGCTTATCTACCCGGGATTCCATTTAATAAAAATCTACAGATTGCAGCTACTGTTGAGGAAGGAATTGATGGGGCTGAGGTTGTGGTTTTTTCCGCACCTGCCCAGCGATTTAGAAATGCACTGGAGGGAGCCCTTCCTTTTTTAAAGGAAAATATGATTTTGGTGAATGTGGCCAAAGGAATTGAACAGAAAACCTTGAAAAGAATTTCGCAAATTGCAGAGGAGCTTGCACCAGGAGCTAAGTATGCGGTCTTGTCGGGGCCTTCCCATGCGGAGGAGGTGGGGCTTAGAATGCCGACAACGGTTGTAGCAGCCGCCGCAGATATTAAACTTGCCCAATATGTACAGGATGTATTCATGTGCGATTGGCTTAGGGTTTATACCAACCCGGATGTGGCGGGTGTTGAATTTGGCGGATCTTTAAAAAATATTATTGCCTTAGGAGCTGGAATCTCGGATGGTATGGGTTATGGAGACAATGCCAAGGCGGCGATGATGGCCAGGGGAATCCGTGAAATGGCCAGATTAGGGGTGAAACTGGGGGCAAAAGCCGAGACATTTTTCGGTCTTTCCGGCATAGGAGATCTTATAGTAACCTGTACCAGTATGCATAGCAGAAATCGTAGATGCGGTATAATGATCGGTGAAGGAATGAAGCCCTCTGAAGCCACAAAAAAAGTTGGTATGGTGGTGGAGGGGATTTTTACTACGGAAGCAGCTTATCAGCTTGCGGAAGGCTGCGGTGTGGACATGCCTATTACCCAGCAGATTTACAGGATAATAAAGGAAGAAACCGATGCAAGTCAGGCGGTTAAGGAACTTATGACCCGTCAGAGAAAGGATGAAAATGAAGACCTTTCCTGGTAATATAAAATATGCAAGGCAATATAGGGGTAATTATTAACCGGCTCACTTAAACAGGCCAGTGTTTGATTGTCTACGAAATCAGTTTAAGACCTATGGCTGAGCCTAATATTAAAGCTATAAATAATAGTCTTATCCGACTTCTGGATTCACCAAAGTAGAGCATTCCAATGGAGGAGGTTCCCACCACACTGATGCCCGTCCAAATTGCATATGCTGTTCCCATGGGGATTGTTTTTAATGAGTAGGTGAGAAAACATAGGGCCCATCCCAATCCTAGGATTATTAATGCAATTGTTTGCCAATTACGTTTCTTAGAAAGCCGGTTAATCATGGCAATGGCAAAGGTCTCTAACAGACCTGCTATGATTAAGGTGAGCCAGGCCATTATGAACAACCCTTCCCTGAAACATCGTTGCTTTCGATATCTGTAATTAACTTCAGGCCAATGACACCGATTAAAAGGACAGCGATAAGGAGTATCACAGTCAATTTGAAAGGTTCTCCAAATAGAATAATATCCGCAACGATGGCGCCTCCTGTGCCTAAACCGACAAAAACTGCATATACGGTTCCGACGGGGAGCACCTGAGCTACTGTTATCATCATGTAGTTACATACTATAATAATGGCAATCGTAGCCGTCCAGGTTACAATGTTGTATGCGTGGGCTAATCCAATAACCCAGGCAACTTCTAAAACCGCCGCCACAAACAGTTTAATCCAATTTTTATTCATATAAGATCGCCTCCTTCACATAATAACAACATTAATTCAATTCTTTTGTTTTGGCAAGTCTTGCAACAAGAGTTTTCAGGTGATATCCTTTTATAGGATAAGCATTGAAAGGGGCATCTATGGATAAGAAAAAAACCTACCACATTTTGACCTTTGGCTGTCAAATGAATGAGAGGGATTCAGAAACCCTTGGAGGAATCCTTCATGAAATGGGCTGGGTTGAAAGTGTAGTAAGAAACGATGCTGATATAATAATAATAAACACATGCAGTGTACGTGATAATGCAGATAAGCGTTTTTTTGGCGTTTTAGGACAGATTAAAAAGATCAAGGAATTTAGACCTGATGTAATTACAGCCATATGCGGCTGCATGATGCAGCAGCAACATCTGGTTGATGAAATAAAAAACAGGTACCCCTGGGTTGATCTAATCTTTGGAACCCATAATATTCACGAGTTCCCCCGACTGTTAAATAGTTTTTCACAGGAGAATAGAAGGCTTATAAGTGTTTGGCAGGACTCGGAGGAAATAATAGAAGGGCTTCCGGCACTTAGAAAAAATGACTACAAGGCATATATAAATATCATGTATGGGTGCGATAACTACTGCACCTATTGTATAGTACCCTATACCAGAGGAACGGAAAGAAGCAGAAGACCTATTGATATATTAGATGAAGCAGGTGTATTGGTCAAAAAAGGGGTTAGGGAAATAACTCTTTTGGGGCAAAATGTAAATTCCTATAGGGGAAATGGGGAAAAGAATATTTGGGATTTCACAGATCTTTTATATGGGTTAAATGAGGTGGACGGATTGGAAAGAATACGCTTTATGACATCCCATCCAAAGGATCTTTCAGAAAAACTGATTCAGGCATATGCAAAATGCGAGAAGCTATGTGATCATATCCATTTACCTGTGCAATCTGGAAGCACAAAGGTTTTAAAAAGGATGAATAGAAGGTATACAAAGGAGGAATATTTAGATCTTATCAACCGCCTGCGAATGGTTTCGCCAGATATTGCAATAACCACTGATATTATAGTAGGTTTTCCCGGAGAAACGGAAGAAGATTTTGGGCATACGTTAGAGCTGATTGAGGAAGCCCGATTTGACTCCGCATTCACTTTTCTTTATTCGGTCAGGAAGGGTACACCGGCTGAGAATTATGAAGATCAGGTAGATGAAGCCGTAAAACATGCTCGATTCAATAGACTGGTTGAAAAGGTAAACGACCTGTCCCTTCAAAAGAATAAAGCCATGGTAGGAAGAGTCGTTCAGGTGCTTGTTGAGGGGAAAAGTAAAACGGATAAACATATGTATTCGGGTAGAACCGGGGGTTTTAAACTAGTTAATTTTAGCGGCGAGGAAGGGCTTGAAGGTCAATTGATTCAAGTGGAAGTGATCGGTAGCAATACATTTAGTTTATGGGGAAGGGCCCTATGATAGATTGGTACTGTTGTCGGAGGTATATGTGATGGAAAAATATGATGTTGTTGTAATCGGTAGCGGTGCAGGATTGATGGTTTTGGAAGCGGCTTTAGAGAAAGGATTGAAATGTGCGATAATAGAAAAGGCCAAATTCGGTGGTACCTGCTTGACGAAGGGATGTATACCTTCTAAAATGTTGGTTTATCCTGCCGATGTAATACGTGAAATGGAGCATGCCCGCAAAATAGGTCTGGACATATCCAGACCCGGCATCGATTGGGAAGTCATATCTGCAAGGATGTGGGAACAGATAAACCTGAGCGAAAGGCTGGAGAGAAAGCTTAAAAACATTCCTAATCTGACGGTATACAATGGAAGCGGAAAATTCACAGGACCTGATACTATGGTCGTAAGGTGTGGTGAAAACGAGGAGGAAATTATTCAAGGAGAAAGATTCATAATAGCAGCGGGAGCACGCACATTTGTTCCGCCCATAAAAAATGCCGAAAAAACCGGGTATCTGACATCGGAAACCTTTTTCGGCCCCATGTTTCCAGACAAGCCGTGGGATAGTTTGGTAATAGTAGGTGGCGGTGCAATAAGTTCTGAGTTTGCACATATTTTCTCGTCCTATGGAACTAAGGTAACCGTCATAGAACGTTCGGATAGGATATTGAAAAAAGAAGAGGAAGAGGTATCGCGGTTTGTCATGAATCAGTTTAGAAATAATGGGATTGAAATAATGACAAATAGCGGGGTTCTGTCGATCGATGAGGCTGGAGACCTAAAAGCGGTGACGGTGGAGAACCTTTTAACAGGTGAAGTCACGGTGGTTAAATGCCGGGAGGTATTAGTGGCATCCGGAGTGAGGTCTAATGCAGACACCCTTGCCCTGGATAAAGCCGGGGTCGAAGTTGATGGCAGGGAGTGGATAATAACCAATCAATATCTGGGGACTTCCCGTAAAAACATCTGGGCAATAGGGGATATAAACGGCAAATATCAATTCCGACATACTGCTAATCAGGAAGCCCGAATACTGAGCAACAACCTGTTCGGAAGCGGGGACAAGGTTGCTATGGATTACAGCTCGGTGCCCTGGACGGTATTCACCAATCCCCAGCTTGCACGGGTGGGTGCTACGGAAGAGGAATTAAAGGAAAAGGGAATCCCTTATAAGGCGGCAAGAAAGCATTATTCTGAAGTGACCGGTGGAAGGGCTATGGGGTATCAAACGCGGGATAGCGATAATGGTTTTATTAAGGTCATAGTGGGATTTGACAGGAGAATTTTAGGCGTCCATATTGTGGGGCCCCAAGCTTCGGTTTTGCTTCAGCCCTTCGTCTATTTGATGAATGCAGGTTATGAATGTAATAGGAAAATGCTTCAAATGGATGACAAAAAGTTAATCGACGAGCTTAGACTCATGTGTCCCAGCACAGGTACATACGACCCGATTAACAACTCCATGGTGATCCACCCTTCTCTTAACGAATTAACGGCGTGGGTATTTGATAAAATTGAATGAACAAAATGATGGGCGGGGCATCCTTTGATGCCTCGTAAATTTTGTTCTAAACTATGCCTTACCCTAATATATTGTACAGACATGGCGAACCCAAAAGGGCAACGCTTAGGCGAAAAGGGAGGGGTATTGTTTGAAAAGTATAAATATATATGAGAGCATTGCAGAAAGAACAGGAGGCAGTGTCTATGCGGGGGTAGTAGGTCCTGTCAGATCGGGGAAATCGACTTTCATAAAAAGATTTATGGATCTTATGGTTCTTCCAAATATGGCAGATATCTATGAAAGGGAAAGGGTCAGGGATGAGTTGCCGCAAAGCGGAAGCGGGAGAACTATAACCACGACAGAGCCAAAGTTCATACCCCCGGAAGCGGCTGAATTGATCCTTGATGAAAACTTAAAATTTAAGGTTCGTTTAGTGGATTGCGTAGGGTATATGATCCCCGGAGCCGTTGGTCATCTGGAGGAGGGGCTGCCACGCATGGTTAATACTCCTTGGCATGAGCAGAAAATTCCCTTTGAAGAAGCGGCTGAGATAGGAACAAGGAAGGTTATATCCGACCATTCCACCATCGGTATATTAGTTACCACCGATGGTACAATAGGCGATTTATCCAGGGAAGAGTACCTTGTAGCGGAGGAAAGGGTTGTAAAGGAATTAGCTGAACAGGATAAACCCTATATTATAGTGCTTAATTCCACAGAACCGGAAGGGGACAAAGCGATTGAACTTGCAAAAATGCTGGAAAAAAAGTATAACGTTCCTGTTTTGGCAACGAATTGTGCGAAAATGAGGGTTGACGATGTGGAGAATATTCTAAGACACCTACTTTATCAATTCCCCCCATCCGAAATAGAATTTTATTTGCCGACATTTCTTGATGGCCTTCCCAAAGACCATTCCATCAAGACCGCTATACTAAACGATATTAAAGATTTTAGCCTTGGATTTGAAAACATAAGGGATATTAAGGATGGTGTGGTTCAATTAGCTGATGGGCAAATTCTGAAAAAGGTTACAGTACGAGAGATGGACTTGGGAACCGGTGCCATAGCAGTGGAAATGGAGGCATCTGATGGGCTGTTTTACCAGGTAATAGGTGAAATTATGGGTTGTCAGATTAGAAATGATGGACATTTCTTCGAAGTTATTAGGGATTATTCCCAGGCTAAAAAGGCCTATGAAAAACTGGCCAGTGCCATGGTACAGGTTGAGACTGAAGGCTATGGAATAGTTCAGCCTGAACTCGGCGATATGATTTTGGAAGAACCGGAAATTTTTCAACAGGGAAACAAATTTGGAGTACGTTTAAAGGCACAAGCACCGTCGCTGCATATTATCAAGACCAGTGTAAGCACGGAGGTTGCACCTGTCGTTGGGAGTGAAAGCCAAAGTGAGGATCTGATAAACTATCTTTTAGATGAGTTCGAAAGTGATCCGAGCAGGATTTGGAATACAAATATATTTGGAAAATCCCTGCAAGAGATGGTAACCGAACAGATGGAAAGCAAACTCACAAGCGTACCCGAATCCATCAGAATCAAGCTGCAAAAATCTTTACAAAAAGTTTCCGATGAGGGAAGGGAGCATATGATTTGTTTGGTACTTTAGTCTATCCTGCCCCGGGCTCCCATTTAAAGGCGATAACACCTGCAATCATTAAAGCCAGCCCTATCCATTTTGTCCAAAGGAAGGGGATTCTATCAGTGCCCAGCCATCCAAAAGCATCTATTGCTGCCGCTACAAGCAGCTGGGATATTAGAATTATGGAAATAGCATAGGTGGGACTTAAATTTCCTATGGCTAACATAACCGTTATGGTTATAATAAAACCTAAAAGACCACCCATCCAATAAACTTTATTGACCTGAGTTATGGCGGAAAAATCCCCCTTCCTTAACAGCCAAAGGGCCACAGCCCCAAAAATGAAAGCTGTTCCCTGAACAAAGGCGTTGGATTCGTAAAGGCCTATTCGTTCACTTAAACGTGTGTTTATAACCCCTTGCAAACTCATTGCTGCTCCAGCGGCAATACTCATAATGATTCCGAGCATGAAAATCACCCCTCATATTCATATTATTTCTAATATGTTACAAGGGGTGCTTTTTATACAGCTATTCTATTTTAAGAATTTTTCACCATATCCATAGTTTTCGATGACATAATCCATATCCTTGTCTCCTCTCCCTGACAGATTTACCAGGACTGCTTTTGGGTTATCCTTTTCTCTGGCCATCTTAATGGCATAGGCCAAGGCATGTGCGCTTTCGATAGCAGGGATTATCCCTTCGTAGCGACTGAGCAGGAAGAATGCCTCCATGGCCTCCTCATCTGTGGCGTAGGCATAATTTACCCGTCCTAATTCGTGGAGAAAAGCATGTTCCGGCCCCACAGATGGATAGTCAAGGCCGCTTGCCGCTGAGTAAACCGGAGCCGGCTCTCCCTCTTCGTCCTTCAACATGATGCTCTCGAAGCCATGCATAACTCCTCTTTCCCCATAGGTTATGCTCGCCGCATGTTCACCCTGCTTGTGGCCTTTACCCATGGGCTCAATGCCATAGATTTCCACGGGTTCGTCAAGAAATGCGGAAAAGAATCCGATAGAGTTACTTCCTCCTCCAACGCATGCCACTATGCTATCGGGTAGTATTCCTGTCATCTTGATGAATTGACTTTTAGCTTCTTCACCCACCACCATCTGGAAATCTCTTACCATAAGTGGGAAAGGGTGGGGGCCTACAACAGAACCTATGCAGTAAATGGCATTTTTATACTCGTTCATATATGCCTCAAAGGCCCCATCCACGGCCTCCTTTAGTGTTCTAAGACCGTGGGTTACCGGAATAACTCTGGCTCCAAGCAGCTTCATCCGGGACACATTGGGAGCCTGTTTGGCCACATCCACCTCACCCATATAAATGTCACATTCCAGGCCAAAATATGCTGCCGCAGTGGCGAGGGCAACACCATGCTGACCTGCCCCTGTTTCAGCAATAAGTTTCTTCTTGCCAAGATATTTTGCCAAAAGTCCTTCCCCCATACAATGATTCAGCTTATGGGCTCCGGTGTGATTCAAATCCTCCCTTTTCAAATAGATCTGGGTAGTTCCTAATTTTCTTGAAAGGCGTTCACAATGATATACCGGGGTAGGTCTGCCTTGAAACTCCCTACGAATTCGTCTTAGCTCGCTGATAAACTGTGCAGAATGGCAGATGGTCAAATATGCCTCCGTAATTTCCTCAAAGGCTGGAATCAATTGAGGGGGGAGGTAGCTGCCTCCGTAGGTGCCAAAGCGCCCCTCCTTGTCGGGATAATCCCTTAAATAAGTTTTGAAATCCACATCATAATTCTTTTTCATTTTGATTTCTCCTTTCGATTCATTCTAATGCATTTGGTAATAACGAAAGGGCTACTCTCTGCATATATGGAGAGGCGATCCCAAATAAAAAAACGCCTATCCTGTTACAAGGACAAGCGTTTGCCTGCGGTACCACCTTGTTTGCTATACTCAAATAGTATAACCTCTTTGCAGAGTGCTAACACACCCTTAGCCCGATAACGCCGGCTCAAGCGTCGCAGCTACTGGAATAGAATTCTTTCGCATTGCCCTCAGGGGCCCATTTATCGCCTCCGCATCCATCCGGCTTACACCATCCCGGATTCGCTATTGACCGATTTTGCGATTTTACTTCCCCGTCTACGGTTTATAGAACAATGTTAGCATTAACGAAAAGGGCTGTCAATAAAAATTTAAAATTAATTATTAAAGCAGGTCGGAAAGCAGCCTTGAAATTGATTCCTTAAACTTTATTACAATAGATCGGTTTCGATATTTTTGCTTTGTTAATTCTTCAGATTCCACCATGTCCGATTCAAAAATTGCTTCCAGTTTGTAGACATCTGCCATATCGTAGATGAAGGCATTAGCCTCGAAGTTTAATTCAAAGCTCCGTATATCAAAATTGGCGGATCCAACTGAAGCCACCTCGCCATCCACACAAAGTGTTTTTGCGTGAAGGAAACCATTGTTATAGATATATATTCGCGCCCCCGCATTAAGCAATTCTCCTACGTAAGAGTATGTTGCCCAGTAAACGAACATATGGTCCGGCATACAAGGAATCATTATTCTAACATCTACACCGGAAAAAATGGCATTTTTAAGGGACTCCATTATGCTGGCATCCGGGACGAAATAGGGTGTTTGTATATATATATTTTTTTTGGCGGATGAAATCATTTTCAAATAGGCCTGTTTTATTTCTGAGCGAGGGGAATCAGGACCGCAGGATACGATTTGAACCCCCGTAGTTCCCATTTGCATATTTTCACTGTAGTATGCCGCAGATAAAAAGACTTCCTCCTTTGATGCGAATCGCCAGTCAAGAAGAAATCTGGCATTTATGTCCTGAACACTGCTTCCCGTAATTCTCAAATGGGTGTCTCGCCAGTTTCCAAATTTCTTCTTTTTACCGACATATTCATTGCCAACATTAAAGCCACCGATATAGCCTATTTCACCATCAATAATAACCATTTTACGATGGTTTCTATAATTTAGCTTTATATGGAAGTACTTAAATTTAGGTGGAAAGAAAAATGCGTATTTCCCTCCGGCTCTTTTGAATTTTATCAGGTGACGGTCACTGAGTTGCCTACCCCCCATGGCATCTATAAGAAGTCTAACCTCCACACCTTCACGCGCTTTTTCGGTCAGGGCATCTATTAGTGACCTGCCCACTGTATCATTTTTTACTATATAATACATTACATTAATGGTGTGAGTGGCATTTTTAATATCCAATAAAAGGCTATCGAACTTATGTGAGCCATGTGTAAATATGGAAAGTCTATTATCCTGCGTAAAGAAGGAACCACCGTAGGTCTGGTTTAAAAGTATCATATCCTTCCACTTCCTGGCCTCAGGATTCCCAAATACAAACTGGCGATTTTTCATGCTGTTTATCTGTTCCTGAAGGGAGGTGTCGATAAAAGTATGCTCGAAGTTCGTTAGCTGAAAGATTTTTTTCCTAGCCATATTTTGTGATAGAAGGGCATATAAAAGAATCCCTACACCGGGTATCATGAATAATATTAAAATCCATGCTAACGTAGCTGAAGGGTTTTTTCTTTCCAGAAATATAATGGTAAAGGCTATTACTATGCTTATGGCATAGGTTGCCGTAATTATATTTGATAAGCTAAGCCATGAAGGAAGAATCATTGCACACTCTTATAGCAAAGCATCCAATCTGTTTTCCAAAGCTGGCTGGGCAAGACCGCCTGTGACACGGTCTACTATTTCACCATCCTTTATGAAAAAGAGGGTGGGTATGCTCATGACTCTGTTAGATATGGCCAATTTACGGTTGGCATCGATATTAAGCTTGCATATCTTAATTTTCCCAACATACTTGTCAGCTACGGCCTCGAGAACCGGGGACAGCGCCTGGCAAGGTCCGCACCAGTCAGCATAAAAATCAACCAATACGGGAATGGATGATTTTAGTGCTTCATTTTCGTAGTTTTCTTCGGTTAAATTGATGATGTTAGACATGGTTAAAAACTCCTTTTGAATAATTATTCAATGATTTTCAAAACGATGTAATTCATATACAAAGTGAACTATTAAGCAATAGTTTTTCCATAGTATATCATAGATTGCGGTAGAAAACATCATTTTTTAGCAAAACACCTTGAAGAAAAACCCGTATTCCGTTATAATACAAGCGAATTTATATAGTGAAAGGAATAAACAGCATGAATTTTACAAGCCTTGAAAAAACAGACCCTGTTTTATATGAAATGATACAAAGAGAAGCCCATCGACAAGGAAATAAAATCGAATTGATCGCTTCTGAAAACTTTACCTCTAAGGCCGTAATGGAAGCTACCGGAAGTGTTTTAACGAACAAATATGCTGAAGGATATCCGGGGAAAAGATATTATGGTGGATGTGAACATGTGGATGAGGTTGAGGATTTGGCCAGGGAACGTGGCAAGGCTTTATTCTCCGCGGAATGTATCAATGTTCAGCCTCATTCAGGATCAAGTGCAAATTTTGCCGTATATACTGCTGTGTTAAACCATGGGGACACTGTCTTAGGAATGGATCTGTCTAATGGGGGACACTTAACCCATGGCAGCCCTGTAAATTTTTCCGGTATAAATTACAACTTTATCGATTACAAGGTGGATCCGGGAACGGGTTTAATTGATTTTGATCAGATAAGAGATCTTGCAAAAAAGCATAGACCTAAAATGATCGTCGCAGGATACAGCGCCTACCCCAGAGTTATCGAAACTAAATATTTCAGGGAAATCGCAGATGAAATAGACGCAATCCTTATGGTAGACATGGCTCATTTTGCTGGACTGGTGGCAGCAGGAGTCCATCCCAATCCCGTGGAACATGCGCATATTGTTACTACCACAACCCATAAAACCTTGCGAGGGCCAAGAGGGGGAGCGATCCTCAGTACGGAGGAATACGGAAAAAAAATTGACAAAGCTGTATTCCCTGGAATACAGGGGGGCCCTTTAATGCATGTTATTGCTGCAAAGGCCGTATGTTTTCACGAAGCTGCACAACCGGAATTTGTCGAATATCAAAAGAAAGTAATTTCTAACGCTTCCGCTTTTGCTCAATCCCTTATAAGTAGGGGATTTGATTTGGTCTCTGGAGGTACAGATAACCATCTTGTTCTGCTCAATGTAATGTCAAAGGGATTGACAGGCAAGGAGGCGGAGAGGCTTTTAGACGATTGCAATATAACAACGAATAAAAATACCATACCCAATGATCCCAACGGACCCTTCATTACGGGAGGAATAAGGATGGGGTCTGCTGCAATGACTACGAGGGGTTTTGAGCCCTGTGATTTTGATAAGGTGGCAGAGGCTATTTCCCTTGTCCTTTCGCAACCTGAGGATAAGGCTGTTGAAGAAAAGGTCAAGTCCATAGTCAAGGAGCTATGTGATAGTCATCCTCTATATTAAAACTTAACAGGGGTAAGTGCTGTAACAACAACACTTACCCCTGTCTAATTTGATAATATCTAAGTTTCTACGGCATTTTAGGTGAAAATACGGGTTGAGGAACGGGAACAGGGGATATGGGGCCGGTGGGAATGCATAGGGTTTCTCCAATCTGTAGATTATAAGGATCAACCTCTGGATTAGATGCAATCAGGGCATCTAAAGTGACATTATGCCGCTTTGCAATCATGTATAGGGTATCACCTTCCACTATTACATGGTTAATGCCTTCACACCTGTGGGATTGAGACATTGGCTCCGGAATGCAGATTTTTTGACCGATTTTAAGGGAATAGGGATTAAACACGCGATTTGCTTGCATCAGAATTGGGACAGGAACCTTGTATCTTTGGGATAGCGAATAAAGAGTATCGCCTGATTCGACTGTATGCACAGACTTACACTCATAGCGATTAGGTAAAATGTGACCATTTGGATAAACCCAATGGTCTGTTTGTGGAAAGTCATTCATAATTTAATAATCACCTCTTGCAAATTGAGGTAATGCCTCAATGTATTTTGTATCAGTATATTTTAAGTGACAATATTTTGTGATAAACTATCATCCATATAGTTAAATAGAAGGAGCATATCGGTTGAAACGTTTTTTTAATAATCCCCTTGCAATATTTCTAATCATATTTATGGTATATAAGGCCTTTATGGGAGGACGCTACGATAATCCTATGGATTGGATTATGGAAATGATGTACCTGTTACCGGGAATAGTGATAGGGCTTTCTTTTCATGAATTTGCACATGCATTTGCCGCCTGTCTCTGCGGGGATGAAACACCAAGGCTTCAGGGAAGGGTAACACTAAATCCGATGGCACATATAGACCCCATAGGATTCATTGCCCTGTTTCTGATTGGATTCGGTTGGGGAAGACCGGTTGAAATAAACCCCGGCAACTTTAAAAAACCGAGGGTGCAGGAGCTTATTGTCGCATTAGCAGGGGTGGTTACAAATCTCCTTATAGCATTGATGCTTACCGGTCTTCTAAGGATTTTATATCAATTTCAATTGACGTTCATGTTGTCGGAAATGGGGACAATTATACATGAAATAATAATTCATGGGATACAGATTAATATTATTCTTATGATTTTCAATCTTTTGCCTATTCCTCCTCTGGATGGTTTTAATGTGATTACACAGATATTTAATCTCAGAAACACCCGGTTGTATTATGAAATTTATGATAAAGGCTTTTTGATTCTCATGATTTTTATAATCTTCAATCTGACGGGAAGAATTCTTTGGCCCATATTTAATTTTGTGTATGGCAATCTAATCAATTTATTTTTTTAAAAAACTTTTAGAATTTTTTAGCACTCTCACAACGAGAGTGCTAAAAAATTGTTTACTTTTTGGTAAATAGAGTGCATAATATATGTGTAGGTATGAAACATAGATACCAAAAGGGGGTGTTTTAATATGGATTTCAACAAATTTACAGAGAGGGCGCAGACAGCGGTATCCCAATGTCAAAACATTGCAATTGCCGAGGGTAATCAACAGATTGACGGTGAGCATCTGCATCTTGCATTGCTCAAGCAGGAAGATGGGCTAATTCCTAAATTGCTAAGCTTCATGGGGGTAAGGCCTGATGATTTGATCAAAGAAGTGGAAAATGAAATATCAAAATTACCCAAGGTTCACGGGGATAATGATTCATTATATGCCACTAACAGATTTAATAGAATTATCATGAGCAGTGAAAAAATCGCAGCTAATTTTAAGGATGAATTTGTCAGCGTTGAACACTTTTATCTGGCACTATTGGAAGAAAAGGATTCCCCTTCTTCATCTATTTTCAGGAAATATAACATTACTAAGGACGGTTTTTTGTCGGCTTTAACCAAGGTTCGCGGAAACCAAAGGGTTACGAGTCAAAACCCGGAGGATAATTACGATGCCTTAAATAAATATGGAAGGGATCTTGTAGAATTGGCCAGGGAAGGAAAACTTGATCCGGTCATTGGGCGGGATGCTGAAATAAGGCATACCATACAGATTCTGTCCAGAAGAACAAAAAACAATCCGGTGCTCATAGGTGAGCCGGGTGTGGGTAAAACCGCAGTGGTTGAAGGCCTTGCCCAAAGAATATTACATGGAGATGTGCCTGAAGGATTGAAGGACAAAACCATATATGCTCTGGATATGGGAGCGCTGATAGCCGGGGCCAAATTTAGGGGCGAATTTGAGGAAAGACTCAAGACAGTCTTAAATGAGATTGAAAAATCTCAGGGCAGAATAATAATGTTTATCGATGAAATCCACAATATTGTTGGTGCAGGGAAGGCTGAAGGATCCATGGATGCAGGCAATCTTTTGAAGCCTAAATTGGCCAGAGGCGAGCTGCATTGCATAGGGGCCACTACCTTGGATGAATATCGCAAGCATATTGAGAAGGATGCGGCACTGGAAAGAAGGTTTCAAAAGATACTTATAGATCAGCCCACGGTAGAGGATACCATTTCCATCCTGAGGGGTCTTAAGGAACGTTTTGAAATACATCATGGGGTAAGAATTACCGACAATGCATTGATCGCCTGTGCAACCCTTTCCGACAGATATATTAGCGATAGATTTCTTCCTGATAAGGCTATAGACCTCATGGATGAAGCGGCATCCAAAATACGAATTGAAATAGACAGCATGCCTGCCGAGTTGGATGAGATATCCAGAAAGATAATGCAACTTGAAATAGAAAAACAGGCTTTAAAGAAGGAATCAGATCAGGCCTCAAAGGTGCGTTTAGAGAATATTAAAAAGGAATTGGCGGAGCTGAAGGAAAGCAATGACACTTTGCGAGCACAATGGGAAAGTGAGAAGAACGAAATAATCGCATTAAAAGCTACGAAGCAGGAAATAGAGGATGTCAGGCTTCAAATTGAAGAGGCTGAACGCAGGTATGACTTAGAAAAACTGGCGGAATTAAAATATGGCGAGCTTCCCGCATTGGAAAAGAGATTGGAGGAGGAGAGGAAAAAGGTTGAAAAGACTGCCGAAAACAAACTCTTGCGGGAGGAGGTTAATGAGGAGGAAATAGCGGAGGTTGTATCAAAATGGACTGGAATTCCTGTCAGTAGGCTTGTGGAATCTGAAAAAGAAAAGCTTCTGCGCCTGGGGGAAATACTTCACAAGAGGGTAGTCGGCCAGGATGAGGCGGTTACGGCTGTTTCCGAGGCGGTACTTCGTGCAAGGGCAGGGCTTAAAGATGCGGGAAGGCCCATCGGATCGTTTATATTCCTGGGGCCCACCGGAGTTGGAAAAACCGAATTGGCAAAAGCTCTTTCCGAAACTCTTTTCGACAGTGAAAAGAACATGATACGCATAGATATGTCGGAATACATGGAGAAGCACTCTGTTTCCAGACTTGTGGGTGCCCCTCCCGGATACGTAGGATACGATGAGGGAGGTCAATTGACGGAGGCGGTAAGAAGGCGCCCTTACAGCGTTATCTTATTCGATGAAATTGAAAAGGCTCATCCGGATGTGTTCAATATTTTGTTGCAACTTTTGGATGACGGCCGTTTGACCGACAATCAGGGTCGCACCGTGGATTTTAAAAATACCATCGTGATAATGACATCAAACATAGGCAGCGGATTTCTAATGGAGAATATCCGTAATGACGGTACCATAAGCGAGGATGTTAAAGAAGATGTGAGAGAGGAGATGAAAAGACATTTTCGACCGGAATTCATTAACAGAATCGATGACATAGTGGTATTTTCACCTCTCACCAAGGAACAAATAGTCAAGATAATTGATATCGCAATGACTCGTGTGCAAAACAGGCTAAAAGACAGGAATATGAGCATCACCTTAAGCGATGATGTCAAGGATTTCATAGCTTCGGAGGTATACTCTCCTGTTTATGGAGCAAGGCCTATAAACAGGTATCTGCAAAAGCATATTGAGACGGAGCTTGCAGCTATGATCGTTAAAGGTGATCTAATGGAAGGGGACAGTCTAATTATTCAAATGGATGGAGAGGATTCTTTTACTATTAAGAATATGGGCTAAAAAAGGGTATGCAGGCAATGTAAGTAGGGGGAATTTATTTCCCCCTACTCTATTCAAAAGCTATCTTTATGAATTGTTGCAGTTCATCCAAAGGTATGGAATGAATCCTGGCAGATCCTATGTGCTTTAATATGACCAGATCAAGTTTGCCAGCGGTTATTTTTTTGTCAAGTTTTGCTGCGTTAAACAGTTGTTCCGCCGAAAGATCTTTGGGTAAAGAATAATCAATATCGTAATCTTTTAGCAGGTTTTGAAGAAGCTGGGAGGCTCCCGAGTGTGTGAGTCCCATCTTCTCACCAGCTGTCGTGACCATGTTCATGCCTATGGCCACTGCATTGCCATGGCGATAACGACCTTCCGGATAGCAGTTTTCAATAGCGTGACCTAAGGTGTGGCCGAAATTCAATAATAGAGCAGCACCTTTTTCCCTGGCATCCTGTTCCAATGCCTGTTTCTTAATAAGGGCACAGCGGTAGATTATTGATTCAAGGCCGCCGGCCTCCCTGGTTGCCGCCCTTGCCATAAGGTCTGAAAACAAATCCGGGTCGCTTACACATGCGTATTTTATAACTTCCGCCATACCGTCTGCCAGCAGGTGATCAGGTAGAGTTCGTATGAAGCCGGGGTCAATAAAAATGGCCTTTGGCTGATAGTATGTTCCCGCCATATTCTTACCCTCTGACAGATTGACTGCACATTTGCTGCCAATGGCAGCATCCACCTGCGCTATTAAGGTGGTAGGCAGCTTAATTAAATTTATACCCCGTTGATAGGTGGCCGCAACAAATCCGGCCATATCGTTTACTGTGCCGCCTCCAAAAGATATGATGATGTCGTTTCTTGAAATCCTGAAATCAGTTAGTTGTTTGTAAATTCCCGGTAGATTCTTAAAATCCTTAAAGCTTTCTCCTGAGGGGCCTTTGATGAGACACCATTTAAGGTTGGCTTTATTCATTTGTTCAGCTAAGAGTTCCCCATAAACGGAACTGGTATCATCATCGGTAATTATAGCGATTCTTTTATCGGGATATTGACTTTCCAAAACCCCCCCTAATCGGAAGAAAAGCCCCGTTTCGATTGTAATAATAAATTTCTGATAATCTAAAGTCATATTTATGGTTTGCCGCATAATTTCACCTCCGATGACCTTAATGGGATAATATATATTATCTATATATTATACACAAAAAGGATGTTAAGAAAAGATAGGTTTCTTGCATTTTAAAGGATGCTGGCATATAATAAAAAAAGATTTGTTAGCATTAAGAGTGTTGCCTATGCATAAGGAGAGTTAAATGGGAAACAATATAATCGTCAATGAGTCAGCACAAACCTTACGTGCACTGGGACGCAGAGCTCTAATGGGGAATTGGGGGATAGCCATAGGGGGGTTTGTACTATACATGTTGTTGCTGACAGGCCCGGTTTTTTTGATAAATGAAATGTTTGGAAGTGGTGGTTTATCTTTCGATTATGGGAGCACTAATCAGTTTGAGAATTATAGATCCCTGGCAATGTCAAGTGTAGCAGACAAGTCTATCGCTAACATCTATACCTTATTGGTATCAGGCCCCTTGAGTCTGGGTCTGGTCATATTTATAGGATCTGTCTTCCGTAGGGAAGACCCTAGGATAAGTCAGGTATTCAATGGATTTGAGAGGTTTTTAAAGGCGTTTTTAACCTATTTTGTAATGAGTTTTTTCATTTTCCTTTGGAGTTTATTGCTGATAATTCCCGGGATAATAGCGTCTTACAGATATTCTATGACCTTTTATATTCTCATGGATAATCCGGAAATAGGTGTAATGGAAGCTATAAATGCCAGTAAGGAGATGATGCAGAACAACAAATGGAAACTGTTTAGTCTGCACCTATCATTTATCGGATGGTTTATTTTAGCTATGATGACATTCGGTTTGGGAATAATATTTTTAGGTCCATACATTGAGACATCCATGTTCGCCTTTTATGAAATAGCCAATGGAAATCTAAAATTCACACTGGGCCAATCTTCTTTTATGGATGGGAAAAGGGATAGGGATGATTTGGCTTAAATGATGTAAAAATACCTGAACAGAAAATGAGAAAAAATCTGAAATTAAGTCCGCCATATTAAAATATGGCGGATTTAATTTTGTCGGGAACAAAGACAGGCTTTTGAGCATACTAATATAGGTATTACGAAATTGGAAGGAGTGGATTAAGATGGCTGGAAAAGCAAGACATTTATTCCCCGGTAACAATACCCCGGAGGGCTTTTTTTCATACTATCGCTATATTTTAAATCCTAAGGAGGCGAAAAAAATATATTGTTTGAAAGGTGGACCCGGAGTGGGTAAATCCACCCTTATGAAAAGGATTGGTCAGGAATTTCAGGAGGCTGGGGAAGATATAGATTATTTCCATTGCTCATCCGATAGAAACTCAGTGGATGGCATATTACTGAAGAAAAGAAAGATAGCTATGCTGGATGGTACAGCTCCTCACATGATCGATCCCGTAAATCCGGGTGTTGTGGACACTATAATACATCTTGGAGATTTTTGGGATGAAAAGGAGTTGCGCAAGCAAAAACACCATGTTATAGCATCTGGTGAAAGACTATCATCTCTTTTTTCAGGGGCCTATAACTATCTGAGGGCAGCCGGTGCCATTTACGATAATATAAGAAGTATTTACGGGGAGAGAATTAGAAAAGAGGAGATTTATAAACTTGGCGCTTCAATAATAAATGAAGAAATGAGTCACAAGGAGATTTCCTCAGTTCGGGGGCGAATAAAAAAGTTTTTTGCATCGGCTATTACTCCTCAGGGTATAGTCAATGAAATTCCTTCCTTGCTCCATGGATTTAGGAAAGTTTATATAATTAAAACGGATATTGGCATGGAAACAGAAAATTTGTTTTCTACTTTTGCTGAAAATGCCATCAACCGGGGTTTTGATGTTGAAGCCTTCTATTGCTCCATGAATCCATCCGGCAAAATAGATCATGTTTTGTGTCATGACCTGGGCGTCGCTATTATCACGGGGAACGACTATCATAACCTTGATGGAGGAAATGAGAGGACATGGGATGGGGAAGAAGTAGTATATATCCCTTTGGGACAATACGCCAACAGGGGTATTTCTGATCCGCTGGCAGCAATTTTTAAAGATAGCAGGGAGAAGATGGACTCTCTCTTAACACAGGGAATAAAATGTTTGGAAGAAGCTAAGAAAGAACATGACTTATTAGAAAGCTACTATATTCCCAACATGGATTTTGATGCAATTAACAGCTTGGAGATGGAAATTAAAGATGAGATTCTCAGTTTGTAAAATCAGGCTTTGTATTGCAAGCTATATGTAATAAGTATATAATTAAGAAATTGTTGAATATTGACATAATACGAGTGGCGGGAGAAAAGGATTTGAAAAAGGAATACCCCCTTGTAGAAATAGATTTAGAAAAGATACGGAACAATATAGATGAAATGGTAGTTCGTTGTGCCAGGCATGGCATAAGCGTGGCAGGGGTTGTCAAGGCCTTTAATGGTATCCCGCAAATCATGGGTTTATTTGGGGAATCCGGATGCACTTCAATAGCATCCTCGAGGCTGGAACACTTGGAAGAGGCTAGAATGGCCGGAATACCAGGGCCATATATGGCTATAAGGATTCCTATGTTAAGCGAAATTGAGGATCTGGTCAGGCTTGCGGATTTTAGTCTCCAAAGCGATCTGACGGCTATTTTGAGTATTGAAAAGGAGTGTTTGAAGCAGGATAAGACCCATTCGATAATATTAATGGCGGATCTTGGGGATTTAAGGGAAGGGTTTTGGGATAGAAAAGAACTAATTGCGGCGGCTTTGACTGTGGAGAATACCATGGAAAGAGTGTATTTGGCCGGTATCGGAACCAACCTGGGTTGTTACGGATCCGTATGTGCCACACCGGAGAAGTTGGCGAATCTGGTGGACATAGCAGAGGATATAGAAAAGGCCATAGGAAGGGAGCTTGATATAATATCCGGTGGGGGAAGTACTTCTGTGCCCTTGGTCCTTAACGGAACAATGCCGGGCAGAATAAACCATCTCAGGATAGGGGAGGCAATCTGCCTTTCCTACGACTTGGACAAACTTTGGGGTTTGGATGTGGGATTTATGCATCAGGATGCCTTCACCCTGAAAGTTGAAATAGTTGAGATTCGAAATAAGCCTACCTATCCTGTGGGGGAATTGTTCGTGGACTGTTTTGGCAATAGAGGAAGTTATGAGGATAGGGGTATCAGAAAGCGGGCGATTGTGGCTCTGGGGAAACTTGATTTTGCCTTTGATACATCTTTAATTCCCAGATTAGAAGGCGTTGAGATTATAGGGAGCAGCAGCGACCATCTAATTTTAGACATCGAGGATGTCCCGATTCCCCTTTCTGTTGGGGATATTTTGGAATTTGATTTGGTTTATGCATCCTTGCTCTATCTTACCAGCTCTAGATATGTGAAAATAGGGTGTAGGTGATAAAAGGGAAGGGAAGGTTATAATTATGATAAAAAAACAGCAACTTATAAATTTATCCGATGATTTTATGCCCTTGCTTTTTGCATCAGATATAAATGTGTACAGTGTGGCCAGGGCCTTTCACGAAAAATATGGGATTAAGTCCCATGCCTACGGTAAATTTGCTTCCGGTCCGTGCTATGGAAGCAAAATAATGGAGTATAAGGCAAACCCTAAGGTAGACGAACAGGATGTTTTTCTCGAGTTGGTGGTGGAGTTTGCCAGGGTAAATAGGGACAAAAAAATTCTATTAATAGGTTGTGGGGATAATTATGTTCAGCTTATAAGCAGGAACAAGGGGGAATTTCCTCCCAACGTAATAGCTCCATATATAGAAGTGGATCTATTAAATGATCTCATAAATAAGGAAAAGTTTTATTCCCTTTGTCATAAGCACGGAATACCGTATCCGGATACCTTTGTTCATAACAGGGATATGGGTAGCAATTTTAATCTGCTTTTCGATGGCCCTTACATCATTAAACCCTCTGATGGCATAGAATACTGGCGACATCCTTTTGAGGGTCAAAAAAAGGTGTTTAAAGCTGATTCAAGGGAGGAATTAGTATCGACATTGGAGGACATTTACAACTCGGGCTATGATGAAACTATAATAATACAGAATTTTATACCCGGTGATGACACATATATGAGGGTTTTAACCAATTATTCCGATAGGTTTGGAAAGGTTCAAATGATGTGTATGGGACATGTTTTGCTGGAGGAACATACTCCGCATGGTATAGGTAATCATGCAGTGATAATGACAGGACCTATGGATCAGATAGCCCAGGAACTTCAAATCAAAATTAAGGAGATGCTGGAGGAAATAGGTTTTACAGGTTTTTCAAACCTGGATATTAAATACGATATGCGGGACAGGCAGTATAAAGTATTTGAGATAAACTGTAGGCAGGGGAGGAGTAATTACTACGTGACCGGGGCCGGGGCTAATGTGGCAGAGTATCTTGTAAAGGATTGGGTGGAGGAGGAGGCTTTAAGTTTTAAGCTAATCAATGAGACATCACTTTGGTGGGTTATACCCAAAATGGTTGCTTTTAAATATATCCCTTCGCAGAAATACAGGGTAGCTATGAGATCCCTCATACGAAATGGAAAGGTGGTCAACCCTCTTTTTTATGGCTCTGATTATGGAATACTTAGATTTTTAAGGCTAATAAAGAATCAAGTGGGGCAGATGATTAAATATGATAAATATTTAGGGAAGAATTATATAAAAAATTACAGGATAAGGCGTGGGAGATATATCGAAAGGGATAATCCCGACGAATAGATAGGAAAAGGAACAGATGTGGGAAAATGAAGGCAAACTTCTGGGGGTTTTAGGAGGTATGGGTCCCCTGGCGACACAATTATTTTATAGGCAGGTTATAGAGAGAACCGATGCAAAGAAGGATCAGGAGCATTTGAATATGGTAATTCTTAACCATGCCACCATGCCTGATCGTACCCAATCCATACTTTCAGGATTTCATAGTGACATAATGCAAAAACTGAAAAATGATGCTAAAACGCTGGAGACGATGGGGGCGGTGGCTATTGCTGTGCCATGCAACACATCTCATTACTATCTGGATGAGATTCAAAAGGAAATCTCAATACCCTTTATACATATGATTCGTGAAGCGGTGGCAGCGGTGGCAACAGGAGGGGAGGGTGTTAAAAAAGTAGGGATATTGGCCACTACCGGAACCATAAGCGGTGGGATGTATCAAGAATCCTGCCTGGATTTTGGGCTCATGCCTATTGTCCCCTCAGAAAAATCTCAGGATTTGATTATGGGAATCATCTATGAAGGTATTAAAAACGGTGGAGAAATCAATTTTGAGGATTTTTTGGTTGTAGAGAGGGAATTGAAGGATGCCGGTTGTCACAGTGTTATTATGGCCTGTACTGAACTGTCATGCTTTAAGGAAATGTATAATCTGCCCGGATTTTACGTGGATGCTATGGAGATACTGGCCATAAGATCCATTGAAAGGTGTGGGAAACAGGTGAAGGTGAAAGAGTGCATATGAAAAAAATAGTTCTTGGAGATTATGTGGATAGCCTTGAAAAAAGAGGGCTGGTGGAAAGCTGTTTTATAAGACGGGGTGACGGTGAAGTGCCGGTGGAATACCTGTCGCATGATTCGAAGGATATGAAAGAATTGGGCCTCTTTGTATGTAAAGGTGCTCATTTTAAACCTGAATATCTTGATGAAGCAATAGGTAAAGGAGCTTTTTGCTATATGAGCGAAAAAGAATATCCTGTACGAAAGGATTCTTTTTCTCACATTATAGTCAATGACATTCGAAAGGCCATGGCCATTGTCGCCAATATGTACTATGGTGAGGCGTGGAGGGAGTTAGATCTGATAGGGATCACAGGTACTAAAGGGAAGTCCACTGTAACATATTACGTTAAATCAATTTTGGATGAATATTTAGAATCCCTGGATAGGGGTGAAAGTGCTGTGCTTTCCGGTATAGATAACTATGATGGGGTTATTCGTGAGGAATCCCACCTTACTACCCCGGAAGCCATAGTGCTACACAGACACTTTAGAAATGCGGTTAATAGCAACATACCTTTTTTGGAGATGGAGGTGTCGAGTCAGGCTCTGCGCTACGATAGAACTTTGGGAGTTGAGTTTGCCGTAGGCTGTTATTTGAATATAAGTGAAGACCATATAAGTCCTATTGAGCATGTGGATTTTGACGATTATTTTGATGCTAAGCTGATACTGTTCAAACAATGCAGAACCGCATGTATAAATCTTGAGGCGGATCATTACCAGGAGGTTGTGGATACCGCCAGGGATAATTTCTGTCGAATAATAACCTATGGCCTTAGGGAGGAAGCGGATGTTTATGGGTATAGGGTGGTAAAAAAAGGGGATTACACTTCCTTTATGGTACGCACCGACACCTTTGAAGGGGAATTTCAACTGGGAATGACCGGATTATTCAATGTTGAAAATGCCCTTGCGGCCATATCCATCTGCTACGCATTGGATATACCTCGTAAATTCATGATTTCCGGTTTAAAAAAGGCATTGGTACCGGGGCGAATGGAGCTATTTAAGGGTGAAATGGGGAGCCCTCTAATCATCGTTGACTATGCCCATAACAGACTGAGCTTTGATAAGCTTTTTACATCGACAATAAGGGAATACCCAGATAAAAAAATAATAGCAGTTTACGGTTGTCCTGGTAAAAAGGCTCTGGCCAGGCGAAAGGAACTGGCGGAAATTGCAGGGAGATATTCTAAGAAGATTTACATTACTGAGGAAGATCCGGGAGAAGAACCGGTTATGGACATATGTCAGGAAATAGCCCTACATGTTAAGGCGCAAAATTGTCCCTATGAGATTGAGGTGGATCGTGGGGAAGCCATCAGGAAGGCCATAGAAGAGGGAGATGGGGACACTGTTATACTGATTACCGGTAAGGGTAGGGAGACCAGACAGAAGCGGGGAACAGATTATATAGACTGTCCCTCGGATGTAGAATATGTGGAAAGGTATTTGAAATCGGACAAATAAAATCACCGCCTTAGTTGTTAAAAACAAACGCTTATGAATAGTTTTCGCAATTTGAAAAATCGTAGTCATAGCAGGTATCACCAAGTTTTTCAAGACGGTATAATGTTAGTGCTTCACTTATTGTGCACTGAATTTGGTTGTTGCCGCCTTGCTCCACGCAGGTTACGAGAGATTCCACAGCATACCAGTTGCGAAAGCGATATAACTCTTCGATGATGGTACGTCTTTTCTCCGGAGTCTCTTTTCCTGTTGTCAGGCTGATTAGAAGATTTTGAATATTCCCCATCAGTACGTGAATATCCATGGAGTTGTCGGGAACGCCCACCAGTATATCCTCAAAATAATTATCCACCAACTCACTTAAATCGGGAAATGTGATATGACCCAAAACCTTATAAAAATCTTCAAAGGATATCTCCTCATCAAGCTCCATTAAATCTGCTAACTGTTCAAAGTATTCAAAATCCGAAGGATCTTTCATGTCTAAAAGACTTAACAATTCCTCTATGTTTATCATTTCATCAACCACCCTTCTCACTGATTACATACGTCCAAATCAAAGTTTTTAAAAGCTACTTTAAACTGGGATAATTCAAAGATGCGATTTATCATATTAACAAAGTTGTCGGACAGATCGCTGGCATAGAAGGTATCATCCCCATGTTTCTTATCTGCAAACATATTTCTGGCCTTCAATTCCAACCCCACTGTATTTGCGATTTCATCCGAGGGGTTTATGATATGTAAATCGGGATAAATCTTCTCAATATTATCTCGTATCAATGGATAATGAGTGCAGCCTAAAATAAGGGTATCTATTCTATTGTAGGACAGATAGGGATCCAGATAATGTCGTATCGCCAGATCCATAATATCATTCCGTATTATTCCTTCCTCTATCAATGGAACAAGAATAGGGCAAGGTGTTGAGGAAATACGCAGGCCGGGATTAAAATTGTTAATGGCATTTTCGTAGGCCTTGCTTTTAATCGTAACCTTTGTCCCTATAATACCTATGCTGTTATCTGTTGTACAGAGGTTTGCCACCGCCTTGGCAGCCGGATTGATTATACCAATAAAAGGGGTATCCGGATATCGGTTTTGCAGTTCATCAAGGCATATGGCACTTACGGTGTTGCAGGCAATAACCACCATCTTAACATGGCTTTGTATGAGAAAATCGGCAATTTGATTGGAAAATGTGCGTATGGTTTTGGAGGCCTTAGATCCGTAAGGGGTTCTTGCAGTATCGCCGAAATATATAATCTGTTCGTTGGGAAAAGCCTTCATTAGCGGGGACACACAGGTTAATCCCCCCAGGCCGGAATCAAATATTCCAATTGGTCTGTTATCCATAAAAAAGGACTCCTTTGTAAAGTGGTTTTTTTCCGGTTGGTTGTTGGATATGGAATTAGTTTATCAAAAAATCGGCTATGATACAAATCAAATGTGATATAATACGTAAGGATATGAATCTATCGGTTTAGGGTTTCTAAACTGGGAAATGAGGGCATGATGAAGGAAAATAAGGAAACGAAAACGAGAGAGCAGATTGAGAAAAAATATAAATGGAATATAGAAGCTATGTACGAAGACGAGGCCATATGGGAGGAGGACTGTCAAAAGGCCATGGATTTGGCTGAGGCTTACCCGGCAAAATATCAGGGTAGATTAGGGGAGAGCGGGGAGATTTTGCTGATGGCTTTAAAGGATAAGGACCATATGTGGAGGATCTTAGAAAAGGCCTATGTCTATGCCAGGATGAAAAGGGATGAGGACAACAGGGTATCCAAATATCAGTCCATGTGCGATAAAACCCAAAGTTTGATTGCTTCAGTGGCCGCCCATCTTTCATTTTTCACACCTGAAATATTGGGAATAAATGAGGAAAAGCTTATGTTCCATATTAGCTCTACACCGGGGCTTGAAGTATATGGACATCTGATAGAGGACACCCTGAGGCAAAAAGCCCATGTGCTTACACCTGATGAGGAAAGGCTGATGGCTCAATTCCGCGAGTTAGGGTCGACAACCAACGATATTTTCAGCATGATAAACAATGCTGATATGAAGTTTGGAACTATTGAGGACGAGGATGGTGACCAGGTGGAGGTTACCCATGGTCGATATATCGGATTTTTGGAGTCAGAGAATATAAAGGTCAGGCAGCAGGCTTATGAGCAAATGTACGGGGCTTATGAAAAACTGAAGAACACTTTGGCAACAAATTATCACTACAACACTAAACATGATGTGGTTGTTTCCAGGATTAGGAGGTATGATTCCTCACTAAAGGCATCCCTGTCGGGAGATAATGTTTCCCAGAAGGTTTACGATAATCTCATAAATATAGTAAATGATAACCTTCACCTTTTGCATCGCTATGTTGATATAAGACGCAAGGCGCTTAATTTGAAAGAAATACACATGTATGATATGTATGCACCTCTTGTAGCAGGCCAAAGAGAGAAGATATCTTACGAGGATGCCTTGGATATGGTTAAAAAGGGATTATCACCCTTGGGGGAGGATTACATCCATAGAATGGTCAAGGGGATAGAATCCAGATGGATGGATGTATTTGAAAACCAGGGTAAGACCAGCGGTGCGTATTCCTTTGGATGTTATGACAGCATGCCCTACATCCTTTTAAACTATAATGGCAGATTAAAAGACGTATTCACCATAGCTCATGAAATGGGGCATTCCATGCATTCTCTTTATAGCAGGGAGGAACAACCTTATATTTACGGGGGGCACTCGATTTTCACTGCAGAGGTAGCATCTACCGTAAATGAGAACCTGTTGATGAGATATCTTCTTGATAATGAAGATGATGTGAATAGAAAGAAATACCTTACCAACCTCTACATTGAGGACTTCCGGGGGACGGTTTTCAGGCAGACCATGTTTGCTGAATTTGAGAAAAATACACATGAAGCGGTTGAAAATGGTGAAATGCTTACCGCCCAATGGCTCTGTGACACCTATGATGCATTAAATCGCAAATATTTCGGAGATAATGTATCCTATGATCCACAAATAGCCATGGAATGGGCACGGATACCTCACTTTTATAATGGATTTTACGTTTACAAGTATGCCACAGGTTTCTCTGCTGCTGTTGCTATTGCAGATAGGATATTGCACGAAGGCAAAACTGCCGGGGAAGACTATATCAGGTTTTTAAAATCGGGGGAAAAGGATTATCCTATAGAGCTTCTAAAAATAGCAGGCGTGGATATGGGCAGTCCGGAACCTATAAGAAAAGCCATGAAGGTTTTTGAAGCACTGGTAGATGAAATGGAACAGCTCATAGCCAAGTGATGAAAGAGGTAGCAAAGAGATGGATAAAAAAAGGATAGTATATATCTTTTCTAAATGCGACGAAATATCCCAAAAAATCCAGGAGAAAATGTGCGAGAAATTAGGGTGTGCAGGATTCACGATAACAGGGGAATTCGACCCCAATGCGGAGCTTATTATAAGCATAGGAGGCGACGGCACCTTCCTTAGGCTTCTCCACCAATATGATTTCCCTTCTGTGCCCTGTGTGGGAATCAATACAGGCCATCTTGGATTCTTTCAGGAGATAAGGCCTGATGGTCTTGATGAATTTATAGAGAAATATAAAAAGGGTATGTGCACGGTGCAAAGGCTTCAAACAGCCAAGCTGGTTGTGTGGACTGATCAAAAAGTTGTTGAATATACGGGACTTAATGAGGTTGTGATAAGAAGAAGTATGGAAAAAAGCATTCATTTGGATATTGCCATAGGAGAAAGCTGTATTGAGCGTTTTAGCGGAGATGGCATTCTTGTTGCAACACCTTCGGGAAGTACCGCTTACAATTATGCTCTGGGTGGGAGCATTGTCGATCCCAGGCTTTCCTTGTTACAGCTTACACCTATTGCACCTATGAATACAAATGCATATCGCTCTTTTACATCTAGCATACTGCTTCCCAGCGATATGGCGATACAGATTTATCCGGATAACAAAAAGGATGATAAGACATTAGTTGTAACAGACGGAATAGGTTACGATTTAAAAAATGTAAACAAGATTGAAGTATCCCTATCCGGCAAGGAGGTAATGCTTTTGAGGCTTGACGGATATGATTTCTGGCATAAAGTAAAAGATAAGTTTCTTCAGGACTACAGATCGGTATAAAAGGGATTATAGATGAAAGAGCGTTTTATATATGTTTTGACAGAGGAAGATGAAAATATCAGCATTAAATCCATTCTAAGGAGGCGGCTTCAACTCTCGTCCCGATTGATTCGCCAGTTAATACTATGCGATGGGGTTCATTTAAATGGAGCATGGGTACATCTTAAAAGCAGAGGGATTAAATCTGATGTTTTAACCGTAAAAATGCCTGAAGAAACAAGCTATTTTGAACCTGAGGACATTCCAATTCAGGTTGTTTTCGAGGATAAGAATCTTCTGGTGGTGAATAAGCAGCCGGGAATAGTGGTTCATCCCACAAGGGGGCACCCCACAGGTACAATGGCTAATGGGATAGCAAAATACATGGAGGAAAAAGGCGATGGCTATAAGATTCGCTTTATTAATAGGCTTGACAGAGATACCTCAGGCATCTTGTTAATCGGGAAAAATTCCTTCATGCAGGATCATCTGTCCGATCAGATGAGGAAGGGAGAAACGGAAAAGTACTATATTGCAGTGGTTAAGGGGCACCCGGACAGAAATCAGGGAACTATAGATCTTCCGATAGGCAGGCCTATCGAAGGAGATATCCGTAGACAAGTTATGGAGGGGGGTTCACCCTCCATAACCCGATATAAGGTTTTAAAAAGGTTTGCAAGGGGAGATTCCCTAGTGGAATTAAATTTAGTAACTGGAAGGACTCATCAGATACGGGTTCATATGTCCTTTATAGGGCATCCTGTTATGGGGGATAGTCTGTACGGTATGGAAGAGGAGGGTTTAATCAACAGGCAGGCCTTGCACAGTGCCGCTTTCATATGCAATCATCCGGTCAGCGGAGAAAGACTTGTGCTAAAAGCGCCGCTTCCTGCTGACATGGCACTGTTGATAGAAAGACTTGATGGAGGATTATAGGAAGTAACATCTTTCCGGGAACCATCATATTATGTTGTGAGTAATGGACTTTGAGAAATGGTTTCAGGAGGTGTAAAAATGGGTGAAGAGTATAACAGACGTGCTGTTCATTGCGATCCATGTCAGGTAAAATGTGAATCTTTTAGCAATCCTTGCGATTGTCAGGGGTATGGCGAAAGAGAAGAGGAAGGCTGGGAGTGGGGAAGTTCCCTGATAATTCTTCTGGTCATTCTGTTTTTATGCGGCGGCGGAAGTTCGTTGTTTGGCTGCGGAGGGGATTGTTGTGAGGGAACCCCCGGGGGAGGATTTGGATCTGGCAGCTGGCTACTTATCGCAATAGTTATAATTCTGCTTTTCCAAGGGCAAAAAGGATGCAAAGGCGGCGGGTTTAATTTGTTCTAAAAACCTTAGATAAAGGACTAAAATAGGGGTATGATCCCCACCGGTCAGGTGAGTGAAAGTACCCCGTTTTTTAGTAAACTTGACTAGATTCCCATCTGGAATATATAATTAAAGACCGACAGGGAAAATGGTTAAAGGGAAAATAATGTGATGGGTAATGATCAAATAGATGGCAAGGAGTATGCTATAGGTATAAGCTGTGCCTTGAGTAGCATGGTGATGTGGGGCGTACTCCCGATATATTGGAAGCTGCTATACCCGATAGACTCTATGCTCATAATGTTGTATCGCTTGGTGGAGACCTGTATTATAGTGTTTGTGGTAAGCCTGTTTATATATGGCTGGAAGGGGATTATAGAACCCTTGAAGCGGAAGGGTGCCATAATTATCTTCACGTTGGCAGGAATTTGCATATCTTTCAATTGGGGTCTGTATATTTTCATGGTTAATAAAGGATATGTAATACAGACCAGTATCGGCTATTATATAGAACCATTGATGGTATGTCTTTTTGGGGTCATATTTTTTCATGAAAAGATGAATAGGTATAAGTCGACGGCCATACTGTTTGCAATTGCAGGAGTGATAGTAATGGTATTTTCATATGGCCAGATTCCCGTAATGGCATTGGGGCTTGCCATTGCCTTTGCAACCTATGCGGCCATCAAGAAAAAAATGAAGGCACCGGCACTTTTAGCGTTGTTTTATGAGACTGTCTTTTTATTACCATTGGTAATCCCCTGGATTATAAGTTATGAAATGTCAGGTAAGGGCGTGATTCATACGGCAGAAATGAGCCAGATAGCCTGGCTTTCATTGGCGGGACTGTTTACGGCAATACCCTTATCACTTTTTGGAATGGCGGCGAATCGTATCAGCTTGATATCGCTGGGTATAACAGAATATATTGCACCTTCAATAGCTTTGCTATTGGGGATATTTTTATTCAAAGAAGCCTTTGATTTTTTTCAGCTTGCAGGCTTTACTGCAATATGGATAGGGTTGGCAATATTTACGATAGGCGAGATTAAGGAGCGCCGGAGACTGGCCTTATCCTTTGGTTTGGAAGGAGACAAGCATTAATAATGGGTGAGATTATTAAAAGGGTGTCGGCTGGTAAGGGGGGAGAGGCGCTGCTTATCAAGGGGGCTGAAAAAAGCTGCCTTTACGATAGCGGCATGGCCTATTGCGGCGATGAAATGGCGGAAAATGTAAGGAGGGAGCTAAAAGGTGGCAGACTTGATTTTATTATACTCTCTCATACTCATTACGATCATATAGGAGGCGTTCCATATATTCGCAGGATATGGCCCGAAGTTAAGGTTTTGGGATCGGTCTTTGGTCAACCTATTTTAGAAAAACCTAAAGCCTTGGCGACCATTAGGAGTCTTGCGGAGACTGCTGCCCGGAAGTATGCTAAAAACCCTCAAAAACCGTTGGATTACGATGATAGACAATTAGCTATGGATATAGGCCTGACTGATGGCTCTGTTATTTCCTTAGGGGACATGCATATAAAAGCCTATGCTACCAAGGGTCATACTCCTTGCTCCATGTCATACTTCATAGAGGAGGAGAAAATTCTACTTGCAAGCGAATCCACAGGTCTTTACCTTGGGGAAGGGAAATATTCCTCCAGTATTTTAACCGGTTATGGCGACGCAATGGAATCCATTGAAAAATGCCGAAACCTGGGGGCAAGGAGCATATATGCACCCCATTATTTGGAGGTAGAAAAAGAAGAGATGCCCATGTTTTGGGACCGGTTGAAAGCTACGGCGGAAGAATCTAAAGACTTTATACTTGAATGTTTAAATAGGGGGTATACACAGGATGAGGTTGTTGAAATATGCACGGATCGCTATTGGAGGGGATTCATAAGCGAAGAGCAGCCCAGGGAAGCGTATTGGATTAACCAAAAAGCAAAGGTTAAGGTCATAGCCAGGGAATTTATGCATGAGATAAATATGGAATAAAAAAAGGATGTTTGCTTGAAACACCCTTCCTATTAATTAGATGGCTCTTACTACTTTACCCGACCTTATACATCTTGTGCAAACATTTTTTCTGATAGAAGTGCCGTTTTCTTTAACCCTGACGGTCTGAATGTTGGCATTCCACTTTCTTCTTGTGTGTCTGTTGGAATGGCTTACATTGTTTCCGGAAGCCTGACCCTTACCACATATTTCACATTTTCTTGACATGATTCCACCTCCCTTGACCGTGTATTGAGAAATCGTATTTGAACGATTTATGTATTCGAATTTTCAAATCCATACGAACAAATGATATTATAGCATAAGCTGCCATGGGTGTAAAACACTTTTTACATATTTATGATTATTTTTAAGGAAATTTTTTTAAAAATATGCTATCCTTTCAATTAAGAAGCTTAACAAATATTATAGATGATCACTGGTGGAAAGATGACTGTATTTAAAATTGAAACTAATTTCGGAAATGTCCATATAAGCAAACATGTGGTGGGGCGAATTGTGGCTGAGGCCATAGAATCCTTTGATGGTAGGGTTATGCTGTCGAATAGCAGGGGGAAAATATTGTCCCAGAGTAAAAAAACCGGTTCTATGGATAAAACCGAATATCTGGAATATTCCTTTGAAGACGAAAGGCTTGTTATCAAAGTCAATGTAGTTATAAGGTTTGGAAACAGCATAAGTAAAATTGCCAACCAGCTTTCGGAAAGGATTCAGGCTGAACTATACAGGCACCTGGAACTGGAAGCCAGCTATATCGGCATCTCCATAACCGGAGTATTATCAAAGCAATTGGCAAGAAGGAATATCCTTATTAATTTCTATAAATGAGGGGATAATAAGATGATCAAAGCTTTATCTGATGAGATGAATAAGATAAAAGGGGTTGGCCCGAAAAAATATGCCGGATTGAAAAGGATGGGAATAAACACAATTGAGGATTTCCTAAACAATTTTCCCCGCGGCTACGAGGACAGGCGCAATCGCAGGAAGATTTCAAGCATTAGGGAAGGCGAGACTGTTTTAATACGCGGTAAAGTACTATCTTTAACCAGGGCAGGTTTTTTCGGAAAGAAAAGATTGCTAATATTAAAGGTGGGGGACGAAAGCGGAATCATTGATATTGTATTTTTCCATGGTATATATTTGGAGAAAATGCTGATTAAAGGGAAGGAATACCAATTTTACGGGAGGGTAGACGAACGGAACAATGTTCTTCAAATGATACATCCGGATTTTGATGAAATGGAAGAGGGTAAATCGCCGGGTATTCTGCCTGTATATTCTTTGACAGCTGGCATTTCTCAAAAAGAAATGAGAAGATGGGCAGCGGAAGCGATAAAGGGCGCCTGTCTTTTGCAAGAGTACCTTCCGCAAGAAATCATATCTCGCAACAATCTTTGCCACCTGTCCTATGCCTTTAAAAATATCCATTTTCCGCAGGATGGTCAGAAGTTGAGAGAGGCCAAGTATCGATTGGTATTCGATGAACTTTTTTTGCTTCAAACGGCTCTTTTTTTATTAAAGAACAATGAGGCAAGGGGTAAAGAGGGAATAAAATTTTCATCTGAGATATCTTTATTTGAATACGAAAAGAAGTTGCCCTTTTCGTTAACCAATGCCCAGAAAAGGGTTTTGAAACAGATATGCCTTGATATGGAAAGCGGCAAGGTCATGAATAGGCTGGTTCAGGGCGATGTTGGTTCGGGGAAAACGGCAGTTGCAGCCGGAGCTATATATAAGGCGGTTATGAGCGGTTATCAGGCTGTACTGATGGCTCCTACTGAAATATTGGCACATCAGCATTATCAGGAATTGTCGGAGCTCTTCGATGCCTTTGATATAAATGTAGGATTTCTTTCAGGTAGTGGAACTCAATCCCAGCGCAAAGAGACTTTAGAAAGGTTAAAAATGGGGGAAATCCAGATCCTGATAGGCACTCATGCACTTATACAGCCTAATGTGAAATTTTTCAAATTAGGACTGGTAGTTACTGATGAACAGCATCGGTTTGGCGTTAATCAAAGGAGATTGCTTTCGGAAAAAGGTATGAATCCTCATGTTTTAGTTATGACGGCAACACCTATTCCAAGAACGCTGGCCTTCATCATCTATGGAGACCTTGATATCTCTATAATTGATGAAATGCCACCAGGGCGTATCCCGGTTATTACAAAAACGGTGGATAAAGCGGGCCGGGAACAGGCATATAACCTTATAAATAAGGAAATGAAAGAGGGAAAGCAGGTCTATGTAGTGGCTCCGTTAATAGAAGAGTCCCTTGAAATCAAATCAAAATCGGCAAAAGGTCTTTACGAAGAAATGCAGATAAGATTTCCCGATGTTTCTGTTGCCATATTGCACGGAGCAATGGAACGGCAGGAAAAGGATGCAATTATGGAAAACTTCTATAATGGGCACATATCCCTTCTAATTTCCACAGTAATCATAGAGGTTGGTGTAAATGTTCCAAATGCCACGGTAATGCTGATTGAAAACGCTGAACGTTTTGGGCTCGCTCAGCTTCACCAGCTGAGAGGGCGTGTTGGCAGGGGAAGGGAACAATCCTACTGTATACTGGTGACTGACTCAGAATCGGAAATAGCTAAGCTGAGAGCGGAAACTATGAAAAGTACATCAGATGGTTTCCTGATAGCAGAAAAGGATTTGGAATTACGTGGACCCGGAGAATTTTTTGGACTGAGGCAGCATGGTCTGCCAGATTTAAAAGTGGCGGATTTGGGGAAACATATGAATATATTGGGAATGGTAAAGGAAGAAGCCGAGAGATTGTTGGAAAGTGATCCCCAATTAATGAGCGGAGATAATAAAAAGCTTAAATTAAAAATTGAAAAAACCTTTAAAAGCTTTGAAAATGCAGGGGTTTAATACCTTTGGAAAACCATAACAACCATAGAAATTATTACATCACATACTTTCATCGGTCCTGGACAAATTAAAGGTGGAAACAGGAGGTGAAAAACATGCCATCAAATAACAGTATAGTTGTTGAAGGAGCAAGAAATGCGCTCAATAACATGAAAACTGAAATTGCAAATGAACTTGGTCTAACTGATTATCAGAACATGGACAAAGGTAATTTAACTGCAAGGCAAAATGGTTATGTTGGCGGTTATATGACTAAAAGATTAGTCGAAATGGCCCAACAGCAGTTGTCTGGTAAGTCCTAAAACAAAGGAAACGAGAAACTAATGGGAAGCGGACCTGCGAACCTGTATCGCAGGTCTGTTTTTCGGGTTTTTTGTTGATATTTTCTGTTGGTTTATGCTAAGATATTCATAGGCTGATAATAATTAGACGGGAGGCTTTATCGTTGAGGATAGTGGCAGGAGAATTAAAGGGCAGAAAACTGGTTTCGCCAGCAGGAAATCAGATCAGGCCTACATCCGATAAGGTTAAGGAAGCCGTATTCAGCATGCTGATGCAGTATACGCCCGATGCGGTAGTTTTAGATCTTTTTTCCGGTACCGGTAGCCTTGGTCTGGAGGCATTGAGTCGAGGTGCTAAAAGAGTTTATTTTGCAGATTCATCTAAGGAAAGTGTGAATCTGACAAAACGCAATATTGAAATATGTAAATCCGTGGAAAACACGGTGTGTATGCATGGGGATTGGAGCATTGTCCTGCGTAGGTTGCGGGAAAAATTTGATATAATTTTTTTGGATCCACCATATCAGGAAGAATTGATAGATCGTTGTATTGGGGATATCAGAACATTGGATTTATTAAAACCCAAAGGTATAATAGTTGTAGAGCATGGTGAAAAACAGATTATGCCGGAAGGATTACACGGGTTTGACAGGATAAAAGAAAAAAAATACGGGGACACCTATATAACCATATATACGCACTGAAAAACGAAAAGGAAGGTAATTTAATGAAAAGAGCGCTATACGCCGGAACTTTTGACCCTATCACCAATGGTCACCTGGATATAATAAATAGAGCTGCAAATTTCAGCGATACTTTAGTTGTAGGCGTAATGCGCAATCAATCGAAAAAGCCTTTCTTTACGCCGGAGGAAAGAAGTGCTATGATTGAAGAGTGCACCGGCCATTTAAGCAATGTTAAAGTGGATTATTTCGATGGTCTTTTAGCCCAATATGTGAATATGAACAAAATCGATGCGGTTATTAGGGGATTACGAGCCACCACCGATTTTGAAATGGAAATGCAGATGGCACAAATGAATGCAAGGCTCTACAATAAAAATGTTGAGACCATATTCCTTATGACTATGCCCGCATATTCCTTCGTCAGTTCCAGCATGATAAAAGAAGTATTTTATTTGGGCGGTGATATTGAAGGGTTGGTACCGGATCTGGTTTTGAGGGAGCTAAGAAGAAAATACCAAAGATAATTGGGAGGACAATTGTATGAAGGTGCTAGAACTTTTGGATGAGTTGGAGGAAATAGTTGATACCAGTTCCGGATTTCCTTTGACCGGCAAAATACTCGTGGAAGCTGAGGAGATATTAGAAATAGTGAGGGAGATCCGAGTGGAATTACCCGACGAGATTCAGCAGGCACAGTGGATAAAGGATGAACGTCAAAGAATCCTTGATGAGGCAAAAAAAGAATACGAGATGGTTATCAGTGATGCAAGGTCACAGGCGGAAGCTTTGGTGGATAATGATGATATAACCATGAAGGCAAGGGCTAAGGCCGATGAAATCATGGCTGTTGCCCAGAACAATGTGAGGACATTAAAGCTTCACACATTTGATTACATAGACAGTATTCTTTATAATTTTCAAGATAAAATGGACCATCTTAATTCCGTCTATTTTCAGGACATGTTTAATAACCTGCAAAACACATTTGAGGGGATACATGAAACCTTGACCGAGAACAGAGAAGAGATAAAGGAAATGATCTATCGGGCTCAGACGGAGGATTCTTAGTAATATTTGATTTGAAAGAATAAACCTATTGCAGATCTCATAAAATGCAATATGGGAAACAATTTTAAAAAGGAATATTTACATATGGTTGCAGCTGGTATGGCTGCAATCATATGTGTGTTGATGATACTGTTTCCGGCGGAAGCTTTGGATTCTGCCCGCAAGGGTGTAAATATTTGGTTGGATACGGTCCTTCCCGCTCTCCTTCCTTTTTTTATTTGCGCTAATTTCATGGCAGCCATGGGCGTTCCCCGGCTGATTGGCAGGGCTTTTGACGGTTTATTTCAAAAAATATTTAATGTATCAGGAATTTCTGCTTTTGTTTTTTTTATAAGCACTTCCTCCGGTTACCCTATGGGGGCTATGCTTATTGGGAAGCTGGCCAGAAAGGGTGAAATAAAAAGAGAGGAAGCAAAAGTCATGCTAGCATTTTGCACAACCTCAGGTCCTTTATTTATGCTTGGAGCAGTAGGGGTGGGAATGCTTGGCTCACCTAAGGCAGGATATATTATAGCTTTTTCCCATTATCTTGGGGCCATGCTAAACGGATTGTTATGGAGTAAGTTAAAACCCATACGATCTTATAGCCACATAAGAAATCAAAATAAAGCTATTCCTAAAGTTGGGTCAAGGGAAAGATTATCGAAGGTATTTACCCGTTCCATACTTTCGTCGCTGGAAACGGTGGGAATTATCTGTTGTTACCTGATACTTTTTACCATGATCAGCGATTTTCTAATGTTATCGGGAATTTTTCAATGGTCTGAAAAGGACATTTGGGGTATAGGGGCAAGCGGTATTTTAGAAATGACCGTAGGATGTCATGGGGTATCCTTATCAAAGATGGTTAGTGTACCATTAAAAATAGCCCTTAGCACCTTTTTTATATCCTTTGGGGGCCTTTCAATCATGGCGCAGTCTATGAGTCTTCTGTCCGGAACCGGAATAGGGCCTTTTTATTATCTTAGGGTAAAAATAACCCATGGCTTGATAGGTGCAGCAATCTCGTTGGCCCTTGGAACACTTTTGATGCCATATGCTGGTGCGGAAGCAGTCTCAACGTTTTCTGACGGCAAACTTCTGACGGGCACATTTTCAGGTTATTTATCCCTGTGGATATTTTCTTTAAAAGGCATAGTTTTATTAATATTGGCTTTTGCATTTACGGTAATTGCCGGGGAGATTTGCAGGTGTTATAATTCCGGAAAAGGAAAAAAGGATTAATCATATGAATGTAACTGGTATAATAGCAGAGTATAATCCCTTTCATAAAGGGCATTTATATCATTTGGAAGAATCCAAAGCTATGACGGAAAGCGATATCACAGTAGTGGTGATGAGTGGAAACTTTATGCAACGAGGCGAAATTGCAATGGCCGATAAATGGATCAGAGCAGAATCCGCAGTGAGATGCGGAGCGGATTTGGTCTTGGAGTTGCCCTTTGTCTTTGCGTGCAACAGTGCCGAATATTTTGCAAAAGGGGCGATGGATATATTGAGAGGACTCCAATGTATAACTCATATATCCTTTGGAAGTGAAAATGGAAATTTAGAGCCGCTTAAAAGGGCGGCTGAGCTGTTAACAAAAGAAAGCCCTGAATTTAAGAAGGAGCTGGAATATAGCCTGGGGAAGGGGAATTCCTATCCCAGGGCCAGGTGGGAAGCCCTTGTGGCATGCTATGGACAGAAGACGGCTGCCGCGGTGCAGATGCCTAACGACATATTGGCGGTTGAATATATAAAGCAGGCTATTTCTGTGGGATGGGATGTGAAGTTCAATGCGGTAAAAAGACAGGGAGCAGGATTTCTTGATTCTAATCTTAAGGCAGAGCCTGTAAGCGCTACTGGCATTAGAAATAAGTTTATTGAGCAGGAAAGGGTTGGTGAAATCCTCGAGTACCTGCCTGAGGAATCGGCAAAAGTTTTCAAGAGGGAGGAGGGCAGGATTTACGGAGTGCCGGAAAGATTCTACTGGTTATTGGCTTACAAGGTGGCTACCACCGAGATTGAGGGTCTTGCCAAAGTTTTTTCCATTGGAGAAGGGCTGGAAAATAAGTTAAAGAAAGCTTTTTCAACGGAAAGGGATATCGAATCGGTTTTTAGATTTATTAACACGAAAAGATATACCGAAACCCGCATTAGAAGGATATTGATCCATACCCTGTTTGGATTTAACAAATGTGATATGAATCTGATACTGAGCCAAAATATTTCTTACTGTCGGGTATTAGGTTTTTCGGAAAAAGGTGCCGCTTTGCTCCGTCGAATTAAAAGGGAAAGGATATCCTCTCTTCCTATCATCACCAACATCAATAAGGAAGTTTCAAGGGATGATCCTATTGAAAAACTACTGAAGTGGGATATAATGTCAGGAGATATCTATAATATATTGCATGGCAGAGACCCCTATAGGGACTCGGAGTATTTGCGCAAGCCCTATGTGCACGACAAATGATAAAAATATTTCTGGATTTTTCCCTAACTTGGCTATATAATGGGTATTGGTTAAAAGTCACCGTTAATGGGAATGGATGCGCTTTAGCATCATTCAAAAAAATAATGATAAACACAGATGAAAAGGAGTAGGAAAATGAAGGTATTGGTCATTAACTGCGGCAGCTCATCTCTCAAGTACCAGGTATTGGAGATGGATAGCGCAGAGCTTCTTGCCAAAGGTTTGGTTGAGAGAATCGGCATTGAGGGTTCTCTTATTAAGCATGAAAAAACAGGAGCGGATAAGTTCGAACTGGTAACGCCTATGGCGAACCACAAGGATGCAATTTCCCACGTGTTGGACGCATTGTTGGACAAGAATCACGGAGTGGTCGGTTCCATGGATGAGATAGGTGCCGTAGGTCATAGGGTAGTTCATGCCGGCGAAAAATATTCTGGTTCTGTCCTGATCACTGATGACGTTAAAAGTGCATTGGAGGAGTGTATAGATTTGGCTCCTCTCCACAATCCTCCCAATATTTTAGGTATTACCGCTTGTGAGGAATTAATGCCAGGCACACCAATGGTAGGTGTATTTGACACGGCTTTCCACCAAACCATGCCACACGATGCATACCTTTATGCAATTCCTCATGAATATTATGACAAATATAAGGTGAGAAGATATGGTTTCCATGGAACAAGTCACAAATATGTATCCGAAAGAGCGGCTGCTATGCTTGGCAAGGATATAAAAGATTTGAATATAGTCACATGTCATTTGGGCAATGGCGCCAGCCTTACGGCTGTTAAGGGTGGGGTAAGCATAGATACCAGCATGGGAATGACTCCTTTGGAAGGTCTTGTAATGGGCACCCGTTCCGGTGATATTGACCCGGCAATCATAACCTTTTTGGCGCAAAAGGAAGGAATCTCTGCTGAGGATGTAATCAATATACTCAACAAAAAATCAGGTATACTTGGGCTTTCCGGTGTAAGCAGCGATTTCAGGGATGTTGAAAAGGCTGCGGAAGAAGGTAATGAACATGCCCAGCAGGCTCTTGATGTGTTTGCCAACAGGGTAAAGGTTTATATAGGTGCATACATGGCGGAGATGAACGGGGCTGATGCCATAGTGTTCACGGCGGGCGTAGGTGAAAACGACATAGGTATGAGGGAAAAGATTTGTGCTGATATGGACCGCTTGGGTATAAAGATAGATCCTGCGAAGAATAATGTAAGGGGCGAAGAAACTGTTATAAGTGCCGATGATTCACAGGTCAAAATCCTTTTGATTCCTACAAATGAAGAATTGATGATAGCCAGAGACACAGCAGAAATAGTATCAAAGCTATAAAGTTTCTATTGACATAAAAAAAACAGGAATGTATAATACTATACGTCGCATGTCGATTTTCTTACGATATGCATTATTCAGGCATAAAGGAGGTGTAAGAGATGGCAGTCCCAAAGAGGAAAACTTCAAAGGCAAAAAGGGATAAAAGAAGGGCACAGAACATGAGAATGGACGCTCCGGCTTTGTGTACCTGTCCCCAGTGTCATGAGCCCAAACTTCCTCATAGAGTATGCCCGAATTGCAATTACTATAATGGTAAGGAAATTGTTGCGGCAGAGGCATAAACTATGTTATACTTGAAGGAAGGCTTTATTCTATTCATTATAGCAGTTGCCTTGATCATCATGGTATCCATTCAACTGACATTGAATAAGATACTGAGAATACTTAATGAGTTGAAATCGTATAAAAGATAAATTGAATCCTCGCCTGGCGAGGATTCAATTTTTGGGGGGGGAATCAGGTGGTTGGAACCAGACCGTATTCCTTCATACTTTGCCTTATTCTGTCCATAGAGGATTCTGAAGGGGGGGTAAGGGGCAACCTGTAAGACTGCTTTATCAAGCCCAGCGATGCCAAGGCGGCTTTAACAGGTATGGGGTTCACTTCACAAAACATGGCATCAATTAAAGGTTTCATTCCAATTTGGAGCCGCGCTGCACCTTCCGTATCGCCCCTCATATATTTCTCAATCATCCTGTGGGTATCAGCAGGAATTAGATTTGCTATTGTTGATATGGTTCCGGATCCGCCCAGAGAGAGTATTGGTACAATGACGTCATCATTACCAGAATATATGGCAAAATCAGAACTGATGTAGGGGGCCATATCCACAATTTGGGATAGGTTACCGCTTGCTTCTTTGATCCCAATTATTCTTGGATGACCGGATAACTCCGCAACTGTTTCGGAATCGATATTCACACCCGTTCGTGAGGGAACGGAATAAAGTATGATAGGGGTTTCGGTTTCATCGGCAATGGCAAGATAATGGGTTATCAGACCGGATTGGGTACATCTGTTGTAGTAAGGTGTAACGAGGAGGAGTCCATCCACCCCCAGATCCTCAAGAGCTAGGCTCATTTTTATGGCCTGGTCCGTATCGTTACTTCCGGCACCGGCTATTACCGGCACCCTTCCCGCTGTCTTTTCCATGGTGAACTTAACCACTGAAACATGCTCGTCATTTTTCAGAGTGGAAGCTTCACCTGTGGTGCCACAGACCGATATGGCGTCGATTCCCTGGCTGATTTGTCTTTCGATGAGCGTTTCCAAAGCTTCATAGTCGATTTTTCCATCCTCTGTAAAAGGGGTCACAAGGGCCACACAGGAGCCTGTGAAGGGTATCATCTTTTTTTCCTCCTTTTATGAATGTCATGTTGGCATAAAAAAGGACTCCCACAGGGAGGTCCTCTTTTGTAACGGCTATTTGATTCTTCCTATACTATTTAAGCAATGCTTCTGCAATTTGTACGGTGTTGGTGGCGGCGCCCTTTCTGATATTATCGGCCACGACCCAAAGGTTTACACCGCTATCAACACTTTCGTCCCGTCTTATCCTGCCCACATAAACCTTATCCTTTCCTTTTGCAGTAATGGCCATAGGATACAGGTTCTGGGAAAGATCATCCTCCACTACTACGCCGGGGGCATTTTTCAGGACTGTTTTCAATTCTTCCATGTCAAAAGGTTTTTCAAACTCTAAGTTTATGGATTCGCTATGGCAATCGAATACGGGAACTCGTACGGTGGTAGCGGTAATGCGTATAGTATCATCACCTAAAATCTTTTTAGTCTCGTTTACCATTTTCATTTCTTCTTTTGTGTATCCGTTATCTAGAAATACATCGATGTGGGGGAGACAGTTATTTGCTATGGGGTGAGCGTAGGCCTTGACTTGGTCGCTGCCGGCAAGTCCGTTTTTCAGGTCTTCTATACCTTTTACCCCTGAACCTGAAACCGCCTGATAAGTGGAAAAAACTATCCTTTTTATGCGATATTTATCATGCAGCGGTTTTAAAGGTACAACAGCCTGAATGGTGGAGCAGTTTGGGTTTGCTATGATTCCCTTATTTAATTTGATTTGCTCTTCATTGACCTCGGGAACTATTAGTGGAACGGTGGGATCCATCCGCCAGGCACTGCTATTGTCTACAACCGTAACTCCTTTTGAGGCAGCTATGGGTGCAAATTGTTGACTGATAGCTCCACCGGCGGAGAAAAGGGCAATGTCTATAGGTTTGTCAAAAGAATGCTCGGTTAACTCTTCTACGATGTAATCCTTTCCCTTAAAATTAATGGTTTTTCCTGCTGATCTTGATGAAGCCATCATGTAAAGGTTTTCAAAGGGAAAATCTCTTTCTTCAAGAATTTTCAGGAAGGTGCTTCCCACAAGTCCGGTTACTCCTACTAGTGCAAGGTTTGGTTTTTTTGCCATGCTTCTGTCCTCCTTATATATAATCCTTATCGGATAGCATTAGTGAAAAGCTGTTAATAGATGGGTACAACACTAATGATTAGAGTACATTATACAACAACCTTTTCGTTTTGTTAATAACATTTATTCATTATTGTATTCATTTTAAACCTTGTTAGTGATATAATGTAATGAATGTTTTTGGAGGAAAACTATAATTATTAGCAGGAGAAGGGAGAACAATTGACTATATTAGAAAGCATAATTTTAGGTTTGGTTCAAGGACTGGCTGAGTTTCTTCCCGTAAGCAGTTCGGGACATTTAGCCATCTTACAATACTTCTTTGGTATCGAAGGGGAGAGCGTACTAATATTTGCAGTTATGCTTCATTTTGGCACCCTGTTGTCCCTTATTGCTGTTTATTACAGAGATATTTGGGATTTAATACTGGAGCTGGGAGCCATGTTTAAAGATGTTGCAACAGGCAGGGGATTTCGCATAAGTGCTAATCCAACCAGAAAAATAGGGGTTATGATAGTGTTGGCTAGCATCCCTACAGGTATCATAGGTATCACCATGAAGGATTATTTTGAAAAGCTGTATACTTCGATGCCGGCGGTAGCCATAAGTTTGATAATTACGGGGACCATGCTTTGGATTGCGGAGGTTATGACTTCCCGGGGACATGGTATAAAAAACGCCAGGTTTCGCAGCGCATTGGTGGTAGGACTATTCCAATCTGTTGCAATATGCCCTGGAATATCGCGATCCGGTGCGACTATCGTTGGGGGGTTATTTTCCGGATTTAACAGGGAGCTTGCAGTAAGGTTTGCCTTTTTAATTTCTATTCCTCCCATATTAGGAGCTGTTATTTTGGAAATGCCGGAGGCTTTATCGGCGGAATCGGTGAGTATAGGTATTGTGCCCATGGTGGTTGGCGTGACTATAGCGGCACTGTCCGGCTTTGTGGCGATTAAAACCATGATAAAAGTGGTTACGGGACGGGGTTTGAAGATGTTTTCATATTATACCTGGTCGGTGGGTGCCATTCTACTTGTCTACATGATAATAAAGGCGATCATTTAAGTCTTGTGAGGAGTGATGGTATGGCTAAGCAGAAGAGGAAGACAGGAAGGCCGCCTGAAAGCACAAAAAAGTCTGCCGGGAAAAGGGCGGCCGGGGGGGAAAAGGAACAGCTAATAAGTGAGCAGAAGAAAAAAATGAGGGTGAGGGATGAAATATATGCCATCATTCTATTTGCCATAGGGATTTTTCTTGTAATAGCCTTGCAAACAGATGCGGCGGGTAAATTAGGACAGGGCATCGCATTGGTGTTAAAAGGTTCCTTTGGTTTTATAGCCTATGTGATGCCCTATTATCTGATCATATACAGTATTTTAATATTTACCAAACAGACATCCCATGTTGGTAAAAGATCCACAATCCTTATCTCTGTAATATTTTTAATGATTGCAATTTTTAATTCAGCCCAGTATTTGGGGGGCATATCAGGGCATGCCGGGTTTATAAAAAAAGCCTTTGTTGATGGGGTGTCTTTAAAAAGCGGTGGAATATTTGGCATGACATTAGGTTTTTTGTTAAAGAAAATCGTAGGATTGACAGGATTATATATATTCTGTACTGCCATTATCTTAATATCACTTCTTCTCATAATCAATACTCCCTTCTCCCAGTTTTTTGACAATTGGCGTGCTAAGAGGATGGCTTCCAAGGCGGCAAAATCTGCAGGGGAAGGGGATGCTGTGGTGGCAGATAAGGAGGATGGTATGTCTGCCGGTGTCACTGGAGCGGATCAAGCCATAAGGCAGATGAAAATAATCGATTATATGACCGATGACGGTCTTTTTGAAAGAAGCGAAGATGGGGATGATAAGGGAAAAACCGGTTTAGATGGGGCTGACCGAATTCCGGGATTTGAAGGGATTGAAGAAGGGCGGGAAAACGGTAACGATATACTGCTTCAATCTGCATCTCCGTCATCGGGAGGGGATATGACATGGAACGGGATGAATGTAAGGGAGAACGAAAAAAAGGAGTCAGGATCAAAAGAAGATGGCTTGGAAGATATCAAGATTGTTAACAATGTGGGTAGTAGGATAAATTACAAGTTGCCTCCTGTCGGGCTGCTGTCAAAACCCCCCGCCGGCGGCGATTTAAATGAAAACAGAGATCTGAAGGTAAAGGCAGCCAAATTGGAGGAGACCTTACATAATTTCGGTGTAAATGCAAAGGTATTGCAGGTTACTAAGGGGCCAGCGGTTACGCGATATGAGATACAACCTAATACGGGGGTGAAGGTAAACAGCATCGTCAGACTGGCCGATGACATTGCTTTAAACATGGAGGCCAAAAGCATAAGAATAGAGGCCCCCATACCGGGGAAGGCAGCCGTGGGAATAGAGGTTGAAAATGATCGGATTAACATGGTTTCCCTCAGGGGAATTATTGAATCCTCTGAGTTCATTAGATCTAAATCAAAGATCACCTTTGCCGTTGGCAAGGATATCTCGGGTACTCCAATAGTTGCAGATCTTAAAGGAATGCCTCATATGTTGATAGCAGGTGCTACAGGTTCGGGAAAGAGCGTCTGTATTAACACAATACTCATCAGCATATTGTATAAGGCTAAACCGGACGAGGTTAAGTTAGTTCTAATAGATCCGAAAGTAGTCGAGTTAGGCAACTATAACGGAATTCCGCATCTTTTGATTCCCGTGGTTACGGAACCTTCAAAAGCAGCGGCGGCATTAAACTGGGCGGTGGGAGAGATGACAGATCGATACAAAAAGTTTGCAGCGGAAGGAGTAAAGGATCTGGAAAGCTATAACAATAGCATTAAGGAGAAGGAGGGGGAAAGTCCTCTGCCTCAGATAGTCATAGTAATCGATGAGTTAGCAGATCTTATGATGGCAGCACCTTCCCAGGTTGAGGATGCTATCTGTAGGCTTGCCCAAATGGCCAGAGCAGCGGGAATGCACTTAATAGTGGCGACCCAAAGACCTTCCGTGGATGTTATCACAGGGGTAATAAAAGCTAACATACCTTCCAGAATAGCCTTTGCCGTTTCCTCTCAATTCGATTCAAGGACGATAATAGATATGTCAGGGGCAGAGAAACTGGTTGGAAAGGGTGACATGCTATTTAATCCCGTTGGGATGTCAAAACCAATTAGAGTTCAAGGTGCCTTTATTTCAGATACAGAGGTTCACAATGTAATAGATTTTTTGAAAAAACAGACCCCGGAAACGAATTATTCCACCGATGTTATGCACACCATAGATAAGGCTCCTGACACCAGCAGAGACGAGGATAGCGATGAGCTTCTGCAGGAGGCAATTGAAACGGTGGTCAGGGCGGAACAGGCATCGGTTTCCATGCTTCAGCGGCGTTTCCGCATAGGATATAATCGGGCTGCCCGGCTCATCGATATGATGGAGGCAAGGGGTATTGTGGGGCCGCCGGATGGAAGCCGGCCGAGAAAGGTTCTCATTACGGAACAGGAGTACATGATGCTTGGACAGGAGCAAGAGGATGGCGAAGAATGAAGTATTATATAGATACGATGGGATGCCCAAAAAACAAAGCTGATTCGGAAAGTGCCGCCGGCATTCTGGAACGAGCCGGCTTTGTTCTAACAGAAGATCCCTGTGAATCAGACTATATTATAGTAAACACCTGTGGATTCATTAGGGATGCCAAAGAAGAATCCATAGACAGGATATTGGAGCTGGCCGCCATGAAAAAGGATGGCAAATATCTGGTCATTACCGGCTGTCTGTCCCAACGTTATGGGAGGGAGCTTTTTGATGCTCTGCCTGAAGCGGATTTATGCGTAGGCGTAAATGATTATGAAATACTGCCACAGCTCCTTGAAGGACTAAAACAGGGAAGACGGATATTTAAGGAAGCTGAATCAGGGAAGGTGTATAGAGAGTTGGGGGATAAAAGGCCATTGGACCCTCCGTACACCTCCTATTTGAAAATAGCGGAAGGGTGTAACAATATATGCTCCTATTGCAGCATACCGGAAATCCGGGGTGCGTATAGGAGCCGCAAGGAATCTGAAATACTGAAGGAAGCGGAAAAGTTGGCCGAATCGGGATGCAAGGAGATTATTTTGGTGGCCCAGGATGTAACCGCCTATGGAATGGATTTCGATGGGAAATATCACCTGCCTCGTTTGTTGGAAAAATTATGCCATATAGAAGGGATAAGGTGGATTCGGCTGATGTATTGTTATGAGGATCGGATTACCCGGAAATTGATCGATGTAATAAAAGAAAATGAGAAGATTTGCAGGTATCTGGATATTCCCTTGCAGCATATATCCGATAGAATATTGGCTAAAATGAATAGAAGATCCACAGCGAATTCCATTCGGAGAACGATAAAGCTGCTCAGGGAATCCATACCCAATATTCATATCAGAACAACCTTTATAACAGGTTTCCCCGGGGAGACGGAAGAGGATTTTCAGAAGTTGAGGGATTTTGTAAACGAGCAGAAATTTGAAAGGCTTGGGGTTTTTTCATACTCTAAGGAAGAAGGAACACCGGCAGGTGCCATGGATAACCAGATAGGGGATAATTTAAAACTTGAAAGGAGAGATTTGATAATGGCGGATCAAAAGGATATCTCACTGAATCATAACATGACCCGGGTGGGGAGGATTATGGAGGTGCTGGTAGATGAAAGAGATGACGAGAACACTTATTTAGGCAGAACCCGGTACGATGCGCCTGAAATAGATAACGGAGTCATTTTTACATCCCGCCAGGTTTTGATGCCCGGTGATATGGTAAAGGTAAAAATAACTGATGCTTTTGATTATGATTTGACGGGTGAGGCCCTGGAGAGGATGATTTAAATGAATTTACCGAACAAGTTAACCATGCTTCGCATAATACTAATTCCAATATTTATAATCCTGCTAATGACTGGGCATTATTACGCAGCAGCCGCCATCTTTATAATTGCATCTGCCACCGATGCGCTGGATGGTCATATCGCAAGAAAATACAATCTTATAACTAATTTTGGAAAGATCATGGATCCTCTTGCAGATAAGTTGCTGGTAACTTCAGCCTTAATTTGTCTGGTTGAATTAGGGGAGATTGCAGGTTGGATGGTCATAGTTATATTGGCCAGAGAATTTGTAATAACCGGTCTGCGGACTGTTGCCGCCGGTGGAGGAGTAATAATAGCAGCGGGGAATTCGGGTAAAATAAAAACTGTATTGCAGATGGTTGCCCTGATTATAATACTATTGAGAAATTGGCCCTTTGCACTGTTTACGAATGTGGATGTTGGATTGATTTTGCTTTGGGCTGCATTGATAATGACCGTGTATTCAGGATTGGAATACATAGCAAAAAACAAAAAAATATTTACCATGTAGAAACAAATTAAATGATATAAGGCGGAATACTTTATGAAATCAGCAATTTTAAGCGTAGGAACCGAGCTTCTTTTCGGACAAATAACCAATACAAATGCAGTATATCTTTCCCAGCAGTTGCAAGCCCTGGGCATAGATGTAATGTACCATTTCACTGTGGGTGACAATTCCCGAAGATTAGCAGATATTATTAGGCAGGCTTTCAAAGAGTGTGACTTGATAATCACTACAGGGGGCCTGGGGCCTACCCAGGATGATCTAACGAAAGAAATCGTATGTCAGGTCATGAACGACGAATTGATACCCCATCAGGCTTCCATGAATGAACTCAGGGAATATTTTAAAAAATCAGGAAGGGAAATGACAGGAAACAATTGGAAGCAGGGCTATTTCCCCTCCAGGGCCCAGGTATTGGCAAATGATATAGGAACAGCCCCCGGATTTGTGCTGCAAGAAGATGACAAAACTATAATCTGTATGCCCGGGCCTCCAAGGGAAATGTATAGAATGTTTGAAAGATATGTTTCCTCATTTCTGGCGGAAAAAACGGAAGATATTATCTATTACAAGGTACTCAGATTATTTGGCATAGGAGAATCTAAGCTTGAAACAGAGATTATGGATTTGATAGACAATCAAACAGATCCTACCTTGGCTATATACGCAAAGGAAGGTGAATGCAGCATAAGGATTACTTCTAAAAGAAAGTCAGAAGAAGAGGCTCGAAAAGCAGTTGAAACCATGATAAAAAAGGTTGAGGAGAAGGTGGGGCAGTATATTTATAGTTACGATAATAATAATTTGGAAGATATTGTGGTGGAAAAACTAATCGATGGAAATATTACCATCGCCTGCGCTGAATCCTGTACCGGTGGATGGTTTGCAAAGAGGCTTACCGATGCCCCGGGAATTTCTGCTGTCTTTGATAGGGGACTTGTAACATATAGCAACAGGTCTAAAGTCGAGGAGCTCGGTGTGAAGCAGAAAACATTGGATGAAATGGGGGCGGTAAGCAAAGAGACCGCTATCGAGATGGCGAAAGGGCTAAAAGAAAGGACGGGGTGCAGGCTTTGCATTTCGGTAACCGGTGTGGCGGGACCTGAGGGGGCCGGAGATGACAAACCTGTTGGAACCGTATATTATTCGGCCATATTGGATGACCTGTTGGTATGGAAAAAAACCAAGATGAGAAATGTTAATCGAATTTGGAACCGGAACTATGCTGTAATGACCATGCTGGACATGATAAACAGAATTATTGACGGCAGAGAACTGTAATTAATTTGCAAATTATGAAGAATGTGTTGATGGTTTGCGCTGGCTATGTTAAAATATTCAAAACATAGCCAGTTTATTATGATAAAACGCTTGACCAACAATCAAAACAGGGCTATCATTAGCGTGAACGTATGTTCGCTACAAATACAATCGGATGAAGGGATAAATGAAATGACTATAAACCAACAGGAGAAGGATAAGGCATTGGAAGCCGCTATGCTTCAAATAGAAAAGCAATTTGGCAAGGGAGCAATTATGAAGTTAGGTAGCGAGGCGGCAAACATGATGGTAGATTCAATTTCCACAGGTTCTGTCAGTCTTGATATAGCTACTGGGATTGGCGGTGTACCTAAAGGGCGCATTGTAGAAATTTATGGCCCCGAGTCATCAGGTAAGACTACCATTGCACTACATATAATTGCACAATCACAGAGACAGGGGGGGAGGGCGGCCTTCATCGATGCGGAGCATGCTCTGGATCCCGAATACGCAAAAAACCTTGGTGTGGATGTTGAGGAACTCTTAGTATCTCAGCCGGATACAGGGGAACAGGCTTTGGAGATATGTGAACTTCTTGTGCGCAGCGGCGCAGTGGATGTGGTGGTGATAGACTCGGTGGCAGCATTGGTGCCAAAAGCTGAAATTCAAGGGGAAATGGGGGATTCCCATGTTGGACTGCAAGCCCGTCTCATGTCCCAGGCTTTGCGCAAATTAGCCGGGGCAATAAACAAATCCAACACTACTGCTGTATTTATTAATCAGCTTAGAGAAAAAGTGGGGATAATGTTTGGAAGCCCCGAGGTAACCACAGGAGGCAGGGCTTTGAAATTCTATGCCAGCATGAGGTTAGATGTAAGAAGGGTGGAAAGTATAAAATCAGGCGATGATATAATAGGCAATAAAACCCGGGTGAAAATCGTTAAGAATAAGGTGGCTCCACCATTTAAACAGGCGGAATTCGATATTATGTACGGCAGAGGTATTTCAAGGGAAGGGGATGTTTTAGACTGTGCTGTAGAAAGTAAATTGGTGGATAAGGCTGGAGCCTGGTATAGCTTTAAGGGAGATAGAATCGGTCAGGGCAGGGAAAATGTAAAGAATTTTTTAATGGAGAATCCACATGTCCTGACTGAATTAGAAGATCTTATTAAATCCGAAATGCTGCCGAAGAAAAAAGTACGGGTAGATGAGGATGGTGTAATAATTGAGGAAGAAAACTGAGGGAATACATGATTTTCTTATTGACATTCCCATCCCAAACATGATAGTATACTTATGTTTGTAAGCCGCACGGAGTAGGTTTAAAGTTCGCATATTGCGACACCTTAAAGGCGAGACTGGTTAGAGGAGGTAATAAGTATAATGTATGCAGTAATTGAAACCGGAGGCAAACAATACCGAGTAAAAGAAGGTGATTTGATCACGGTTGAAAGGCTGAAGGCCCAACCCGGTGAGGTTGTCAAGATTGACAAGGTATTGGCACTTGCGGATAATAATGGTCTCAATGTAGGAACACCATATATTGATGGCAGTGTTACAGCTACCGTTGTAGAAAATGGTAAGGGAAAAAAAGTAGTCATTTTCAAGTATAAGGCAAAAAAGGATTACAGAAAAAAAACAGGGCATAGGCAGCCTTATACCTTGTTGAGAATCGAGTCTTTGACCGGAGAAGCTCCCCAAAAGTCGGAAGCTGATACGGTGGAAAAGGAAGCCCAGACTGAAGTGAAAAGACCTTCACTTAAATCGATGAAGAAGTCAGAACTTATCGCATATGCTCGCGAAAACAATATTGAAATTGATGAAAAAGCGACCAATGCAGTTTTGATTGAAACCATTGAAGCGGGATTAAAATAGTCATTTCTTAGTTGGATTATAGAAAAGGAGGTGTCTGATCTATGGCGAGTAAAAAAGGTGTAGGAAGTTCCAAGAACGGTCGCGACAGTGAATCTAAACGCTTGGGAGTAAAGCGGTCAGACGGGCAGAGTGTCAGTGCCGGAAGTATCCTTGTTCGCCAAAGGGGAACCAAGATTCACCCTGGCAATAATGTAGGAATTGGCGGAGATGATACTTTATTTGCAAAGGTTGACGGTACCGTAAAGTTTGAAAGGTATGACAAAACTAGAAAACAGGTTAGCGTATATCCGCAGGAAGCGTAAAGCTAAGGCCCCTATGTGACAATAGGGGCTTTTTTAAGCGAGGGGTAAGAATATGTTTATGGATAGGGCGAAGATTACAATCAGATCGGGTAAAGGCGGTGACGGTGCAGTTTCCTTCAGAAGGGAACCTTTCGTCCCTGAAGGAGGCCCCGATGGAGGCGATGGTGGAAAAGGGGGAGATATAATATTTCGTGCAGATAGCAATATGCGCACCCTCTTAGATTTTCGCTATAAAAAAAAATATGAAGCTGAAAATGGAGAGAATGGTAGGAAAAAGAAGCAATTTGGCAAAAAAGGAGCAGATCTTATCATAAATGTTCCTATGGGAACCGTGATCATTGACGACGAAACCGGAATGGTAATGAAGGATTTAGTGGATGATGGTGAAAGCTTCATTGCCGCAAAAGGGGGTAAGGGAGGAAAAGGTAATGTGAATTTTAAAAGTTCGGTGAGACAGGCACCCAATTTTGCAGAAGCCGGGGGGGCAGCGAAGGAAAGGGTAGTACGCCTCGAGTTGAAGCTCATTGCGGATGTTGGCCTTATAGGATTTCCTAATGTGGGCAAATCTACCTTGCTATCTGTTTCAACGGGTGCCGAACCAAAGATAGCAAACTATCATTTTACCACCCTAACACCTAATTTGGGCGTTGTGCAGCTTGGGAACATTAATTATGTAATGGCTGATATTCCGGGTCTGATCGAAGGGGCCAGCAAGGGGTCTGGTTTAGGGCTTGATTTTTTAAAACACATAGAAAGAACTAGACTGTTAGTTCACATTGTGGATGTTTCTGGCTCAGAAGGGAGAGATCCTATAGAAGATTTTGAAAAGATAAACGATGAAATTAAGGCATATAGTGCCCGGTTAGCCGAGAAACCACAGATTGTAGCAGCAAACAAAATGGATATAGCAACCGGTGAGCAATATGAAAGATTTAGAAAATACATGGATGAAAAGGGATATACGCTTTTCCCAATATCTGCACCTATTCATCAGGGTGTTCCTCAACTATTATCTGCCATCGGTGAAAAATTATCTAAAATGCCGATTCTAAAAGAACAATACGAAGAGTTTTACGATATTGAACGTGATGATGATGAGGATAATTATAGGAGGATAGATTGCAGCATAGAGGATGGGGTTTACGTCTTAGAAGGGAAGCAGCTTACAAAGATTTTCGACTCGACAAACTTTAACGACATGGGTTCTCTGAGGTATCTATACAGACATGTTGAGAGGAATGGAGCGATAGAACGCCTAAAGGAAATGGGGATAAAAAGCGGCGATACCATTAGAATTAAGGATTATGAGTTTTATTACTATGACGATGATGAGTAGAAAAAATCCTTAATTAACAAGCTAAATAAAAATGCCACTTCAAACAGGAGGAGACTTGTTGAAATATTTGCTAAATTCGGTTATAATATTTTGCAAATGTTATTGCAACCCATGAGAAATTTTATAGGGGGATGTTGTCGTGAGTTGCCCAACGGTTTCCAACGAGATAATAGTACCGGACAAAAAATTGTGCTTGGAGATGCTTGATGAATATGGTACACCGCCTAATGTGATAAGTCACTGTCAGGCAGTTACAAATACCGCCATGAAAATTGGAAGTGGGTTATGTACAAACGGTTACATGCTTAACCTGGGTTTGTTGCAGGCGGCGGCGTTGCTCCATGACATTGCAAGGGTAGAGGATGAGCATTGGGTTAGGGGGGCGGATATAGTGCGGGAAAAGGGGTTTCCTGAGGTGGCCGAATTGATACTACCGCATATGACATATGCACCTGCCAATGGGTTTCAAAGGATCAAGGAGTTGGATATATTGTGCCTATCAGATAGAATGGTTAAGGATGATAAATATGTAGGTCTCGAAACCAGGATGCAATTCGTGCTCGATTATTACAAGGATGATCCTGTGGCGTTTGAACGAATTAAGGCGAAAATTGGTATAAATAAGCTACTTCGTAAGCGTATAGAAAAGATAATTGGTAAACCAATGGATATTATCATATTAGAATGATGAGCCCTATCCCGTCATACACTTTAACAGCGGTGTGACGGGAGGTTTTTTTATGAGATCAAATGTAGTTAGGCGGCGTAAAAGAAAGGGACATCCGATAAGAACCCTTACTTTTCAACTGATTTGTTGTATATTGATTCTGTTGCTTATAATAGCTGCAAAAAAAATGGATTCTGCCCTGTTAAATAAGGGCATATCCTATATTGAGGGGCAGCTTAGAAGGGATTATGATATAGCCCAGCTGATTGAGGAAACAAAACAGGTTGCTTCTTTATTATCGCCAGGGAAGGTGGGCCCGGATATTATAATGCCTGTGGATGGAGGCGGTGTAAGACAGACCATGTCTGACGGAAGCAGCTCAGGGGTAATAATATACCCTGCACACCGGGAGCTACAGGTTCATGCGGCGGCGGGGGGAACAGTAAGCCTTGTGGAAAGGGAAGGTGATTCTAAAATCCGTGTGGAGATCGCACACGGTAATGACATTTTCAGTGAATATAGGGGATGCAGCCGTGTTTACATAAAGCCTTTAAGTAAGGTTAAGCAAGGGCAAATAATTGCAATTGTGAATAAAGGTCAGGATAATGAACTATCTTTTTCCCTGCGCAAAGGTGAAAACAGAATTGATCCCGCCGAATATCAAGGGATTGATCCATGATCAGAATTTCAATCCGTGGCATAGTGATGGAGATACATTTTTCTTTTATCCTTTTAACAGCGGTGCTTGCGGCGGCGGGAAATGGGAACTTTGTACTAGCTATCTTATTTTTTTCCATTCTCCACGAATATGCTCATGGTAAGACGGCACAGATTTTAGGGTATTCTCCCGAAAAGATAACGGCTAATTTTTTCGGCGGGGTACTGCATCTTCAATCGATTGATATAAAACCCTTTCACGAAATGATTATCCATCTTTCCGGACCGGCGCTCAACCTGTTCATCGGTACAGCGCTTTTTATTGTTTCAGGGTATTGGAACAATCCGTGTATAGAGGCGGCTATATTTGCTAATCTTATTCTTGGGGTTTTCAATATGATTCCTTTTTATCCTCTTGATGGAGGGAAAATAGTAACGCTTTATTTGGCAAATTTTATAGGTTGGGGAAGGGCTTATTGGTTATCTAAAAATATTTCAATAATATTCTATGTTTTTCTTTTCTTTTTGGGGATTTACTTGGTACAATATAACCCGATAAATCTTTTGATTTGTCTCATATCAATTAACCTTATGGTTACCGTTGTGTCAGATTATGAGTTCATGCTATACAAATTATCATTAAAAGAGTTACGGAGAATCAATGAAAAATAGAAAAAAAGAAATCGGTAAAGGGATCGATATAGAAAAGTTGCTTCTAAAGGTAGAAAAACCGGCCAGGTATATCGGCGGGGAACTGAATGAGGTAAAAAAGAATCCGGCAGAGGTTAAGACAAATTTTGCATTTGCCTTTCCTGACACCTATGAGATAGGTATGTCCTATATGGGGTTGCAGATAATATACAATCTACTGAATAGAAATAAGGATGTGTATTGTCAACGGGTTTTTGCACCCGCCATCGATATGGAGGCTGAAATGCGCCGTACAGGCATTCCCCTTTTTATGTTAGAAACAGGTACACCTGTCAAATCGGCAGATATATTGGGCTTTACCATGCAGTACGAAATGAGCTTTACAAACATATTGAACATGCTTGATCTGGCGGAGATACCACTTCTAAGTGCCGAAAGAGGAGAAGAGGATCCCTTTGTAATAGCCGGCGGACCTTGTGCCTTTAACCCGGAACCAATGGCGGATTTTATTGATTTTTTTGTCATAGGAGACGGGGAAGAAATCCTTGAGAGAATTTGTAAAGTTCACGGTAAATGGAAGGAGGAAAACTCCTCTAAAGAAGAGTTTTTGAAAAGGATATGCCTTTTGTCGGGGGTATATGTACCCTCTTTTTACAAGCCGGTTTATGACGAAAACGGTGCTTTCTCAAATATGGAAAAACTCTATGACAATGCACCGAAAAAAATAATGAAAAATATTGTTATAGATCTTTCCCGTGCTCCATTTCCAGAAAATCCGGTGGTTCCTTTGATTGAGGTGGTGCACGATCGTTCGGTCATTGAAATATTCAGGGGATGCACCAGGGGGTGTCGTTTCTGTCAAGCGGGTATGATCTACAGACCTGTCAGGGAGCGCCCAAAGGAGACAATAAAGAGTTTATTTCTGTCACAATTAAAATCTGCCGGCTACGATGAGGTTTCACTACTTTCATTGTCCACAAGCGATTATTCCGAAATAGAGCCTCTTGTGGTGGAATTGATGGAGCTTTGTGAAAAGAAAAATGTCGCTTTGTCGCTTCCTTCGATGAGATTGGATTCGTTTTCCTTTCGGGTGTTAAAGGAAATAGGAGGGTATAAGAAGACCAATTTGACATTTGCACCGGAAGCCGGCAGTCAAAGGTTGCGCAATGTAATAAATAAATCAATTTCAGATGATGATATTTACAACTCGGTTAGACAAGCGATAGAGCTGGGATGGAATGGGATGAAGCTATATTTTATGATAGGCCTTCCAACTGAAACCCATGAGGATTTAGACGGCATTTCAAACATAGCCCGCAATATTATGGATATATATTACGATTTCAACGGGGGGAAAAAGAACGCAAGATTTAATCTAAATATAAGTGTATCAAATTTTGTGCCTAAAGCCCATACTCCTTTCCAATGGTCTTCCCAGGATGATTTAGAGACCTTTGTAGAAAAGCAAGTTTATCTGCGGGAAAAGTTAAGGGGGATTAAGGGGGTAACCTTCAGTTACCATGGTGCTGAAAACAGCGTTTTGGAAGGAGCCTTGGCAAGGGGGGATAGGAAGGTTTCAAAAGCCATTAAAAGGGCATGGGAGTTAGGGTGTAAATTCGATAGCTGGCGAGAGCATTTTAATTACAATCTTTGGGTACAGGCCTTTGACGAGGTGGGGATTGATTTTAAATCCTTTACCCGATATAAAGGATTTCCCGGGGGAAACCTGCCATGGAATCACATCGATACGGGGGTTTCCGATACATTTCTTTTATCAGAATGGAAAAGAGCTGAAAAGGGTTTGATAACGGCTGATTGTCGAAATGAATGTCTTTTTTGCGGAATTAATGAATATGTAGATTGCGAAATGGCAGGTAGTAAAGATGAGTAGGTATATGATAAAATTTGAAAAGAAAGGTAGTCTTCGATTCATTTCGCACTTGGATTTAATGCGTTTATTCATGAGAACCATTCGCAGAGCCGGAATAGATTTGAAGTATTCATTGGGTTATAATCCCCATCCCAAATTAAGTATTGCCCAGCCCCTTTCCCTTGGGTTTTGCAGTATTGGAGAATATTTGGAGATTCATGTGGTGGATGAACTGACCACTGAGGAAATTCTAAATAGAATAAACCCCCTCTTGCCGAAAGGTGTTTCTTTTTTAGAATGTCAAAAAATTGAGGACGAATCGCCTTCCCTTGCTTCCACCATAAGGTGGGGCAGTTATGAGGTGATATGGAAAAATACTGTATTTCCACCTGAATTCAAGAAGCTATTAGAGAAATATTTGAATCAAAAAACTATAACTATAACTAAATATCAAAGAAAAAGGAAAAAGAATATCGATGTAGATCTTAAACCTATGGTCAACAGGGTGGATATCAAGGAAATTAATGAAAATTCCTGCGTTCTTAACATGATACTTCGCACCGGCAGCCAGGGAAACCTGAATCCTCAGCAACTTTTAGAATCAATTGCGGCTTATATGGAAGTTCCCTATTCCGGGGAAAATATTTGTATTTGCCGTACTGGACTTTTCGGGCAAAAAGAAAAGGAAGATATCTAAAAATTAACAATATAAATAATATTTTAACGAATTCTTCTTGAAAATGGCCTTTCTGCGGGGTATTACCGGGCAAAATGAAAAAAGAGTATTGACTTTCTGGGGAATTTGGGGTTTAGTATATGTAGAGGCATATAACAAATCCTTAAAAGTGAATATCGAATGGAGGGTAAAAAAATGCAATTAAAAGACGTTAATATGACACCTGACAAGATTAAAGAACTGACCGAGAAGTACATGATCGAAACGTATGAAAGATTCCCATTTGTTGCTGTAAAAGCAAAGGACATGTATCTCTATGATGAGAATGGAAATGCCTACTTGGACTTTTATGGCGGAATCGCAGTAAACAGCGCAGGCAGCTGTAATGATAAGGTTGTTGCTGCTATCAAAGATCAGGCAGAAGACCTTATTCACACCTTTAACTATCCCTATTCTATTCCTCAGGCAGTTCTTGCCGAATTAATTTGTACCACCATTGGTATGGACAAAATTTTCTATCAAAACTCCGGAACAGAAGCAAATGAAGCTATGATAAAGATAGCCAGAAAGTATGGAACCGATAACTTTGGTCCCAACAAATATGAAATTATCACAGCTCTCAAGGGCTTCCACGGAAGAACATATGGTGCTCTGTCTGCCACAGGACAACCTGATTCTGTACTTCACAAAGGTTTCCAACCAATGCTCCCCGGATTCAAATATGCAGAATACAACAATCTGGATTCCTTCAAAAACGCAATAACAGAAAACACCATAGCTATTATGGTAGAGCCGGTACAGGGTGAAGGCGGCGTATGGCCTGCAACCGACGAGTTCTTAAAAGGATTGAGAGATCTTTGCGACGAAAAAGGACTGCTCCTTCTGTTAGACGAAATTCAAACCGGTTGGTATAGAACCGGCCCTGCTATGGCATATCAAGGATATGGAATTAAACCTGATGCTGTGAGCATGGCTAAAGCTATGGGTGGCGGTGCTCCCATCGGAGCAATGTGTGCTACCGAAAAACTTGCCAAGACCTTTGGTCCCGGAACACACGGAAGTACTTATGCTGGAAGCTGTCTGACATGTGCTGCTGCATATGCAGAAATTAATGAATTGAAAGATCGCAAATTAGGCGAAAATGCTGCTGAAGTTGGTAACTACTTCATGGATAAACTGAGGACTCTTCCCCATGTTAAAGATGTAAGAGGAAAAGGTCTCTTAGTTGGCGTAGAATTCGATTTCCCGAAAGCAGCTGACATCAAGCGTTTTGCACTTGACAAAAAGTTGTTGACCACTTCTATTGGCACAAGCGTTATCAGGATGGTTCCGCCCCTTATCGCAACTAAAGAGCAATGCGACCAGGCTTATGACATCCTGAAAGAAGCTGTTGAAGCTCTCGCATAAAAAGCTGATGTAAAATAAAGCCTTTTTTAATCTGATAATTAAGCAAAAAGACATATAAATCAACCTTTGGCGATTGACTATTTTCGCCAAAGGTTGACATATAACACAGAAAAGGAAATGAGGTAAAACCATTATGGATGCTAAAGAATATGTTGCGGGTTTAATTAAAAAAAGCAGAGCGGCACAAGAAGTATTTGCAACCTACAACCAAGAGCAGGTTGATAAAGTAGTTCGCGCTGTCGGTAAAGCCGTATTTGATAAGGGCGAAGAACTTGCTCGCCTGGCTGTTGACGAAACCAAAATGGGTTCTTTTGAACACAAAATCATGAAAAACAAGGGTAAGGCAACAGCAGTGTGGAACTGGCTCAAAGACAAGAAAAGCGTTGGAATCATTGAGACTGTTCACATCTACGGTAAGAGAATAGACAAGGTTGCTCATCCCATGGGTGTTGTAGGTGCTATCGCTCCGGTTACAAACCCTGTTATGACTCCTAACCAGAATGCAATGATAGCTTTAAAGGGAAGAAACTCCATGATCGTTGCACCACATCCTGCTGGAAGAAAGACCGGTTGGGAAACATGTGAGGTAATGAGAGCTGCTTTGAAAGAAGTTGGAGCACCTGAAGATTTGATCCTTTGCATAGAGCCTGATATGGTTACTCTTGAAACTTCCGCAGCTGTAATGTCCATGACAGATGTATGTATAGCCACAGGTGGCCCAGGAATGGTTAAAGCTGCCTATAGTGCAGGAAAACCCGCATACGGTGTAGGTGCTGGAAACATGCAGTGCCTGGTTGATAAAGATGCAGTTGTTGCAGATATCGTGCCAATGATCATTACCGGTAGAACTTATGACAACGGAGTTCTTTGCACATGTGAGCAGAACTTTATCTGTCATGAAGACATGTTTGATGAAATGATTGCCGAATTTGCTAAGAATGATGTAGTTTACATCAGTGACGAAAAAGATGTGAACACTCTTAGAGATACTGTATTCCCTGATGGAGCTCTCAACAAGCAGGCTGTAGGCTTAAAGGCTCCCGCCATCGCTAAAATGGCAGGTCTGGATGTTCCTGAGAACACCAAGGCATTGATTGTTAAAGCAAATGGTGCAGGAGCAAAGGACACCTTCTCAAAAGAGAAGCTCTTCCCGGTACTTGCAGCTTACACATACAAAGAATGGCCTGAAGCTGTTCAAATTGCCATCGACAATGTTGAGTTGGAAGGAAAGGGTCACAGTACTGTTGTTCACTCACATACACAGGCTAACATCGAGTATGCCGGCATTAACCTGCCCGTATCCCGTCTCCTGGTAAACGGAATCGGTTCCTCTGGTGTAGGCGGTGCCTATACAAACGGATTTGCTCCAACAGCTACATTGGGTTGCGGATCCTGGGGTAATAACAGTATCGCAGAAAACCTTGACTACATTCACTTGATCAACGTGAGCAGAATAGGTTACACAGATCCTAATTTCCCAATTCCAACACCGGATGAAGTTTGGGGCTAGTTGAAACAAAGTAGATTTATCTATTAAGTTTTCCGTGTCAGGTGTGAATTCTGGTAAACTTAAATAGGAAAGGTAAAATTATAGTCCGACCTGAGCATAGTAAATGCCTTCAGGTCGGGCTTTTTTGTGCTCTCATCTATTGACATATATTGGAAACAATAATATAATATGTATATCAATATAGTGAAGGCGGTTATGGATTCGATGAATAATAGAAAGAAGGTAATAATAATAATAGCAATTATATCACTTGCAATTATAACCCTAATTGGATATTTGTCGGATTCTGGTAAGGGGGAAATAGATGATGAAAATATTGATCAGATATTTCATGAATATGATTTTCAATCCCTTGATGGATATGGAAAGGAAAACCCTTATGATGATGGTGATGAATATGTCATAGTTGATGTATCCGGTGCCGTAGAGGAGCCAAATGTTCTTACCCTGCCTGCCGGTAGCAGGGTGTATCAGGCAATTGAAGGGGCTGGAGGGTTAAAGAACAGTGCTGAAACTAAGGATATAAATTTGGCGGCACAATTGATTGACGGAACGAAAATATATATTCCTACTGTGGAGGAAAGCAAAGATGCAAATGTGGATAATGGGGGGTCTAAGGCAGGCTTTTATGGGGTGAACAGGGATAGCTCCAATGGCGGTGGAAAAATAAATATTAATTCTGCCAATAGTGATGAGTTGCAAAGGCTTACCGGTGTCGGGCCTTCTACCGCAGATAAAATATTGCAGTATAGAAAGGAATACGGCAAATTCAATAAAATTGAAGATTTGATGAACATCAGTGGAATAGGGGAAAAAACTTTTCAGAAGCTAAAAGATAAGATTTGTGTGGAATAAAACATGGAAAAATAGACGACAATACCATAAGAGGTGATGAAAATGTTTAGTAAACGAAAAAGCTTCTGGAGGGGAAAGTGGTATTTCCTTCTTATTATAGGCTTGCTGGGTCTGGGCTATTGGTTTAATGGAGGATTTAATAAAGAAGAATCCAATATGATCCCTGATACCAGTGCCGCCGTCAGGCAGTCTACCACCGATTACGCATCTCAAAATTCTTCAAGGAATGATGACGACACAAATGAGCCATATTATAGGGTAATTGAGGAAGAGGGTTTTATAAAGATTTATTTTTGTGATGAAAAGGGGATAGAAAAGTTTGTAAAGGATACCGATATTAATTTCGACATGCTAAATGAATCCGATCAGGACCTGTTCAAAGGAGGGCTAATAGTTAGGAATAAGGATGAATTGGATGAATTGCTGCAGGATTTCGAGAGTTAAGCCATGGAGAGGAATTTAGCTAAGCGTGCAGGTATTACATTGGCTGCCATTGCGATATCTGCGATATTATTTTTAGGTGGCATACATTCTTTTTTACCCAACAATATTAAAGTTTTTACCGATGAAATAAAAACTTTATCCCTGCCTTTTAAAGATGTCACCATTACCGTATTGCCGGAAGTGCGCTTGATTCCCGGTGGGCAATCAGTAGGCGTTACTTTGGATGTAAAAGGGGTGTTAGTGGTTGGGCTGGAAGAGATAAAGCAAAAGGACGGACAATTGATTAATCCCGGATTGAAAGCCGGTTTGCAGATTGGCGATAGTATCCTTGATATAAATGGTATTAAGGTCGATTCGGCAGCGGAGGTACGGGAAATAATAAACAGACCTGAGGGAAAGGCGAAATTGCGCGTCCGAAGGGGAGATGAGATTATAAATATAGAAATTCACCCGGTACTATCGGCTGAGGATAACAGCTATAAAATTGGAGTATGGGTGCGTGATAAAACGGCGGGACTGGGTACATTGACCTTTTACGATCCCCATGAAAAAACCTTCGGTGCTCTTGGGCATGGCATCCTTGATCCCGTAACGGGGGATTTATTACAGGTTCGATCGGGAAGATTATTAAACACCCGTGTTGAATCTGTAAAACAGGGTAAGGCCGGGAAGCCGGGTGAAATACGCGGTATTTTTTATGAAGCAGAGGAACCGTTAGGGGAGTTGAAAAAAAACACTGTGCAGGGCATATTTGGAACTTTGGATAGAGACTTAGATAATCCCTATAATTTTGAACCGATGCCCATAGGATATCAATATGAGATTAAGGAGGGACCCGCATATATTCTGACCACTTTAGAAGGAAATACCATTGAGAAATTTGATGTAAATATTGAAAAAATATACAATCAAAACCGACCCAGTACTAAGAGTATGGTGATTAAAGTTGTCGATGATAGACTTATGGCAAAAACCGGTGGAATAGTACAAGGTATGAGCGGTAGCCCCATAATACAGAATGGGAAAATAATAGGTGCCATTACACATGTGTTTGTCAATGAGCCTAAAAAAGGTTATGGGATTTTTGTAGAGTGGATGGTACAGCATTTGTAGACAATAAAGTTTTCTGAATAATGAGTCGAATTATGTCGATGGATGAGGAAGAAATGTGAAATCTTGTTGTTGCAAAGAATGTCAATCTTCTTTAAGATATAAGAAGGATTAGAATATTAGTGAGTTAAAGGGATTAAAAAAAGGGGGATTGAATTAATGAACAAAATCAGAGTGGGCATAGCAGATGATAACAGGGATTTTTGTGACATACTGACGGATTTTTTTGAAGAACAAAAGGACATTGAGATAGTTTTTACGGCAAATGATGGCCTGAAAGCAGTTGATACATTTATAAGAGAAAAGCCGGACATCTTGTTGCTCGACATTATTATGCCATATTTGGACGGATTAGGTGTTTTGGAAAGACTGAACTCAATGGAATTGGGATATGATCCAAAAATTATAATGTTATCCGCAGTAGGTCAAGAATCGATCACTCAAAAAGCAATTAATTTGGGGGCAGAATATTATGTCGTTAAACCATTCGACTTGAGTCTGCTTGCCAAACGTATTCAGCAATTGGCTGGAAAGGATATGGGGGAACAGGGGAATACAAAAACAGAGGGAATTAAATCCCTTTTAAACCGGGAAGAATCGAAACATAATGATTTGGAAATTGAAATCACAAACATTATTCATGAAGTAGGGGTGCCGGCACATATAAAAGGGTATCAATACCTTAGGAATGCCATAGCGATGGTTGTCAACGACATGGATCTTTTAGGAGCTGTGACCAAGGAACTATATCCTGCCATTGCCAAAATGAACAACACTACACCCAGTAGGGTGGAAAGAGCTATAAGGCATGCCATTGAGGTGGCATGGAACAGAGGGAAGATAGAGACTATCGACAATCTGTTTGGATATACGGTACACAATGACAAAGGAAAACCTACCAATTCGGAATTCATTGCAATAATAGCTGATAAATTAAGGCTTGAAAGAAAAGTTTCATGATTTGAAAATAATAGCTGCCGATTCTGCTTAAACAGGGAATCGGTTTTTTATTTGACAGTATCCCATAATTAATATATCATAGGAAAATAAATGTTTTAAGGTATATCATGAAGGAGAGATAAAATGACCGTAAAAATTGGAATTATGGGCTATGGAAATCTGGGAAAGGGTGTGGAATGTGCTATTGTCAATAATCCGGACATGGAATTAGTGACTGTTTTTACGCGCAGGGATCCATCCGACCTGGCTTTGTTGACTCCTGATATCAAGGTTCACCATGTGGATGATGCGGAAAGCTTCATAGGGAAGATTGATGTGATGATACTTTGCGGTGGAAGCGCATCTGACCTCCCCGTACAAACGCCAAAGTATGCCAAACATTTTAATGTTGTGGACAGTTTTGACAATCACGGTAAAATTCCCGAACATTTCGAGAAGGTGGATTTTGCCGCAAGAAAAGGGAAGAAATTAGCCCTCATTTCCGCCGGATGGGATCCGGGAATGTTTTCCTTAAATCGACTTTATGGCAATGCAATTCTGCCTAAAGGTATGGATTATACCTTCTGGGGCAAAGGTGTCAGCCAAGGCCATTCTGATGCTATCAGAAGGATTCCTGGTGTTAAAGATGCCAAACAATATACCATTCCTATTGAGGACGCCCTGAACCAGGTTAGAAAAGGACAAAATCCTATGTTAGAAAAAGGGGATAGACATAGGAGGGAGTGCTTTGTAGTGGCGGAGGAAGGCTCCGATCTTGAATTTATTCGAAACCAGATAGTCACAATGCCGGATTATTTTGAAGGATATGATACCAGCGTTTCATTCATCACCCAGGAGGAATTGGATAGGGAACATGGGGGCATGCCTCATGGGGGAACGGTGATAAGAAGTGGAAGAACGGGCTGGAATAATGAAAACATACATACGGTTGAATACAGACTTAATCTTGGATTAAACCCGGAGTTTACAGCCTCTGTTTTAATTGCTGCTGCAAGAGCGGTAAACCGGTTGAATAAGGAAGGGGAAACCGGGTGTAAGACACTATTTGACATACCCCCCGCTTATCTTTCTGCCAGAACAGGAGGAGAGTTGCGTCAGCAGCTATTATAGGTGTAGGCACTATTAGTCTGAATTTTTCAACTTTGCAGGCTTTATTAAATAATACTTGAATTTCTTCGGTTTAAATGTTATAAGTAGTGTAATACGCAAAGATAGAGGTTGCGAAAACGATGATCGCCATCGTAGCCGGTAGGCAATGAGGGTGGCGGGAGGCAATTTCGCCGAACCGCGGGAACAGACATGAACCCGTAGGTGGGTCTGCGGAGAATATCTGCAGAACTGTCTGCAACAGGTGATTGCAGGTGAGCTATCTTGCTGACTATATTATATTGATTATATTATGACATGGGGCATAACAACATATAATTCAGTGTAATTCCGGTCGGTAAGATTAGCCTTACTGGTCGGTTTTTTTATTGCATTTTGCCTTATCAAATATGCCGTATTAGAAAGGAACATTGTTATGAAAGAAGACTTTAGAATTGGAGGCGTATCCTGTAAAGCCCTTGCTGATATCATGGGAACACCCTTGTTTATATATGATGAGGATAAAATCAATAATCAGCTTTCCCTCTACAAAGAACATTTTAAATCTCGTGTTTTTGATACTGAAGTACTTTATGCAGGTAAGGCCTTCCTCTGCGAAGCGCTTTTAAAGTTGCTGGATGCAAAAGGTTTTAGCCTGGATGTGGTCAGCGGCGGCGAACTTCACTGTGCGTACAAGAGCAAATTCCCTATGGAAAGGGTATATTTCCATGGAAATAATAAAACCGTTGCGGAATTGGAAATGGCCATGGAATACGAGATAGGCGGGATAATTTTGGACAATATAATGGAAGCGGAAGTGCTGATAGACCTAGCACGAAAGCGAAAACGCAGGGTTTCTGTACTTTTAAGGGTGAATCCGGGGATAGAGGCTCATACCCATAAGTATATCATGACCTCCCATCTGGATAGCAAGTTTGGAATTTCTATAAGAAAATACGATGATATTATCCATCTTATCAGAAGGGTAAGGGAAAGCCATGAGGTAATTTTCGAAGGCTTTCATTGTCACATAGGTTCACAGATTTTTGACATCAACGCCTACATGGAAACTGTACGTATAATGACTGAGTTTATTCAACAGGTAGAAGAACGCGAAAAAATGGAGATTATCACCCTGAATCTGGGAGGTGGTTTCGCTGCTTTGTACACAGATGAGGATAGGCCAATACCCATAGAGGTTGCCTGTGAGGAGGTTATAAAAGCCTGTGAAAAGGAGATGGAAAACAGGGGTTTGCATCTTAAAAAGGTGATGATTGAACCTGGTAGGAGTCTGGTTGCCGAGTCGGGATACACGTTATATCAAGCCGGTTACAGCAAGGACACGGAGACTAAAAAATATATCTTTGTTGATGGTGGTATGTCTGATAATATAAGACCTGCCTTGTATGAGGCAAAATATCATTGCAATAATATTAGCAGGGCTGATGTACCCAAAACGGATTGGCTCACCGTAGCGGGCAAATGTTGCGAGTCCAGTGATATTCTCATCGAAAATATTCTAATGCCGGAAACAAAGATGGGAGACTTAATCTTATTTAACACCACCGGCGCATATGGTTATAGTATGGCATCCAACTACAATCGAATACCCAGGCCGGCAGTGGTATTTGTTAAGGATGGGAAGGCCCGTTGTGTAATTCGCCGGGAAACTTATGAAGATATGGAGAGATATCAGACGGACGAAGAAATTATTTTAAACGATTAAAAACAAAAACAGGAGGTACTTGAAATGAAAAGAATTGAAGGCTCAATGGTAGCATTAATCACACCATTTAATGAAGATGGAAGCATTAACTTTGATAAATTAGGAGAGCTTATAGAGTTTCACATATCCCATAAGACAGATGGTATTGTTCTGCTTGGAACCACCAGCGAATCGCCCACCATGTCCCATGAGGAAGATGCAGAAATAGTGAAATTCGCTGTTGATCTTGCAAAGGGGAGGATTCCGCTAATCGCCAGCAGCGGTTCTAACTGCACCCGGACAGTGATACAAAAAAGCCTTCAGTTTCAGGAACTGGGAGTAGATGCTTTGATGACGATAGCCCCCTATTATAATAAGGCTAACGAGGAAGGAATGTATAGGCATTTTGCTGATGTGGCTGATGTTGTGGATATCCCCATACTCCTTTATAATGTTCCGGGACGAACGGGTTGCTCAATTCCCGTTAATGTGGTAGGAAGACTGGCAGAGCATAAGAATATTATGGGTATAAAGGAAGCCAGCGGAGATCTGGGATATGGCGCCAAGGTTGCAAGATTTTTAAGTGATGACTTTGTCATGTACAGCGGCAACGATGATACTATATTGCCAACACTTTCCCTTGGAGGCTCCGGGGTTATCTCTGTATGGGCTAACCTAATGCCGGATACCGTACATGATATGGTAATTGATTATCTGTCGGGCAACATTAAAAAGGCAACGAAGACACAGATTAAGTACCTGGATTTAATAAATGATCTGTTTATTGAAGTCAATCCAATCCCGATAAAGGAAGCCATGAATATTATGAATATGGGGGTAGGAGGATATAGAATGCCCCTATGTCCCATGAGCGAGACTAACAGGGCTGTACTAAAAAAGGAAATGGAAAGGATGGGCTTAATATGAAGATATTATTGGCCGGCTACGGCAAAATGGGAAAGCTCATAGAGGAAACGGTTTTATCCCGTGAGGATATGGAGATCGTTGGCATCATAGATATTGACAACATGGATTCCCTGGATACTATGGGGAAGGTTGCGGATATTGTAATCGACTTTTCACATCCTAACATGATGGAATCGATTTATGAGTATGTAACAAAAACTGAAACCCCATGGTTGTGCGGAACAACAGGGGTTGATCACAACTGGGAGGAAAGGCTACAAATATTATCGAAAAAAATACCCCTCATCCATAGTTCTAACTACTCCTATGGGGTGGCTGTTTTCAGACATATACTATCTGAAATAAAGGGTACATTAGAAGGTTACGATATTGAGCTAATGGAAACCCATCACAACCAAAAAATTGACGCCCCCAGTGGAACTGCTAAGCTGTTGTTAACTGCCCTCGATCCACAGGATGAATACAAAAAAGTCTACGGTAGGGAAGGGATGTGCGGAGCTAGAAGTCCGGGGGAGATAGGAGTTCACGTGTTGCGAGGAGGAACAGTGGCGGGTGAACATAAAGTGAGCTTTTTTGGCAAAGATGAAATACTAGAAATATCACATAAGGCCACAAGCAGGCAGATTTTTGTGGATGGGGCTCTAAGGACAGCGGAAAAACTGGTTAAGCTATCGCCAGGATATTACACTATGGAAGATATTCTTTTTTAACATCTAAAAAGCGGGTGATTTCGTCTTTTTAATAGGCGGATAAAAAATCATCATTGTTAAGTGGAAAGGACGGGGCTGTGATAGAAAAGGAAACTGTTGATCGTTTAAACATATTGGCAAAAAAATCTAAAACCACTGGGCTTACCGATGAGGAACTGGAAGAAAGAGCAGCCTTGCGGGAAAAGTATCTAAAAGGGTTTAGAGCGAACTTTAAGGCTCAGCTGGAGCGCATCAAATTCGTAGATAAGTGTGAATTGGTGAAGGTCGAAAAAGACCATAATCAGGAATAAAATCCTAATGGAAGACGGCGTAAACTAACAAGTTTTTTGCCGTTTTCTAATTATAATAGGGCTACCCTAATTTTAGAGAGGTAGCTTATGAAAAATTATCATCGATTATTTTTGATTCCATGTTCATTAATCCTTTGCCTTGCTATACTTGCAGGATTCAGCCCATCATCCGCGGCGGAAGATGAGCCTTTGGAATATCTATTAGAAAGGCGCACCAAAATTATTCAAAACGCAATTTACGGAAACATCTCTAAAAATGAAGCTGAAATAATGCTTAGAGAGGTGGAAACCGTGCCTTTGCTGAAAAAGGATATTAAAAGTCTCTATCAGTGGGACAGCACCCGAATGGATATAGTGAAGAAGGGGAGGATTATAGAAAAGACCGAAACAGCTCAAATTTACGACTATATTTCATATCGGATTCTTGTCAGGTGGGAAATGGCTGGGGCACAGGGTGATTACAGTCAAACACAAGAATATCACATGGTGATTAAGAAGATGGGGATGGAGTATAGAATGTCTGATTTTACCCCCATAGATTAGAGATTCTTAATGTTAATACTATAAAACACCCTTTATTTCTCCTGTAATTCTGGTATAATTAATTGATTATGATGTTGTTTCAAACCATCTGGAAATAACTGCTGGCAAAGGAGAAATAAATATGAGACAAGTCTATTTGGACTATGCGGCGACTACCCCGGTGAAAAAAGAAGTTTTGGAGGAAATGTTACCGTTCCATATGGAATGCTATGGGAATCCATCCAGTTTACATGAAATGGGTATTCAGGCCAAACAAGCAATAGATCTGGCGCGCAAAAGGATTGCCCAATTGATAAACTCAGATCCTGCGGAAATATACTTCACCTCCGGCGGTACGGAGGCCGATAATTGGGCCTTATTGGCTACCTCACTTTCCAAAAAAAAAGAGGGCAATCATATAATTACTACAAAAGTTGAGCATCATGCCATACTTCACACGGCAAAATTTCTTGAAAATGCAGGTTTTCAGATAACCTATGTGGATGTGGATAGAAAAGGCAGGGTTTTGATAGATCAATTGGAAAAATCCATTACGGATAAAACTATTCTAATCAGCGTCATGATGGCTAATAATGAGGTGGGAACCATTCAACCGATAAAACAAATAGCAGAGCTTGCCAAGAGGCATGGTATCTTGTTCCACACAGATGGTGTACAGGCGGTTGGTAATATGATTGTGGATGTTGAGGATCTGGGGGTAGATATGTTGTCCCTATCTTCCCACAAGATTTATGGGCCCAAAGGGGTGGGAGCATTATATATAAGAAGAGGGGTTCCTATAGGGAATTTTATTCATGGTGGTGCGCAGGAAAACAAGCTGAGAGCCGGTACTGAAAATGTGGCTGGAATTGTGGGCTTTGGCAAGGCCGCCCAGATGGCCGTGGAAAGGTTGGAGGACTATACGGAGAGATTGAGAACATTGAGGGATTATTTCCTCAAAGAAATTACTGCTAAGATCGAAGATGTTGAAATAAATGGTGACATGGATCGAAGGCTGCCGGGCAATGCAAATGTAATTTTTCACTATATTGAAGGGGAGGCTATCCTATTATACTTGGATGCAAAGGGAATATTTGCATCTACAGGATCTGCTTGTTCATCGGCCACCTTTGCACCATCCCATGTATTGGCTGCCATGGGGGTACCAATAGAGCATGCCTATAGCTCCCTTAGATTTACCTTTGGTGATGGTACAACTAAGGAGGAAATAGATTATGTAGTTGAGGAAATAGCTACTGCAGTAACTAAATTAAGAGCCTTTTCTCCTTTTAATAAGGAACGCAATATGAACACTATGATGAAAGATAAAAACATGGCAGATTAGGGAGGATTTTGATATGGGAATGTACAACGAAAAGGTAATGGAGCATTTTATGAATCCGCACAATGCGGGGGATATGGAAAATCCTGATGCGGTGGGAGCCTTTGGGAGCCCTGTTTGCGGAGATATGATGGAAATATCTTTAAAAATTGACGATGGAATTATTACAGATGCCAAATTCAAAACTTTCGGTTGCGGGTCGGCTATCGCTTCATCTAGTGTGGCCACAGATATGATTAAGGGGCTGAGTCTGGAGGAGGCCTTAAAGCTGACTAATCAAAGTTTTGTAGACGAATTGGGTGGGCTTCCGGATCCTAAGATGCACTGTTCTCTTTTATCCGAGCAGGCAATTAAGTTGGCTATATACAATTATGCCAAGGAGCATAATCTGGAGTTGGAAGGTCTTAAAGGATTCGATCCTGATGCCGAATTCGAACACGACCATGATTAGGGGCTGACTTTATGGTGATGGATAGTGAAAAGGTTTTGTTAGGCTTAAGCGGTGGTGTAGACAGCACGGCCGCTGCTTTATTGTTGTCCGAAAACGGTTATACTGTCGTCGGATGCTTCCTGGACATGATGGGGTGTCTGTCGAAAGAGGCTTTAAAGGCTGAAAAGCTGGCTTCCCAACTTGGAATCGACTTCATTTACAGTGATGTTTCTCGAGATTTTGAAGAAAGTATTATCGATTATTTTTGTAGTTCATACGGGAAAGGGGAAACTCCCAATCCTTGCGTCTTTTGCAATCCGCAAATCAAGTTTGCCACCTTGATTTCTGAGGCGGATAAGCGGGGGATACATTGGATATCCACCGGTCATTATGCCAGGAGTGACGGGCAATATATTTATAAGGCTGATAACAAATCCAAGGATCAATCCTATATGCTCTACCGGTTGCCACAGCAGGTTATAAGGCGTTTGCTGCTCCCTTTGGGAGAAATAGAGACGAAGGATGGTGTGCGCCAATATGTAAGGGCTAAGGGAATGTATAATTACGATAATAAGGACAGTCAGGAAATTTGCTTTATACCCGGCGGTTCCTACGTGGATTTTCTTAAAGAAAGGGGATTAAACTGCTTACCGGGTCGGTTTGTTGATACCTTTGGCAATGATTTGGGAAGCCATAAAGGAATAGTTTATTATACCATAGGTCAACGTAAAGGCCTTGGTTTGGATTTTGGTAGGAAAATGTTCGTCATAGATATTGAAGGGGATACAAACAAAGTGGTGTTAGGGACAAATGAAGAGCTTTTTAGTAGAAGGGTTGTGGTAAAGGATTTTGTGTTTTCAGGGTTTACCGATGATTATGAAGGAATAGTCGGCTGCTTTGATGGTGAAAGCGTCAAGGCTAAAATACGATACCTGGCAATGCCTGCACGATGCATTCTGTCCTTTCCGGGAAGGGGCAGGCTTATAGTGGACTTTGATGAACCTCAGCGGGCAGCCGCACCTGGCCAGTCAATAGTTTTTTATTCGGGTGACAGGATGCTTGGAGGGGGAATAATTACCCGATCATAATTATGGCTCTCACCGGACAAACGGGAGCACAATAGCCGCAGTTCAAACAGACCGTATAGTCTATTTCAGCTAGTCCATTAGTATTTCTGTAAATGGCATGATTGGGACAACGACTTATGCAATCGCCGCAACCCTCGCAATCACCCTGGTCTATAAAAATTCTTTTTCCCGATAGATCCGGGGAGTAGTCTTCAGTTAAGCTGCCATTTAAATACTGTATTATTGGATCCACCTCCCTTTTATGTCCAAAACCAATCATAATGGAATCGATGCCTGTGAGGCCTGCCACATAATTGAGAGCCTCGTGATAGTGTCCAGCCAACGGACCACCGCCAAAGACCTTCATTGCAAAAACACCCTTTCCATTTCGGTGGTTTTTTTCTATAGCCTGGGCCATCTCCTCTTTGCTTCCGGCTTTATCTCCCTTTCTAATCCCCATGCCTCTGAAGTTGATTATGGGAAAAAGCACATCTGCCTGGGGAATTTCTGCCGTCATCAGGGCCACATCAATATGATGGGTAGAAATGCCTATGGCTTTTACGATTCCTTTGGATTTGGCTTCCTGTAAATATTCCCATGCACCTGTCCTTTGCAAAAAATCTTCCTTGCTGCGAACCTCATGAAGCATAAAAATATCTATGACATCTCTGTCCATTTCCCTTCTGGCCTCCTCTACTGCGAATTTCATTTGGGAGTAGGAGGGGTCGAGACATTTGGATGCGATAACAGGGTCAAAGGTGTGATCTTTAAGGGCTTCTTTAATATAGGGGTAGGTTTCATAATACTGAGCGGTATCTAGAAAATTGATGCCGGCCTCCAAGGCGTATCTTAAAACCTCCGCTCCTTCCTTGACAGGTAAGTTTAGCTGGTTTCTCCCCATTACCAGAACTCCGAAACCGATTTTAGTTACCATGAGGCCAGTGTTTCCTAATTCTATCTTTTCCATACAAAAACCTCCCAAAGTGATTTTAATATATTTTTTAGGCAGAGGCAACCAGGGGGTGTACCTGTTTTTTCGCCACGGATGAACCGGAAGGGTTAACCACAGCAGAGTTGCAAAATCTTGCACCTTACAGATTGCCGTGTTATAATTGAAAAATATTGAAAACATGGAGGAATGAATAAATTATGAAGGTTAAATCGGGTTTAAATGAACTTAGAGCAGCTTTTTTAGATTTCTATATAAAAAAGGATCACTATTATAAAAAAAGTGCTTCCCTTGTTCCGGAAAGCGACAAAAGCTTGCTGCTTATTAATTCGGGTATGGCCCCATTAAAACCATACTTTGCTGGTTTGGAAACACCTCCTTCCAACCGTATGACCACCTGTCAAAAATGTATACGTACTGCTGATATAGATAATGTTGGGATGACATCCCGCCATGGAACTTTTTTTGAAATGCTTGGCAGCTTTTCCTTTGGAGATTATTTTAAAGAAGAATCCCTCAAATGGGGATGGGAGTTTATTACGGAAGTTCTCCATTTGCCGGTGGACAAGCTTTGGGCTACCGTGTACGAGGAGGATGACGAGGCCTATGATATTTGGAGAGATAACATAGGAATCCCGGAAAATCGCATAGTAAAGCTGGGTAAGGAGGATAACTTCTGGGAAATAGGGGTAGGCCCCTGTGGCCCTTGCTCGGAAATATATTACGACAGGGGGGAGGAATTCGGATGCGATGAACCGGATTGTAAGCCCGGTTGTGAATGCGACCGCTATGTTGAATTTTGGAATCATGTATTTACCCAGTTTAATAAGGATGGAGAGGGTAACTATACCCCCCTCAAAAAGAAAAATATAGATACGGGTATGGGACTGGAGCGACTTGCTTGTATTATGCAAGGTGTAGACTCTATCTTTGATGTGGATACAATCAGATCCATTTTAGATGAGGTAGTTAGGATCAGCGGGATCCAGTACCACAACGGAAGGGAGAGAAGTGACGTTTCCATACGCATTATCACTGATCACATCAGATCTGTTACCTTTATGATAGGGGATAATGTGTTGCCGGGAAATGAGGGGAGGGGATATGTGTTGAGGCGGCTTTTGAGAAGAGCTGCACGGCATGGAAGGTTGTTGGGGATAAAGAAACCATTCCTTGCTTCACTTTCAGAAAAGGTGATCAAGGCTTCCGGACAGGCTTATCCGGAAATAAAAGAAAAACAAGAGTATATTACCAGGATAATATCCATTGAAGAAAACAAGTTTAGTGATACCATTGATCAGGGAATGAATATGCTCGCTGATCATATATCCTTGTTAAAAAATGAAGGCGGTAAAAGTTTATCCGGAGATAAAGCTTTTAAGCTGTACGATACATTTGGATTCCCCCTGGAGCTAACAAAGGAAATTCTGGAGGAAGAAGGATTGGACGTAGACGAAGCCGGATTTAAAAAATATATGGATGAGCAAAAACAGAAGGCACGCCAGGCAAGAAAAAACGATACTGATGGGGGATGGTCCGGCGATACCCTAACATATTCAGGGGAAGAAATGACAGAATTTACAGGTTATGATCGCATTCAAGATGAGGGTATGGTTCTTCGGATTTTTAAGGATGGGGAGGAATGCCAGCAGTTGAGCTTCGGGGAAAAGGGGATAGTTGTATTTGATCGCACTCCCTTCCATGGAGAAGAAGGCGGGCAGGAGTCCGATAAAGGCTTTATTAATGCTAATGGAATTAAGGGGACGGTAAACAATGTTGTAAAGTCAGGCAATGTTTACCTACATCATATAACGATGGGTGAAGGTAATTTGCGGATAAGGGACAGTGTGGAGTTATCCGTAGATAGAATAAGACGAAACAGCATTGCAAGAAACCATACAGCTACCCATTTGCTTCATAAGGCATTAAAGGATATTTTAGGGCAGCATGTGGAACAAGCGGGTTCTCTGGTCACAGCAGAAGGGCTTAGATTCGACTTCACCCATTTCGAACAGGTGTCAAAGGAAAAGATGGAGGAAATAGAAGAACTTATAAATAAAAAAATATCGGAATTCATTCCGCTTTTAATAAAATCTATGGAGACAAAGGAGGCTGTGAAAACCGGTGCGGTTGCTTTGTTCGATGATAAATATGGCGAGTTTGTGCGAGTTGTATCCATAGGTGATTATTCACTTGAATTATGCGGGGGCACCCATGTAAGCGATACGGGGCAGATCGGTTCTTTTAAAATCCTGTCTGAAAGCGGAGTAGCTGCCGGAATACGGAGAATCGAAGGCATTACCGGTACAGCACTATTTTTGCGGGTTTCCCAACAGGATAAGCTGTTAAAGGATGCCTCGGAACTGTTGAAAACCAACTATGAAGGTATAGCGGAACGAATCTCTGCAATTCAATCGGAAAACAGGACATTGAGAAAGGAGTTGGAAGGCTATAGAAGTAAGGCGCTAAATGAGACCATTGATGCTATTGCTGATGAAGGGATAGAAATTAAAGGGATACAACTCCTCTGTAAAAAGTTCTCTGATCTTAATGTGGAAGATTTAAGAAACTTATCCGATAAGATTAGAGAAGGCCGAAGAAGCATCATATCTGTTTTAGCCTCAGAAAATGAAGGAAGGGTTACCTTCCTTGTAACCGTATCAGATGATTTGCAGGAAAAGGGATATCACGCCGGGAAGATGATAAAAGAAATTGCAGCTGCTGCTGGCGGGGGAGGAGGAGGCAAGGCCAATATGGCCCAAGCCGGAGCCAAGGATCCTTCCAAAATACAGAAGGCTTTCGAAGTTGCAAAGAACTTGATTTGATAAAATATGTTACAACAATATTAAATATTGTATATTCGCTTGTATGTAAATCCTTCCTATTGTTATAATTATTTTTAGCAAGGAGAGGAGGGGATGGAATCAATGGATAGGAATACGATATTGTTTAATACCCTGAATAAGGAGGAGCAACAGACCACCGAGGGAATACTTCGCACAGTCTACGAAGCTCTTGAAGAAAAAGGGTATAATGCTATCGATCAAATGGTGGGATATATTTTATCCGGTGATCCATCGTATATCACTGCACATAATAATGCTAGAAATGTTATCAGACATATTGAACGGGATGATCTGGTAGAAGAGCTACTAAGAACATTTTTAAAGAAATAATACTGCGGGTCTTTATGACCCGTATTTTTTTAGATTGACGAAGGGAGATCTGATATTGAGGATACTGGGGTTAGATGTAGGAGATAAGACTATAGGGGTTTCTTTAAGCGATGAGCTTTTAATATCTGCCAATGGGATAACAACAATTGAACGGGTTGGATCCAGGAAGGATGCAAATAAAATTTTAGATCTGGTGCGGGAATACAACTGCAAAAGAATTGTGATAGGTCTGCCTCTATCCTTTGATGGCAGCGATAGCATTCAGACTAAAAAAGTCAGGGAGTTTTCCCGCCTCTTGGAGAATAAAATGCGGAGTACCGGCTTACATAAGGTGGAAGTAATTCTCTATGACGAAAGGTTTACAACCCTTATGGCAGAAAGAGTTTTGATTGAAGCTGATTTGAGTAGAGAGAAGAGAAAGACGGTCATAGATAAGCAGGCCGCTGTTATAATATTGCAAGACTATCTGAACAGCATATTAAATGAAGAACATTGATCCACAGGATATCCCCATGGAAGGGGGATATTAATATAAGGCCAACTATTCCTAAAATATTAATTTTGGGAATAGTTGGGTCCAATAATATGCCATACCCTCCACACTACATCCTCTGAGGAACAAATATTGTCTGCCCGGGTTGTAATCTTTCTGGGGATGTATCGTTATATGCACAGATAACCTTTACCACCTGACGAATATCCATATCCTGTGGTCCATGGGTTTGCGCCAGACTCCATATGGTATCCCCAGGATTTATATTAACAATCCTATATTCAGTCGGTTCCATGCCCGAGACCTTATGGGTTCCCAATGAATTGGCAGCTATAAGCATAGTTGCCATCATTACAAATAGTATAAATAAAATGAATCTGGGTTTTGATTTAATTCTATGTCCCTTAATACCCTTACCTTTCATAACCACACCTCCAAACATATGTTTACGTGATATAGTTATGATAACAGAACTCATGTTCACTGTAAAGGCCTATTCGAACATTCGTTCCCCTTTATTCTTTTACTTTGAAAAGCGATTATACATATTATCTATCAGAGCCATAAGTTTCTTTCGTTTAACTATGCATAAGATGAACATTATCACCGCAACCAAGGCCAGGATAATCACTCCTACATAGCTTCCCTTTCTCATCATGCTCCCCATCATTATAGTGGCCATCATCGCCGGAGTCCTTCCTGCTACAGAAAGTAACAAAAATGGAATTAGTCTAATCTTCGATACACCAGCAGCGTAGGTTATAAGATCCTTAGGAAAGCCTGGAATTAAAAAAAGAATGAGGATTATTACAAAGGCACGCTTACTGTTAAGCTGATTGATAAACCTCCCTATACTTTTTTCTCCAAATATCACCTGAATGGCATCACGGCCTAAAAGGGCTGCTATCCCGAAAGCTAAGGATGTTCCTATAATGGTTCCTATGAGGGAAAGAAGATACCCCGGCCAGAAACTATAAGCGTAACCGCCTGCAAATTGGACGAATTGACCGGGGATAAAGGCAAGAACCAGCTGTATAATTTGCAATCCTATATAAACAAATATACTGCCGGTCTTGTATTCCTTTAGAAATGAATGAACTCCCTCCATGGTCTTAAACTGATTCCAGATTTCAGGCATATAGAAATAAACATAGAGGGGAATACCCGCTAAAATTCCTATTAACAGCACCAGTTTAAATATTGATAAAAACAATCTGATTGATTTCTCTTTGCCTTTATTCCTTTTGCTTTTCAAAATAACTGTTCCCCCGTAAACTATAAAAGATTTTGTTCCTGTAAAGCCTGCAAAGCCTTTATTACACCAAATTTGGAATGTTCATAGGTCAGGCCACCTTGGAAATAGACTGCATATGGAGGTCTGATAGGGGCATCGGCAGACAGTTCTATTGAGGATCCTTGAATAAAGGCGCCGGCTGCCATTATGACCGGGTCCTCGTATCCCGGCATTTCGCAAGGAATCGGGGTCACATATGAGTCAACAGGTGCCGCCGATTGGATGCCTTCACAAAAGGCTACAACCCTTTCCGGCGACCCTAATATTACAGTTTCTATTATATCACTCCTTGGTTCTTCGGCTCTGGGGCAGACTTGAAAGCCCAAATTTTCAAAGACCTTGGCACATAGAACCGCTCCCTTCACCGCACTGTTCACCGTTTGCGGAGCGATAAAAAGCCCTAAAAGCATGGTTCTCGTCTGCCCGAACATAAGCCCGCATTCTCCTCCTATGCCGGGAGAGGTCATGCGATATGAGATGTTATCGATGAGATCCTTTCGCCCCACGATATATCCTCCTGTCAGGGCTATACCGCCTCCCGGATTTTTTATGAGGGATCCGGCCATAACATCTACACCTACCTCCGTAGGTTCCCGGGTCTCTAAAAACTCACCGTAGCAATTATCAACCATGGTTATCACATCGGGTTTAATAGTTTTTACAAAGGACACCCATTCTTTTAGCTCCTCTATGGTAATAGCTTTTCTGTATTCATATCCTGTAGCTCTTTGGGCTGTGATCATCCTGGTGTTTGGGCCTATTGCAGATTTCAGTGCTTCCAGATCAATTGTTCCTTCCTTCGTTAAATTCACCTGGGTATAGGTAATACCAAACTCCTTTAGGGATCCCTTTCCCTCACCACGAATACCTATGACCTCCTCTAAAGTATCATAAGGTTTTCCGGTACAATAAATCAATTCATCTCCGGGTCGCAGTATCCCGGCAATGGTCAATGTAAGGGCATGGGTTCCGTTCACTATAATTGGGCGAACTAAGGCCGCTTCCCCACGAAAAACTTTAGCGTATACCTCCTCTAAAGCATCCCTTCCCATATCATTGTAACCATAACCGGTTGTCCAATTGAAATGGGTATCGGAAATGCGGCATTTTTGAAAGGCATCCAGTACCTTGTATTGATTATATGCCTTTATATCATCAAGTTCTTTAAAAATAGGTTCAACCTGCTGCTCCGCCTGAATTATAATATCGAGGACTTCTTCCTTAATCCCCATATATTTGGTTAAAAGTGTAAAAGTGTTTTTTTGCATTTGTGGTTTCTCCAAAATTTATTTTTCTTTATCAAATTCTTCTTCCCATTCAAAACCCTTCACCAGATCTCTTTTTACGTTCATCCTGTGTGCCGCATAAAGCTGGGTAGTCGTGACGTTTTCGTGATCCAAAAGAGCTTGAACATCGTAAATAGAATTACCTCTCCCTATTAACGATGTAGCGGTTGTGGCCCTCAACTTATGGGGGCTATACCCGGCCCTTCTGGAAGTGCCCAGGCCTATGGATGTATATTTTTTAACCATTTGACGTATTTGGCGTTCCGTCAGCCTTCCTCCCTGCAAAGATAAAAAAAGTGCATCTCTATGTTCCGGGGTTAGAGTATCGTCGGAGGGCCTTTCCAAATCAATATAATTTATCAAACATTTTACCACTGAATTGTTTAAGGGCATGATAGATTCTTTGCCTCTTTTGCGATAAATTTTAAATTCCCCTCTATTAAAATTAAAAGAGGAAAGGTTTAACTGCTGCAACTCGGAAAGTCTTAATCCGTATGTCAGGAAAAGCATAAGAATAGCCTTGTCTCTATGTTTAGTTTTTTCCCAGAATTGTTTTTCCTTCGGGGTTAGATGATCACCTGTGCTAACTGCATCAAGCATTCTTACCACCTCATCATCCTGCAAAGCCTTCACTTCATTTTCCGAAGGTTTAGGCACCTTGATAGGATCAAATGCATCCGTTATGTTGTGATCTATCAGTTCCTCCCTATAAAGATGTTTGAACAATACTGAAAGGGATGATTTTTTGCGGGATAGAGATCGCTTATCGTTTTCATAGATGTAAATAGCTGTTTCTTTTTCAACCTTATATCGCCTGCAAAAATCTAAAAATAAGTTGATATGATATGCTTTAATCTCATTAAATTCCTTTTGCTTTATATTCCTTATGCTATTTGCTTTCGTAATGTCCGTTTCATTTATCAAATATTGGCAAAACATTTTTATATCGTTTAAATAGGCAAGGCGAGACATGGGCAGAAGATTTCCCTTAATGTAGATGAAGAAGCTTCCCATAAAGGGTGGTAAATCCCTTTGGATCTCCTGACACCTTTCCATGATTTCATTTTCCTTCAATATTATGTTATCCGGTTTACTACTTCTATTTTGTATTATCGTCTTCTTTTTTACCATGTATTATTCAATCCTTATTTCTTCGTAAGTTTTCTTTTAGGTATTCTACCATGTAGGAAAAGGCCTCCTCATCACTTTTATAACGTGATATATTAATCCAAAAAATGTTTGGATCCTTGTTGAACCAGGTAATCTGCCTCTTGGCATAATGCCTGGTGTTCCTTTTAATCAGCCTTATGGCCTCATCCATATCGTATCTTCCTTTTAAATGATCTATTATTTCCTTATAGCCTATGCCCTTCATGGAGATATTAGCTTCCTGGAGTCCCATCTCTAACAGAGTCATCACCTCTTTTTTTAGCCCCATTTCAATCAATTCATCCACCCTGTTGTCAATTCTGTGATACAGCTCAGGTCTGTCACGGTTTAGACCTATCAGCACAAAACTATAATCTTTAGTTGGAAGATAGGATTGGGAGAATTCGGGAATATTCTTACCGGTGGTTTCAATAACCTCTATGGCCCTGATTACCCTTTTTATGTTGTTAGGATGGATTCTCTCCGCCATATCGGGATTTAGCTTCCTCAATTTGTTGTGGATAAAATCCTTTCCCTCTAACTCAGCCTCTTTCATCAATTGGTTGCGCCTGTCATCCCTCTTTTCAGATCTAGAAAAATCCAGATCATAAAGAATAGAGTTGATATAAAGACCTGTTCCCCCTGAGATGATAGGGAGTTTTCCCTTGGCATGAATGCTTGAAATCACATCCTTTGCCCTTTGCTGGTATTCGGCTACTGAAAAAGGCTCTCTGGGGTCTATCTCATCGACCAGATAGTGCCTTACCTCAGACATTTCCATTGGGGTGGGCTTAGCACTGCCGATGTCCATGTATTTATATATCTGCATCGAATCCGCTGAAACAATTTCACCTGAAAACCTTTTTGCGGCACCGATAGCATATGAGGTTTTCCCTACGGCGGTTGGCCCTGTGATTACTACTATTACTTTACCTGGGAAATGGTTCATCTACGCTTAAACATCCTTTCAATTTCCGTCTTGGAAAGTCGTAAAAATATCGGTCGTCCATGGGGGCAGGAAAAGGGGTTTTCAGTCATGGAAAGATCCTCCATGAGTCTGACCATCTCGGCATGGCTTAAGGAATCACCTGCCTTCACTGCACTTTTGCAGGCATTCATTATAAGTTTGTCAATTCGTAAGGGATTTTTAACATCTCCCTCATCTATATGATTAAGGAAGTAGTCTAAAAAATCCTTGGATTCATTTAATTCCATGAAATTGGGAATCGCTTTAATTATATATGTTTTAGGGCCGAAAATCTCTATATCATACCCCATGTCCCGTATAATGGGAAGCCAGCTTTCAGATTGGGCTGCAACGCTAAGAGGAACCTCCACCATATAAGCTGTAAGCAGAATCTGACTATCCTTTGCCTCGGCTTTACTGGTTGATTGCTCATAGAATATTCTTTCATGGGCCGCATGCTGGTCTATCAGGTAAAAGTGGGTTTCGTCCATTCCTGCAAGGTAGGTGTTAAAAATAGATCCTATTATGCTTATATCCTTAGGGCTGAAATCATGTTTAGCCTTTAAATCTTCTTTAGCCTCGTAAGGCGTTTCCTTTTCCCTCAAATCTGCAAATAAGCCTTTTACATCTATCTGATTATTGTCCGTAGTTTCTTCCAAGTAGGTTGTTTCCCCCCTCTTGTCGAAAGAGACTGCAAAAGGGTCTGCTATCCTTATGTTTGGAAGTGCTTCACCGGAGTACAATCCATTGCGTAGGGCTTGAGAAAGAAAATTGAAGACTCTGTCCTCATCGTCAAATCGGATTTCCTGCTTTGTGGGATGAATATTAACATCCATCCCCTTGGGATCGTCCTTGATAAAGAGAAAGACTATGGGATGCTTTCCATCTGCAATCTTTTCCCGATAGGCATGGGTGACAGCCTTTTCTATTAGTCTGCTGTTTATACTTCTTCCATTGACAAAAAATATTTGTTTCCTTCTACCCTTGCTTCCACTGTGGGGAGGGGATATGTAGGCGGACAACGAAAGATCCCCCATGGACTCCTCCACATTTATAAGCAAATCACCTATTTCCTTACCATGAATTATGAGGATATTAGTATACACATCGCCTGTGCCTGAGGTAAAAAATAACGTATTACCGTCATTGATCAGACGTATCTTTATTTCGGGGTATGCCAAGGCCATCCTTGAAACATAATCAATTATATATGAGGCCTCAGTTCCATCATTTTTCAGAAACTTTCGACGGGCAGGTGTATTAAAGAATAGTTCCTTTATGATAAAAGTGGTGCCATCAGGGCATCCTACCACCTGCTTTTCCATCACATTTCCACCCTCTATATATATCCTGTTGCCGGTTTTGTCAAAAGGGGTCTTGCTTATGCATTCTACCTTTGAAACCGCTGATATTCCGGCAAGGGCTTCCCCGCGGAAACCGAGGGTTCTGATGGAGGAAAGATCATCAGCGGCCCTGATTTTGCTCGTGGCATGCCTTTGAAAAGCCATTTCCATATCATCACCCATTATTCCGTGGCCATCATCAGTAACCCTTATATAGGTCTTCCCTCCGTTTTTTATTTCAACGGTTATGGTTTTGGCCTCTCCATCTATGGCGTTTTCCATCAATTCTTTAACGATGGAAAAGGGTCGATCCACAACTTCTCCGGCAGCAATTTTATCTGCTGTGGCTTTATCAAGTTTGTTAATTTTCTTCATAAAATCACTCCATTGCCGCCTTTTTCAACTCCTCGAGAATTTGAAAGGCCTGAGACGGTGTTATATCCATAAGATTTAGGTTTTTAAGCCGTTCCACCACCGTATTAGGGGCGAAACCAAAAAGAGATAGCTGCTTCTCTTCTACCTTTTCTTCCCGATCCGGTTTCTCAATCTCAAGCTCAGCTAATTTTTCGGCAGCAACCCTTAGAACCTGGTGGGGAACCCCTGCTAATTTAGCAACATGGATGCCATAACTTCTGTTTGCACTACCCGCTAAAATCTTATGAAGGAAAATAATATTCCCGTCCTGCTCCTTTACATCCACATTTAAATTGTGCAAGCCCTTCAACGTACCTTCCAAGGATGTAAGCTCATGGTAGTGGGTTGCAAAAAGAGTTCTTATTATGCGTTTCCTGTTGCATAGGTGTTCAGTTACGGCCCAGGCGATGGAAAGACCGTCATAGGTGCTCGTTCCTCTCCCTATTTCATCTAATATAACCAAGCTCTTCTCAGTAGCCGTATTGAGAATATAGGCAAGCTCGCTCATTTCCACAAAAAAGGTGCTTTGCCCTTGGGCCAGATTATCCGAGGCTCCTATACGGGTATAAATCCTATCTGTAATGCCAATTTCCGCCCTCTCCGCTGGAACAAAGCAACCCGCCTGTGCCATTAAGACTATGAGGGCCGTTTGTCTCATATAGGTGGATTTCCCAGCCATGTTAGGACCGGTTATAAGGAGCATGCTATGATCATCCCTGTCCATATAAGTATCGTTTGAAACGAAAATACCATCCCTTATGGTTTCTTCAATTACCGGATGTCTGCCCTTTTCAATGCGAATAACACTACCATCGTTTATGACAGGTTTTACATACCCTAACTTACTTCCCGATTCTGCAAAGGATTGTAAAACATCAAGCCACGATATGGCTTGGGCAGTGTTTTGAATATCGATAATATAATCCTTTATCTCATCTCTGACGCCTTGAAACAATTCATATTCCAGCAAATTAATTTTTGTTTCTGCATTGAGGACTACGGATTCTACCTCCTTTAATTCAGGGGTGATATATCTTTCACTATTTATTAGTGTCTGTTTACGAATATAATTATCAGGAACCAGATCCAGATTTGATTTTGTAACCTCTATGTAATATCCGAAGACCTTATTAAAGCCCACCTTGAGGTTTTTTATTCCTGTGGCCTGCCGTTCGGTGCCCTCCAGACCGGCTATCCATTCACGACCATCTCTGATGGAATGTACCATTTCATCTAATTCCGAGGAGTATCCCTGCTTTATGAGTCCGCCCTCCCTCAATGTGAAGGGGGGATCCTCTACTATGGAATTATCGATCAGAGAAAAAACATGGTTCAGGTCATGTATTTCATTGTGAATTTTTTCAAGTAGGTAGTCTCCGCATTGATGAAGGGACGCTTTTAAATCCGGAAGGAGTGAAATAGAGTTTTTTAAAGCGATAAGATCCCTGCCGTTGGCATTACCGCAGGCAACTCTTCCGCTAAGCCTTTCCAGATCATATATCCCTTTTAAGGATTCCCTGACGTCATTTCGCAGCAACACATTTCCGGTTAAAGCCTCCACAGCATTCAATCTGTTATTTATTTCATCACTTTTAATTAATGGATCCGTTATCCATTTTTTTAATTCCCGGGAGCCCATTGCAGTTTCGGTCCTGTCTAAAACACCGAGCAATGAGCCTTTAATCTTCTTTTCGAATAAGGTTTCTACCAATTCTAAATTTTTAATGGTGGACTTATCCAGCGACATGGTATCACCGGTATCATAGACCCTCAGCCGTTTCATATGTTTTAGACTCTGTTTCTGGGTTTCCATAAGATAGGATAAAAGTGAGCCTAAGGCAATTGTTGCAGCATTGAGCTGATATAAACCCAATCCTTGCAGCGAAAGCGTGTCGAAATTCGAAAGGATCAGTCTTTCTGCACTAATTTCCTCATATTCTTCTTTGGGTCTGCGGGTAATGTGAGCCTCTGTAGAGTATTGGATGTCTTTTAGATAATCATCATCGACCGCATTTATCAACACTTCGCTGGGGCGCCTTTTTACCAATTCATCCATCAGGTAATCCTGGTGATTAATGCCGTCAAACTGTGTAACAGCTATTTCACCGGTGGAAATATCGCAAAAAGCAAATCCCGATGCTCCATCTGTTAAATATATGGAGGCAAGATAATTGTTTTTTCTTTCATCTAACATGCTCTGGCTGAGGCGGGTACCAGGGGTTATTATTTGTACCACCTGGCGTTTCACCAATCCTTTGGCTTCAGAAGGATCCTCCATCTGCTCGCAGACAGCTACCTTATAGCCCTTATCCACCAGCTTCGCTATGTACATCTCTGATGCATGATAAGGAACACCGCACATGGGTGCACGTTCGGGAAGGCCACAGCTTTTACCTGTCAGGGCAATTTCCAAAGCCTTTGAAGCGATTATCGCATCCTCAAAGAACATTTCATAAAAATCACCCAGGCGGAAAAACAGTATGTGATCAGGATAATTTTCTTTAATATCCACATATTGTTGCATCATAGGCGTTAAAGCCATCTTTCACCCTGTCCTTTTCTACTCTTCATACGATGTACTAAAATCATATAATTCATAATTCCTGCCCTATCACGTGTATTCGCATGGAATTGGTATTGCCTTTAATGCCCACAGGAAACCCTGCTGTAATAATAACACGGTCTCCATCTTTCAGGATTCCTGTTTTTTGAGCTGTTGATACTATTGAACGGAAAACATCGTCATCCTTGTCAACAAGATCCATTTTCATGGGATGTGCGCCCCAACAAAGTGCCAGCCTTCGTACGGTCTTTTCATCGCTGGATCCCGAAAGTATCGGTGCTTCAGGACGGAAGCGAGCCACCGCAAAGGCCGTGTGTCCGCTTGTTGTAGGGGTTAAAATAGCTTTAACTCCTAACCCCTGTGCAGCAGTGCAGGTGGCATGTCCAATGGCATTGGTTATACCCCTATCTCTTATTTCCGATCTTTGCATTTGCATTTGGTGATAGTCAATTGATGATTCAACTGTGCGTGCAATGCTATCCATCATAGCCAGACTTTCTATGGGGTATTCACCTGAGGCAGTTTCACCGGAAAGCATTATGCCATCGGTGCCATCAAATATTGCATTAGCCACATCAGCCACCTCGGCTCTGGTTGGTCTGGGGTTGCGAATCATGGAGTCTAACATCTGAGTTGCTGTCACCACAACCACACCATAATCATTGCATTTTCGAATTATTTCTTTTTGGGCTATGGGTACTTCTTGAGTTGGTATTTCTACTCCTAAATCCCCTCGGGCAACCATGATTCCATCGGAATTCTCAATAATTTCATCGATATTTTCTAAACCTTCACGGTTTTCTATCTTAGATATCAGTCGAATATCTTCCCCGCCGTTATCGTCTAACAATCGCCTTATACTCAATATGTCCTCAGCCTTTCGTATAAACGATGCAGCAATATAATCCACGCCGTTTTCTATGCCTAAGATTATATCCTCCATATCCTGAGGAGTGAGAGCTGGAAGGTCAATCTTAACCTCCGGAATATTGATGCTTTTATTACCGGATATTATGCCGCAGTTCTCCACTGTGCAATGGATATTCCCTCCTTCTATGGAATCAACACACATTCTAATAAGTCCATCATCCAACATGATCCTATCCTTAGGCGCCAGATTTTTTGAAAGGTTTTTAAAACTTACACTACAACCTTTTTCGTCCCCTACTATTTCCTCTGTGGTCAATATAAATGTTTGTCCCTCCACTAAGTTAGCGGTTTCATTCTTAAATCTTCCGGTGCGTATTTCCGGTCCTTTGGTGTCAAGAAGGATGGCAACATGTAGCCCCAATTCTTCACGAAGTCTCTTGATTCTGTTTATTTTAATTAGATGATCCTCATGATTTCCATGGGAGAAATTCAATCTTGCCACATTCATCCCGCCAATCATCAGCGCCTTGAGCACATCTTCACTATCGCTAACTGGCCCTATGGTGCATATTATCTTAGTTTTTCTCATATTCCCTTACCTTTCACCTAATACCCTGTGAGCCTCTTCTATGACAGTTTTGATTGTTTCTTCTGTTAACTGCCCTTCATCAACCTTATTCTTTTCCATGAGCATTAAATATTCAATATTCCCCTTAGCTCCGGTCATAGGCGAATATGTCAGGCCCTTGGATAACATTCCCATTTCACTTCCGTTAAAAGAAACCTTCTGTATAACCTCCCTATGAACAGATGAATCCCGCACTATACCTTTCTTCCCCACCTGTTCTCTTCCAGCCTCGAATTGAGGCTTTATCAGACAAATTAGTGAACCACCTTCTTTTAATAGCTGGGAGGCAATGGGGAAAATTAGGTTTAAAGAAATAAAGGACACATCTATTGCGATAAAATCAGCCTGTTCAGGAATTCTATGAGGGTTCATATGACGCACATTAATTCTTTCCATATTTATCACCCTTGGGTCATTCCTCAACTTGTAATCCAGCTGTCCATATCCTACATCAATGGAATAGACCTTCCTTGCGCCATTTTGTAGCATGCAATCGGTAAATCCGCCCGTTGATGCCCCTATATCCACGCAAATCAAATGGGATAGGTCGAGGGAAAAAAATGATAAGGCTTTTTGAAGTTTTAAACCGCCCCTTCCCACATATGGACAGATATCATCCTTTATCCAAATTTCGGCCTCACTGTCGATCAGAGTTCCCGCCTTGTCGCAATTTTTTTTATCCACATAGACTAAACCTGCCATTAAAGCTGCTTTAGCCTTTTCTCTGCTTGGAAAGAGACCTTTTTGGACCAGAAGCACATCAATTCTCTCTTTCAATAAAAGCACCTATCCTTTTAATAACACCATAAGGATCAATTTCATATTCCTTTGCAAGTATTTCGGTGTTTCCATGACCAATAAATTCGTCAGGCCACGCTATTCGAAGTAGTTTAACATTGTTTTGCATCCCACCGTCGCATAAGGCTGAAGCTACTGCACTTCCAAGTCCGCCGGTTAAAACATGGTCTTCCAGGGTTACGGCCAAACCGGTTTTAAGGACTGAAGTGGATATGGTGTCCCAATCAAGGGGATTTAAAAACCTGGGATCAATTATTTCAACGTCTAATCCATTTTCTCTTAATTTGTTCTCGGCAATTAAAGCCGTCTGCAACATTTTACCACCTGCTATCAGCGTTAAGTCCTTACCTTCTTTCACTATAAAGGCCTTTCCGTCTATGGGAGTTCGGCTTTCAGGGTCAGAAAGGGTGGGAGCTTCTCCCCTTGGATATCTTATTGCACAGGGGCCGTTTAATTTTAAGGCATAGTCCATCATTTCTGTCAACTCTTTTCCATCGGAGGGCATCATTATGGTCATTCCCGGCATGGAGGAAAGATAGGCCAGGTCGAAAAGACCGTGATGAGTGGCCCCGTCTGATCCTACATTCCCGGCTCTATCAACAGCAAAGATGACAGGCAGGTTTTGCAGGCAAACATCCATTAAAATCTGATCATAGGATCTTTGTAGAAAAGTTGAATATATAGCCACCACTGGACGGAATCCCCCTAAAGCAAGACCTGATGCAAAACTCACAGCATGTTGTTCGGCGATTCCAACATCGAAGATTCTGTTCGGATACGAATGGGCAAAATCCGTAAGCCCTGCACCATCTACCATAGCCGCACTTATGGCTACGATTCTATCATCTTTTTGCGCCATTTCCATCAACTTATGTCCGAATACATTTGAAAAGGTGCCATATCTATTGTGGCTGTTTCCGGCTCCGGTCGATGGATTGAATGGCCCTATGCCGTGGAATTTTTCCGGCTGCTTTTCAGCGTTGAAGTATCCCTTCCCTTTTTTCGTCATTATATGAACAAGAACAGGGCGAGATAAGCTTTTGCTTTTTTCAAAGACATTTAGGAGTTCTTGAATGTTATGTCCGTCGATTGGGCCTAAATAAGTGAAGCCTAATTCTTCAAAGATCGTACTGGGCAAAATTGCATACTTGATTGAGTTGCGCACATGTTCCAGACCTGAGTACAGTTTAGGTGAACCGGCGGCAACCTTTTTTAGACCTTTTTTTAACTCTCGGTAGGTCTTTGAAGTCCTAAGTTTCCCCAGATGATGGGATAGGCTGCCTGTATTCTTCCCTATTGACATACCATTGTCATTCAGTATTACGATCATAGGGGTGCCCAATTCTCCGGCATGATTTAAGCCTTCGAAAGCGATGCCACCTGTTAGGGAACCATCACCTATTACGGCTATTACCTGATAGTCTTCACCAGCGAGATCCCTTGCTTTTGCATACCCCAATGCTGCCGATACCGAATTGCTGGCATGTCCCGAATCAAAACAATCGTAGGGGCTTTCATCCCGTTTTGGAAAACCGGATATGCCTCCCTCCTGTCTCAAACTGTCAAAGTGGCATGCCCGTCCCGTAATGACCTTGTGTGCATATGCCTGATGGCCCACGTCCCAAATTATTTTATCCTTTGGAGTGTCAAAAAACGCATGCAGGGCCAGGGTTAATTCCACTGTCCCAAGGCTCGAGGCGATATGCCCCCCGGATTTAGATACTTTTTCTATAAGAAAATCCCGAATTTGATAGGCTAAGAGGCCTAATCTGTGAGCATCCATAGACTTAAGCTCATCGGGGAAGTTATAGTCTAATAAATGCTTTTCCATCTATTTTGTCCTGACTTCCAATTCCTTTGCTAAATTAATGAAGAATTCTGCTTCGTCATAGTATGGTTCCATTATATCAATGGCTTTTTGTGTCAATGTCTTTAGGCATTGTTTTGCTTCCTTCATGCCGTATATGGACAAGAAGGTGGATTTGCTCTTTGAGCTATCCTGACCTGTATTTTTGCCCATTTCCTCAGCACTACCTTCGATATCTAAGATATCATCGGACACTTGGAATGCAAGGCCCATGCATTCTGCATAACAGGATAAATCCGAAAGCATTTTATTATCTGCACTTCCCAGAAAAGCACCGGCATGGACAGCGGAAACAATTAAAGCTGCTGTTTTGTTGAGATGAATGTAGTCCAGCATCTCCTTTGAACAAATTTTACCCTCATTTTCTATATCCGCAACCTGCCCTGCTATCATACCCTGACATCCTGCCCCCTTAGCTATTGCATAGGCGGCTCTTATCCTTTGATTCAGCTTTTCAGGTTTATCGAAATATAGAAGCATATCCTTAAACATAATCTCAAATGCAGAGGACAACAGGCCATCTCCTGCAAGAATCGCCATGCTTTCGCCGAAAACCATATGATTGGTCGGGCGACCCCTTCGTAAGGTATCGTTATCCATTGAGGGAAGGTCATCGTGAATTAGAGAATATGTATGAATACATTCCAATGCACAGGCATAGGGAATTGCCGAATTCTCATCTCCTCCGCTAAATTCACAGGCTGCCAGAAGTAAGATCGGGCGCAAGCGCTTTCCACCCGCCATAAGACTGTAGCTCATGGAATCGTACAGGGTTACGCTTTTCTGATCAATTTCAGGAAGCAATTCTAACAGATGCTCCTCTATCAGCTCATGCCATTTTATATATTGGGGGGTTTGCATTAAAATACCTTCTTTCAAAACTCTTGGAAGATACCACTTTCTTTTTCGAATATTCTTATCATCTGCCTTGCATCATCCAATTCATTTTTACAATTAATATAGTGTTTCATCCCTTCCTGGAAATTCGCAATGGATTCATTCAAGGTGGTACCCTCTTTTTTCAATTTCTCTGCCGCCGCTTCTAAGGAGGCAAGAGATTCTTCAAAACTCATTTGTTTATCCTTAACCATAAAATATCCTTTCATTTCTGGCTATAAACAAAGGTAACATTACACTTTAGCTTACCATCTTTCAAAATAAGCGTCAAGTTATCACCGGGCATAAGCTTGCTGACAGAGCTGATTATGCTACCATCCTCAAGAGTGGCAAGGGAATATCCCCTTTCAAGAATCCTGGATGGATCACCCCTTTCTAATCTGGCCATCGCTTCTGATAGAACAAGCTCCCTTCGGGAAATTCCGTCTTGCACTCCGTAAATCAGATCCTTTACGGTGGTAGCAAGGTACAGATCCAGATATCTGATTTTTTCATAAATCTTTTGACGTAAATCCAGTATCAGGCCATTAATATGCTGGCGCAAATCTTCCACATCAGGTACAGCTATTTGTGCCGCTTCTGTAGGTGTGGCCCCTCTGACGTCAGCAGTAAAGTCGGCAATAGTGAAATCAGTCTCATGGCCAACCGCTGAAATAATGGGTATCTTAGATGCAAAAATACTTCTTGCTACTACCTCTTCATTAAAGGCCCAAAGTTCTTCCAGAGACCCCCCTCCCCTTCCTATGATAATAACATCGGTTTCAGGAAGCATATGGTTCACATCCATTATTGCCCGGGCAATCTCCTGTGCCGCTTCTGAACCCTGAACTAAAACGGGGAAAATGGTCACATCGGTTATATTGCTCCTTTTTTTTATTATCTTTAACATATCCTGTATGGCTGCACCGGTGGGGGATGTTATTATTACAATACTGCGAGGCAGAAAGGGGATTGGTTTTTTATGATCATCTCTAAATAATCCCTCCTCTTCCAACTTATTTTTCAGTTTTTCAAAAGCAACAGCAAGATTGCCCTTTCCCTCAACCGAGATATCCCTGATATTTAAGGAGTAGCTGCTACCTCTCTCATAGATATTAATGTATCCAGATGCAGTGATTTCCATTCCATCTGATAGCTCATACCTTAGATTTTTCATGTTTTCCCAGGGAAGAAAACAGTTTAACTTGCTGTCCCGGTCCTTCATTGTAAAGTAGACGTGGCCGCTAGTGTGGTATTTTAAGTTCGAAATCTCTCCTATTACTGTAATGTTACCCAAAATAGGATCTGATTGGATTATGCGCTTAAGATAGCCGCTCAATTGTGAAATGCGTATCGGTTTTAGGGCCATAATGTTTTCCCTCCAAGGAGTGCAATTCCCACAGCATTATCAGAAGACAACAAGGGATTACCAAAGTGTATTTCCATATTTTTATCCTTAAAGTGCTCGGCTAATTTTTTTCGAACAAAACTGCTGGCGCTTACACCGCCGGTAAACAAAATAGTTTTAATACCATGTGTTTCGCGTGATTCTTCTGTTAAAGTAATCAGGCAGTCTCCTATAGCGGAGAAAAGGCTGAAAGAAAAGTTAGCCTTTTCATCATCTGACAGTTCCGCATTTATTCCTTTTAAATGTCTAAGAAATTGGGTTTCCAACCCTGAAAGGTTCACCCAAAGACCATGGTTTTTTATTTTCGTGAAGGAAGGAGTTAGCTTTTTTTTGCACGATTCCATCGAATCAATATAGCTTAATGCAAGCCGGTCCATCTTTTCACCGGTAGGAAAGGTCATATTCATGGCAACGCCAATTCTATCGATTAGCTGGCCGAAGGAAATGTCCTTTGTACCACCGATAATATCATGTGATTTCTTGTCCATCTTTAACAATTCACTGGTTCCGCCGGATAGGTGGAAGGCCAGATAAGGTCTTTCCGGGGACAAAGAAGTCCCATGAATCGATGCAGTCAAGTGTCCTTCCTGATGGGAAAACCTTAGTAACGGTATATTTAAGGCGGTGGCAAGTGATTTGCCAAAATTCTCACCCACCTTAAACACAGGCATATAAGAATTTTCTATGGGACGAGGGTAACAGCTTACAGCTATTCCTGCCAACTCATTTCCTGCAACAATACTAAATGCCTGCTCGATAAGAGCAGGCATATTTGCCATATGCTGAAAAACACCTTCGGATTGTCTCAGCCCTCGACCACCGGGCTTAACCACAAGTTTTGCTCTGATATCTGAAATGATTTGGTTGTTCTTATGGGTTATCGCTATGGAGGTTGTATAGTTACTGGTATCTATTCCTAGTATCTTATCCTTCTCTATCTCCATCTTTCTCCTTAGTTATCTTACCTAATATTCCATTGACAAACTTGCCCGAATCTTTGGTTCCATAAAGCTTTGCCAATCTTACGGCTTCGCTGATTGAAACAGCATCGGGGACATCCTTATAAAACATAATTTCAGCAGTTGAAAGTCTCAATATGGCCAAATCTGTTTTTCCTATTCTCTTGACGGTCCAATTGATACTGGACCCTTCCAACACCTGGTCAATAACATTCAAGTTTTCCCTGATAATGCTAAATAAGGTCTCGATATATTCTGTTTGATCAGCATCAAGATCTTTTTGCGATAAAAAGCGTTCTTTAATATCTGTCCCGTAATCCTTTTGTACTTCCATTTGAAAAAGCAAGTGCATAAACAGTTCACGGGCCTTCTGTCTGCGAATTGTAGCATCCTTAACCTTATTGTCAGATCGTTTGCTCATCAAAGTATACTCCCTGTACATGAATATTTATCTCCGAGGTGCAAAGATTAGTTAAGGATTCAATTTCCGATTTAACGCCCTCCTGTATATTCCAGGCCACCTCCGGTATCTTTACACCATAGTTCACTATGACATAAATATCCACATGAACACCTTTTTCCGTAATGTTAATTCTCAGTCCCTTATGATAGGGGTCTTTGTTTAGAAAGTTTAAGGACAACCCTCCGCTCAAGGAGTGTACTCCTCTCGTGTTAAGTATGGATTGCATTATCCGCGGTAAAAGTTGCCCTTCTGAAATGCCGATTGCATCCGCTTTGTCATTACTCATCTGCTCCATAAATTCACCTCTACAGTTTTTTAGTATAACAGAAACCGCAGAAAACTGCAACCGATTACATGGCTTGGTTTACCTTCTAAAATTTTGGTTGTATTACTATTTGATCCGGATTTCTACCTGTTTCCCGTACGACAATATCCAGTATTTTTGCCACATCGGATTTAGTCAATTCTTGTTTATTAACAGTCACGTTCACCGAAGTATCTGTTATGACCACAAAGGCATCGATAAACCCTTTGTTTTCTAAAAGGCTTTCAATTGTATTTTCCTTTTCCATGTATTCTATTAGCTTTAGTTTTTGCTTAGTAGCATTGGTTTTCTCTGCTCCATCCGGAGCCTCTTCAATTACCCCACTTAACATGGAGATAATCTCATTGCGATCCATGTTTAAAGTGGCCCTAAGCTCACCGAAATATGAATCAGCATCAGACAAATCAGTCATTTCATCGGAGGTTACCAGTAGACCGGTCTTGGCATCCCCTTCCTTTTCATGGTTTTTACCACCGGATATGGCTGTCAAATTAAGACTATCCACCAAAACCTCACCATCGTGCTTCAATAGCTGCTGTTCCTCATAATTCACATAATCAAGAGCTGTTTCCAGATTTGCCGGTGGTGTGCCAAAACGATTCCCGATAAAACCAACGCAGACCAATAGAACCACCATACCCGATAAAATAAATAATCTTTTTTTGTAAACCTTCTTCATATAATAACCTCCTAATTCTTTTCAAAAACCATCACATTAGTCAAAGGAATATCAAAGACAGCGGTGACTGCCCCTATTATATTGCTACGGACAATAGGACTTCCCGCTCCTTCTGCAGTTACAATAACTCCTTTTACCTGAGTGCTTTCCTTATTCTCCTTCCCGGCAAAAACAGTCGACACATCGTGGTCGTCCCGATAGGTAATCATGACCTCAACCTTTCCAACTCCCTTTATGGTTTCCAATATTTCAGATAGTTGCTTACCATGTCTTTGTTCAATCGTTTCCTGGGTTTCAGAAACGGTGCTCTTACTCATCTGTGAAACTATTTGCCTCCTACCATCTCTGTCATTGGTAAGCACATTTAAAAGAACAAAAGCTGAAACCGCCACAAGAAGGATCAACAGTGCTTTTCTAAGAAGTTCCTTAACGTACTTATCGTCCTTTAATTTGTTCCTCATTTTTGCATCCTCCGACTACTATATATATATTTTTTACTTCCCGCCTTATTCCGGAAATGTATCTAAAAAATATCCAAAAGTGACCCAAAGGGGTAGATTATAGCTCCCAGAATCATTAGGGAAAAAATAAATTTCAGATACCTGCCCATCCCTCCCTCCGGTAGTATTAACTCTATAAAGGATATGGCGGCTACCATAATGAAGATGTTCCTAACCCATTCAACTACCCCTACCATGGTGCTGTACCCATGGAGATTAAAATGGTTAAGAAAATTAAAAATAGTATGGCAGATAGCAGTACCACCACGCCCATTATGATTACGGTATTGCCTACTTCGTTTAAACAATCTGAAATTATTTGATTACCTATGGGTTCTATTAGCACAGCCGCAACTTTATAGATTAATGCAATTGCCATAAGTTTTAGCAAAGGTATCAATAAGAGGGATAGTATGGCAAGAAGCCCCACAATTCCTATGGCGTTTTTAATTATAGCGGCACAGGATAACACCATCTCAACAGAATCAGATGCAAATCCGCCTATTATGGGTATAAAGTTATCCAATGAAAATCTTGCAGTTTTGATTAAAATGCCATCAGCCATTTTGGCGCCCAGTCCTTGCAGTGCCGTAAGCCCTGAAAAAAGCGTAACTGCAAGGCCTACAACAAAAATCGCTCCATTGCGCATTAGCAAGGCTAATTTTTTAACATAATCTCTGCGGGTAAGACTATTCACCAGCAGAAATGCACAGGCTAGAAAGAGGCATGGCATAATTATTTTCTGAATGATAGTTCCAAAAAGCCCAATGACAGCAAGAATCACGGGACTGAGCAGGGCTCCTGTGGTTGGTCCACCCATAGCTATAAGTAAAGGAATCATGATTGGCAGTAGCATTTGAATCACACCTGCCATTTGATTGATCGTATTGCCACTCAAGGAGTAGACATCGGTTATATTTACGAGACATAGTGCGACAACCGTGCAATTACATATCATAGCACCTATTTGGGATACAGTGTTTTCTCCATAGGAATTAGTCAGGTTCTGCAACATCCCCATTATGATGCAAATTATTAAAATTTGTACACCTAATGTAAAACTGCTATGTATCTCGCTAAAAAATATATCCTTTAACCCATAGACAACATCTTCAATGTTGAATAGTGGTTCACCATCAATCATATTTTTTATCATCGTCACCAGGCTGTAATCGGGAAGTCCCAACTGATTCCCTATTCCCATCAGTTTGTCCAGTGAGGTCAAATCTAGGTTTTTTAGCTGTTCCTCCAATATCTCCTCATATTCCCTCTCCATTTATTCACCCTCCAACAAGAGATTCAATCATATCAAGAACAGATTTCATAACAGGTATTGCCAAATAAAATATTAAAACTTTACCTGCTAATTCAACTTTGCCACCTATTGATGATTCCCCCGCATCCTTACATATCTGGGCTACGAAATCGGACACATATGCCACAGCTAAGATTTTCAAAAGTATAGGAAAATAGTATTGGCCATAGCTTAATCTTTCATATACAGTTAAAAGAAAATCAAATATCGAGGTAAGCTGGCTGAGGATATATCCAAAAATTATTAGCACTGTAGCAGTGACTATGTATATTGCAAAATGCGGTTTATAGTTCTTGGAAAGGGAAGATAATATAACACCGCAGAGGGCAATGGCCGCAATCTTGAAAATATCCATTTCATCACCTAAAGTTGAAACATGGTTTTGACTGCTGAGAAGAACTCATTTATCATTTGAATTATTATTACAAGGACCACAATGATTCCGGCCAGGGTAGTCATCATGGCCTGATCCTCCCTTCCCGCCCGTATTAATACCTGATTGAGCACTGCTACTATTATCCCTATGGCGGCTATTTTGAAAATGATATCAACGCTGATATTCATTCCGCTCTCCCTTTCTTCCTGTCTATATCAAAATTATTACTAATAAAATGCCGATAGCACTGTACACTCTTTGATATAGCCAGCCTTTTGTTCTATTGTCCTCAGCGGCCTCCTTTTCTCGTGCATCAAGGCTTTCCCTGGCCCTAAACAGAAGACTTTCCTGACCCGAAATGTCGGTGTGTCCTAATTCTCCCCCTATTTCAGCCAATGCCTTCAAATCATCCCTGGTCAAAGAGGTATCCCCATATACTTCGTGAACACCATGATTCCAGGCAGTGGAAAAATCATATATATATATGGACTGTAATCTGCTGCATACATTTAGGAAGAACACCCCGGCCATGTTATCCGTCCTTTGACCTATACGGTTAAGCAAGGTGGCAAGAGGATCTCCTGTATAGGTCATTTCGTTTTCCAGCACTTGGATTGCCATACTTAGATCCTTCAAATGGATGACCCGGTTACTAAAGGTTTTTGACCTCAAATATCCGGCTCCAATCCCCGTGCATATTATCAAAACCGATAGAAGAAGCTTCATCATTTGACCATATCCTCCCCTTAGAACAATATTCTTCGGACAAGTATATATGACTGTGTTTGTTAGAATATTTTTTGATTTCGACCATCGAAAATGCCAGTTATAGTTCCGGTATGAGGGATACCTGACAAAAAAATTAAACGCTGAAATATCCCATCCTTTATAAAATGCCCGATTTTGGAATTCAGTACATCTTCGTAGTTGGAACCGTGAATGGTGGTCAAAAGCCCCACACCTGCGCATAGTGCGCTTTCAATACCGTAAACATCCTCCCCTTTCCCTATCTCATCTGTGGCAAGAATGTCCGGTGCCATGGCTCTTATTAACATGATCATACCTATTTCTTTAGGGCAGCCATCTAAAACATCCGTTCTTGGTCCCAGATCAAAATCCGTTCGCCCCTGATGGCTTCCTGCAACCTCTGAGCGCTCATCGCATAAGGCAACACGAAAACCCAGGGTGCTGAGATTCCTAACAAAATCTCTCAACAAGGTTGTCTTTCCGCATTTTGGTGGTGAAACTAACAGGGTGTGTAGAAATTGGCCCCCATCATTTAAAACATAGGGAATCAACCAATCGGAGATACCTCGCATTTCACGGCATTTCCTTATATTTAGCGATGATATATCCTTTATGGATGATACTTGCCCATTTTTACAGACAACTCTTCCGCATACGCCTATACGGTGTCCGCCCTTTATAGTTATGTATCCCTTTGATAATTCTTCCTGATAGGCATATTCCGAATACTCGGTCATGGTGCGAAAGACATGTGCCACGAAGGCTTGGTCTTTTTTTTCACCCAGTGAAAATTCTTTGTTAGTCGTGCAAAGCAATACAGGCTGTTCTGATACTATTCTTATTTCCTCTATTTCATCAATTATTTTTTGTGGCAACCCTGATATTAATGAACTGATCTCAACAGGTAACCTTTGAAGAATCATTTCCAAGCTATTCCCTCCATTTGGTTTTATCCTCATCTTTATTTACAAGGTAACAATGCTTTGTTCTTAATTTTATGTGACTTGTCCCCATAATATGATAAAATAGAAAAAACGATTCATTGAATCGTTTTTGAACTAACCTTTCACAAACTCCATATATAGTCACCAATCAAAGTACATTCCCTACATATACATTTTTCAGATAGTTCCCGGCTATTTCTGCCAGACGGTGTATGGTAGAAATCTTGGTGGGGAATCCGGTGTTCATTTTATAGGCTGGGAAATACCTGCTGACATGAAGCGGTATTTTATCATTAATTTCTGACAGCCATGCTGCCATTGCTTTCATTTCATCTTCACTATCATTTTTCCCTTCTATGATTAGGCAGGTAATCTCAACATGGCAATGTTCAACGGCGATGCGAATTGAATTTTTAACCGGCTCTATAGAACCACCTATAGCACGATAAAAATCATTAGAAAAAGATTTCAAATCTATATTCATGGCATCAATATAAGGTAGCAATTCATTGAGTGGCTCTTCATTGATAAAGCCATTTGTGACAACTATGTTTTTCTGGCCTTGTTCCCGAATAAGCTTAGCACAATCCAAAACGAATTCGTAACCTATCAAAGGCTCATTATAGGTGTATGCAACACCAATATTTCCGTGTGGAGCCATACGAACACTTACCTCTGCTATTTCCTCCGCCTTCATTTCCTTAAATGCCGGTTTAGACATGGATATTGAGTGGTTCTGGCAGAAGTTACATCTGAAATTACACCCATAGCTGCCTATAGATAAAATTTTGCTACCGGGGAAAAAGTTTCTCAAGGGCTTCTTTTCTATATTGTCCAAGGCGATTGAGGTGACCTTGCCATAATTCTCAGAAAAAAGTATGCCTCTTCTGTTTGACCTGATGGTGCATATCCCACATTTCCCCGACTTTATCTTGCACCTATGGGGGCAAAGGGTGCAGATTACGATGTCACTATTATTATCTGCCCTCAATTTTTCATAATACATAGCTTCCCTTTTCATGTATGTCTCACCACCTGAAATCGTTGGATTTTGTAGTTTTCACAAGGGTCTATCCCGGCTTTTTGGCAAGCGATTTTTAGTTGTTCTTCTATCGTATCTACACCTGCTAAATCAGGAAGTAACAACCCTCTTTTCTTGCCTTTTGAGACTATTACACCGTATTCTTTAGGGTTCAGGTCCTCCCTTATAGCGTCCTCTGGTGGTAATAACACGTCCACACTTATTGTGATGAAAGGAAGTTCACTTATTTCGATTGGTGGGAATCGAGGATCCATAGCGGAAGCTGATACAGCATTGTGAATTATTTCCTCACCTAAGTTTAATCTGGTAGGTTCTGTCGTTCCAATGCAGCCCCGTAACATCCCATCCTTTTTAATCGTCACAAAGGCACCAGCCCTTTGTCTGTATAGTTCGACAGGTGAATCGATAGGCATCCTCATTACCTTCTTCTTTTTCGTATAGTATTCAATAGATTGTCTTGCCAAACTCACCAGTTCATCCTCTGACCCACGGACAACTTCGGCATCCTTTAAACTATTCTCTATAAATGTACGAAGGAAATCCCTTCCTTCATCATGGCCATTCGGTCTAAAAGTGGCTATGGCATATCCAACACCGAATCTGTCCTCATAGGAAAGAAGTTTGGGCTCGATTGCTGTACTATCAAGAGTGCCTGCCATTACCATTAAACCTGCCAACCCGCACTCAGCCCCCGCCTTCCTTAAGTTTTCATCTATTGCAAAAAGCTGTTCAAAATCGCCGGTACGTAGGGCATCGCATATTTTTTCATCCAGGACAGGTCCCTCCGGTGCAAATCCATAGGGGCCATCTTCTTTTAATCTATGGGAGAGATCTCCGCTGGCGACGATAACGGTAGGTCGTTTTAGTGATTCTGATACCTCCTTCAAGTACATCCCGAATTGATAATGATCAATTTTTGAAAGGCCAGAAGATGACACTCTAATCAATTTATATTCTTTATACTTCTGATTGATAAAATGTAAGGGAACTAAAACACCATGATCCAGCAAGGGATCCTCTTCACCAAGAGTCCCGCCGGGGAAACCTTCATTTTTGCAGACCTCTTCCAATCTGCTTACGAATTCCTGATCATAATCAACCTTATATTTTTTATTAGCCCCGAATTTTGATAGGCTTCCAGTGGCCTTTGCTCCTGGTGATACATTTATATAGTCGGAATAAACATTGCCGTGGGGAGTAATTATTACTATCGTTTCTGGCTTGTCTTCAGCGATCATAGTGGCTACTTTTAAAAAATTTTCTATTGTGGACAGACCCCTTTCTCGACCTTGCCCCACCTCGGGTACGGCAAGGGGTGGATGAGGAACCGCATAGGCTGCAATAATAGACATAATACACACCTCCATTCCAGCTTATTATATCATATATTGACTGATAATTTAGAAAAGTTTTGCCCACACACTAATAAGACCTCCCTAACGGGAGGCCTCCTATTGACGTTTTAGTATTTCAATCTTTCCAAAAGTACGCTATAAAGGTCTGGTTCACCAATTTCCTGTAATTCATAGTGCACTCTCACCGTTGGTTGTTTTATTTTAACAACCCTTCTCAAATCGATGGGCGTGCCTATTACTACCAAATCCGTTTCTATTGCCGCAATAGTTGCTTCCAGTTCCTTCAATTGTGTTTTATCATAACCCATAGCCGGAAGTATGTCGGACAGGTGCGTGTATTTTTCAAATGTTTCTTTGATACTGCCAACCGCATAGGGTCGCGGATCTATAAGCTCCTTTGCCCCATATTTGCGAGCCCCTATTGCACCGGCACCATAGGTCATATTGCCATGGGTTAAAGTGGGACCATCCTCCACAACCAGCACTCGCTTTCCATTAATGGCTTGATAATCGTCAATGAAGATTGGCGATGCGGCATCGATTATTGTGGCTTTTGGATTTACATGGCGAACATTGTTACGAACCTTTTCTATATTTTCCGGTGGGCTTGTTTCCACCTTATTTATTATTACAATATCAGCCATTCGGAGATTGGTTTCTCCCGGATGGTATGACAATTCGTCGCCGGGACGATGTGGATCCACAAGGGTAATATGAACATCAGGAACATAAAATGGAAGATCATTGTTTCCGCCATCCCATAAAATCACATCGGCTTCTTCCTCCGCGCGATTGAGAATCTCTTGATAATCCACACCGGCATATACGATAAATCCATGATCTATATGGGGTTCATATTCTTCCCGTTCCTCGATTGTACAATGGTGTTTGTCTAAATCTTCATAGGTTGCAAATCGCTGGCATGCTTGTTTTTCAAGATCGCCATAGGGCATCGGATGCCTTATAACGACCACCCTTTTGCCAAGATCTTTTAGAACCTGTGCCACCTTGCGCGTGGTCTGGCTTTTCCCTACACCAGTTCGCACTGCACAGACCGCAACAACATCAACATTGCTTTTTAGCATGGTGGTCTTAGGACCCATTAAACGAAAATCCGCACCGGCAGCTAACACAATGGAAGCCTTTTCCATAATTTGGATATGGGGAATATCACTATACGAAAAGACTACCTGATCTACCTGATGCTCCTTTATAAGTTTTTCTAATTCGGATTCATCATAAATATTTATGCCATTTGGATATAGTTTCCCGGCCAAAGCGGCTGGATACTTCCGTCCATCTATATTGGGTATCTGAGTGGCTGTAAAAGCCACAACATCATAGCCCTCATTATCACGAAAATAAGTGTTGAAGTTATGAAAATCCCTTCCAGCCGCACCCATAATTAATACTTTTTGTTTCACAGCGTATCTTCCTTTGCATTTTATTTGGCTGCATTCTTCACATACCATACTACCTAAGCTTACTCCTTTTCACCAAATAAATCAATATTTTTTATACTATCTGTGTGGTTAACTTATGATAATGTCACTATCTACAAAACTATCGACTTTGAGATATGAGAGAACATATCAACTAATTTAATCCATTGCTATTGCTTCACCGATGAAATTTCATGGGGGATTTTCCGAAAGTTTCACTTGAATAATGCGCTAAAACCATTACAATTTAATATAACACAATGTAACGGTAAAGGGGGATTATGACAAAGGGGGGGGTATAGCAGGGATGAATAGAAAACAATTAGTGGTGCCGGGAACAATCCTTGCCGCTGTTGTAATGGCTGTGTTAGTTATTGCGTTAAATAGCGTGAATGAAAAAAAGGTTGCACAAGAGAAATCACCTAAAAGACAAACACAGGAAAAGACGGTTGCGCCTGAAAAAGACCCAGACTACACCTATTACTATATCGGCACCATTTCCATTCTCGAAACACAAAAGACCGACATGAGGGGGCAGATGATACATAGCAGCATAGATGATATAGCTTTTGATTCAGAAGAACTGCTGATTTATGATGTCAAGACTCAAAAATGTTATATTATAGGACGGCGCCTGACCTTCAAAAGCAACCTTCTGGTAACAGAAATCCATCCTTATTTTGGGACGATGACCCAAAGTGGCAAGAGATATTGTCAGTTCTCACATTAAATTAGGAAATAATTATCGAATTTAAGTCGGACAAATAGCCCGGGTTTTCTCAGATTAAAATAGATAGCTTTCTATTGGCAAATAAAATTCTCAAATTTCATCCCACAATAAATGATTCCCCTTTCACCTGTTGCTGAAAGACATCTTTTTCCTCGCTAATAACAGTTTGAAATCCGGAGATTAATTTGCAAAGCGATCCATAATAGAAAAAATACCGGCTAAGTAGGTACCTGGCCGGCATTAGGGTTAAATAATATTTCCCACATTCTTGATAGCAGTTGCCACAGTGATAGCATCGGTTTTTCTGAAACACTTTGTCAAGCGTTCCACATTCCAAAAGAGGTCGCTAAAATCCGAAAGCTCGCATCCCACATTCCAATTGGGTATACAAACAAAGTTCCCAAAAGCGTGTGTTCCGACGATTACATGGTAATAATGGCCCCTGCTTCTGATTTCGAACTCGCATTTTTTACGGTCTCCCTTTACCGCAGATATTACACCGGTCCAATGGGCCTTCCTCTTTTCGGTTTGATTTGTGCATAAAAACTCCATTTCCTCACCTCCTTGAGATTAACCATTCTTCTTATGTTAGCCTTTAATGGTTAGGCTTAGGCTCCAATCTCTATGTTGGCCTGAAATACTGCTTCCTCGTCAACGCTATCAACTCTTTTAGCTGCAGAATACATAAGTGCTGCCGTAGTGATATTGTTAATAACTCTTGGTGCTCCGTTGGAGATATTGTAAATAGCTTCTATGGCAGCAGGGGTAAATACATTTCTTGTGCATCCTGCGAGTCTCATTCTGCTGTCAAGATAGTCTGTGCATTCCTCTTTTTTAAGGCCCTGCATAGTGTAACGCATTACAATTCTTTGCTTTAGTGGGTAGCTTGTATTAAGCATCAGTTTGTTACGGATTTGAGGCTGGCCTACCATAATGAGCACAAAAGGATTTGCCGAATCCATCTTAAAATTAAAAAGTATCCTAAGATCATCCAAAATTTGCGTTGATGCCATATGTATTTCATCTACGATAAACACAGGCGTGATCCGTTGGTCGTAATAAAGTGAGTTTATGGCTGATTGTATTTCATAAAACATATCAATTTTGCGATAGGGTTTAGCACATCCTAACATGACGCAGATTGCCTGATAAAAGTCTTTTACCGTAAGAGTTGTAAGGGGAAGATAACATACCTTGTAGAGGGATTTGTTGGCATTTTCAGCGAATTTTCTTAAGCATGTTGATTTGCCCATCCCCGGCTCACCAATAATTAGCCCCATACCACGATTATCAAGCATGTATTTAAGACGCCCTTCAAGCTCAGTAAGGTCCTCGCCTTGATACAGCTTGTCAACTTCAACTTCTTTATCAAATGGGTTAAATGTTAATCCGAAGAATTGCTTAAACATGTTTCTCTCCTCCCTTTAAAATTGCGGAAAACGAAATTGTGTTTTTATGTATTTCTAAAGGTGTCTCATTTGTTTGATTCTTGATGTCAGTTGCAAGTTTACTTTCACGTCTGCGAGACTTGCGCTTTACATGGACGTTGTCAAGGAAACGTACTTTTTTAGCCTCCCCAACCTTTTTGCCGTCTTCGTAGAGCATAAGGGCCTTGGTCGTATCTTCAAGCCACTCCGGTTCGTAGCGAACCTCCAGGCGCTTTCCTGAAAACATAGGATCCGTTTCAAAAAGTAAACTGTCGATTTGAATTGTTGCATCATGGTTTACCTTGCGGCTTACGCGAAGCAAAAAGCTCTCGGAAAACTGCTTCCTGTCAGTGACGAGTTTGACCTTATCAATGCCATCAATAAACATTTCATGTGGGGTTTTCCCATTAAGTGCCGAGTGTTTCTTCTTTTGGTAGTCGGTCTCCAGCCAGTTTTCATATGCTGAATTTAGCGCGTCAAGGCTTGATAGGCTTTCTGGATCAAGACCGCTTAGAAAACGTGTCCTTACGGTGCCGAAATATCTCTCGATTTTCCCGCGACCCCTTGGAACATACGGTTGCGAATGGAGCAGAGTGCAACCTATCGACGCACAGATATATTCTAATTGCTGGCTTCGGTAGATCTTTCCGTTATCTGTGTATAAAAGTTTTGGAATTCCATTCTTTAACATGGCTTCTTTTAGGCTAATCCTAAGGGTTTCGAAATTCTGTTCAAAAAAGAACTTTGAAAAGGTTATTAACCTCGTAGCGTCATCGATAAACGCATGAAGATAAGTTTGTTGTTTCTTTCTTCCTACCTGTATGTAAGGGCCATAAAGGACATCTCCTTGCCACATCTCCCCCGGATATTGATATGAAAAACGTAGACTTTCTTCCTTAGCTTCTCCCCCATCCGTCGGAAGCACCATGTCCGCCACATACCTATACACTGTAGGCCTTGATATTTCGATTGGATTAATGACTTTTTCGGAAACAAGTCGTTCATAAAGTATAGCTATTGGCACCTTTGGATGCTGCATCCTGAACTCTTTGATTTTCCCTCCAATTTCCTCTGTAATCTTCCTGCTCTTGCCTTTGTCGCTACGAAAGCCCGGGGTTAAGCCGTCTAAACCATATCTGTTGTAATCATAAAGCCAGCTTTCGAAGGTCTTGTAGTGATAAAGCCGCACACCATAATAGGGCATATCTAAAGGGGCCTTTGCAAGCTCCTGAAAATATTCCGTGTTGTTCTTTACATTGCCACTTATGATGGGGCTGATTACTGAAAACCGCTTTAGTGCAATTGCTTGCCTTGTTTTGTCATCCATTTTTCTCCTTTTTCTCCCTTCTTTACTATGATTTTAAGTATTTCTAGGGTAATCCATTCCGTGATGGGAGAAAACTGGGTAAGCTCTGTTGCTGTCGAATTTTCGATATTCTTTGTAAAGTTTTCGTTTTTATGCTATTCTTTAGTTAGGAGCCAAAATGCTTTTTCCTGTCATGTTATGAAAGCGACATGAAAAATTGTGTGGTTGCAATATCAGTGCTTTCTTCAGGAATTCTTTGGCGAACATTTGGCTGTTTAGGGCGTCTTCCTCCGGGATCATGCCCTGGCAGCTAAAATTTAAAAAGTATTGTATTAATCTTTTGTTCCTAAATAGCCGATTAATGTAATAGCGAAAGTGTCTGCGACTAAAATCACCATTCTTTTTTCTAAACCAGAATTCATATCGTCTGAGTGACTTCCCCGATTTAAAAAAACCGTCTAAAAACCCAAGGATATGGCAGATAGCATATTGAAAGTATGGGATTGCGAAGTCTGGGAGATATGATAATGTACGCCCACAGATGGAGCAAAAATAACGGCGGATATAGATATATCCACTATATTCAGGACTGATGATGTATCTTGCGTAAAATCCATGTTTTTTCATTTGGATTGGCATTTGACAACCCGGCAATTGGCACTTCTTGGGTGCTTCAGGGAAAAGCCCGGCATTTGCTAAAGCGAAGCTTGATGGGGGCTCGCTGGTTGTAAAAATCTTCTGCATAAAAAAACCTCCCACAAGGAAGTTTACCATATTTACACATATATTTTAATATGAAAAGATATTCTCACATTCGGCAAGGTTTAAAACATTATCACATTATTTAATATGATAAGAATCAATGAATTTTGCCGTTTTTAAAATGAGAAAATACAGCTAATGAAAAAGGCCATGTGGAAAGCAGCGTAAAAACCTTGCGTAATCAAATCTTTGCAGAAAAATATGTTTTCGAAAGCCTGGAAGATGCTATAGAATATCTTGAGGCCAAACTTACTAAACTAAATAAAGCAAGCAAAATTGAAGAAGAAAAGCAGCATCTCTTGCCGGCTAAACCTAAGTTGGCTTTAGGAAAAGTCAGCCAGCAAACTGTAAACTCATACAGCTTTGTCCAGGTGGAAAAGAATTTCTATTCAGTTCCTGATTACCTTGTGGGCAGGGAAGTAACAACCAGGGTTTACCCTGAAAGCATCAAGATATACTCCTGCAACAAGCTTGTATGCTCCCATAAGAAAGTAGATGGAGATGATCAAACAAGTATTGACATCAAGCACTACTTGCCTTCTCTGACCAAGAAGCCGGGAGCTTTAAGAAATTCCCTAGCCCTTAAAAGCATACCGGAACTCAAATCCATCTACGATGAACATTTTACCAAAAATCCAAGGCTATTCATAGATATTTTAACTAAAAACCAGGATAAATCCATAGAGGAGATTATCAGCTATTTTGATAAATACAAGCAGTTTTCCTTTGAGGTGGCTCCTTTGGATTTGATTCCAACCCAGGACTCAATCAACGAAAAAGCTGCCAGGCAAATGAGCAAATACAGCAGTCTGTATTTATCTGCAGGAGGGGAGCTGGCAAATGGATATTAAAGAAATGGCCTCCTTCCTGAAATTATCCTACCTGCGGGACCACTATGATCTATTAATCGATGAGGCTACCCATTTAGATTTAGGCCCTGAAGAACTGCTGACAATGCTGCTTCAAAGAGAAGTTGAGAAAAGGCGGCAAAATGGCATTGCTAAGCGAATTAGGCGGGCTAAATTTCCTATCAAGCATTATCTTGAGGATTTCGAAAAGGATAAATATGAGCCAAAAATCAGGAATAAGTTCAAAGAGCTTGAAAGCATGAACTTTATCGGCAACAAAGAAAACATTATCCTGATGGGCACTTCCGGCTGTGGAAAGACTCATTATGCCACAGCTTTAGGCATTAAAGCCTGCCAGACAGGCAAAACCGTGTTGTTTTCTTCCATACCCAACCTGGTGCTGGAATTAAAAGAGGCTATGAGCTTAAATCAGGTTACTCTTTACAAGAGAAAATTTGAAAAGTATGACTTGGTGATTTTAGACGAACTTGGCTATGTTTCTTTTGACAGAGATGGCTGTGAGATCCTTTTTAACCTTCTGTCCAACCGAAACGATAAGGGGTCAATAATTATCACCACAAACCTGGTTTTTGACCGCTGGGTGGAAATTTTCCAAGATACCATGCTGACTGGTGCCATAGTAGATCGCCTGGCCCATAAGGCTCACATTATTGATATGTCCCTGGATGTCAGTTACAGGCTGGAAGAAACGATGAAATGAATAAAAAATACTGACGAGAATTAGTGGAAAGTGGACCCTTTTTCGACTGGATGTGTGGACCCTTTTTCAGTTGACAAATGCAATTCTATCAAAAAGATTTTTCCGTTCTGTATCTCTGATTGCAGTATTTCCTCTTTTAGTTACTAATTCCCAGTTAATAAACGTTGTTGTCTCTTCTTCAAAGCCATTAAGAAGAGCATCAAATAAATTACCTGTTTTCCTCCAAGGGGTAAACTTCTCCATTTTTTCTTTACTTTGTTCTTCTAAATCTCCTTTTCCAGGGCATAACCATATGAAAGCTGTTTTACTATTTATCTTGCTTAAATACTCATCAATATAATCAATCAAAATAATAGTTTTACCAGAACCAGTGGCTGATTAATAATGTTTATATCTTATTAAACTAGGCCACATAATATTAATTATTGTATCTGTCGCCCTTGCTTTTTTGTATGAAATTACCAGATGGGCAGTGCTAGTACCTTTCAGTTTAAGTTTATATATGGTAAGAGTGTCTTCAAAGCCTTTTGCAGCTTTGAGGACACTCTTATTTCAGAAAATATCCAATACTCTTGTTTGGAATATTCTGCACCTATACCCAAATATTTATTCTGCTTTTAGAAACAGTGCTTCCTTTCATGTATTGTGAAAATGCCTTGTCAATAGCAGGCATTAAAAACAAAATAGAACCATCTTTTTTACCTATTCCGTTCATAAGTCGCATTTTTGCATCCATATAAATCTGGTTCGCTTCTTCCTTTGACTTACTACTTTTCAGACTGTTTTCTAGTTGCCTAGCTTCCTCTTCCATACGGTCGGCCATGGCTGCAAGATTTGGGAAGTTTTCCCGCAGAAAACTTTTTTCTGCACCTGTCAATTTGTTCCCCGAAAGCATTTTATTTTGCATAGCTGTCGCTTTAGCCGCCAAAGCCTTATTCTGTTCCACTTCTTCAGCATTAGGTTGTGTTGCTAAAGCTGCTAATAATGCTTCTTTGGGGCTAACCGAATCAGCAATCGCACGACGTTCCAATTCCTCTCTCTCCCACTCTGGAATTGATGAGATCTCCACCAGATCACCCTTTGCATTTTTCATTAGTCCGGTAGCTTCTTGCTCAGCTTTGCGCGCTTTACTTTCTGCTTCTACACGATCTGCAACTATTTGCGCTTGCTTTTTTATACTTGCAAGACTGCCAAAATTATAGCCACTGCTATTAATACTATTTATCGCCATACTATCCCTCCCTAACCAAATTTCCTTCTTAGTATATATATCGGTATATCTATACGAATATTAAGTGAAAATTTCCAATAAAAGTTCCTGAAACCCTTACTACTAAAGCATTTATGCACCCTGTCACTATTATGACACGAGCCCCTGTGGAAAAAAGAGCAATAACTTCTTCCACTTATATTATCTCATATATAGGTTAGCTATTGCTTTTTTTCTGATGGTATATTTATTTTTACTTAGATAATAATTACTATATAAATTATTCCTTAGATTACTCTTCTGTATAATATCCCTCATATTCATATGAACGCTGGATTCCTCTCATATAAACTTGTCTATCATTAATTTTCTCTGTTAAAGCATCTTTTAACAAAACTTTAATTTCTAGAGCATTTACCGGTGATCTTTCCATAGCTGATAAATATTCTTCTTTATCTATCTTACCCCAATCTATACATATACTCAGATTTGATTTAAGAATTAGATCCAACCATATTCTAGTAGCTCTCCCATTTCCCTCTCTAAAAGGATGGGCTACATTCATTTCTACATATTTTTCTACAATACTATCAAAATCCGACTCAGGCATCTTTTCAATAATTTTCAAGTTGGATTCTAAAAACCTAACTGGAGCAAAGCGAAAATTACCCTTTGATAAATTCACAATCCTTATTTTTCCTGCAAAATCAAATACATCTTGAAATATATAATGATGGATTTGTTGTAGCCCCTTAAATGTTCCTACTTCAAATGTATCTATTATTTTGTTATCAAAAAGTTCATAAGCTCTCTTTTTTGTTAATTCTATATTTTCTTGCATAAAATATTCCTCCATTTACTCTCCTACTAAATTCCATAATGGATAATATACTTATCTCTTATTTTAGCCTCTTTAAACAATTCAATAATTTTATTATATGGTTCTTTATCATATTTGCTAAAAATAAATATAAAAGAATCAATTGACTCAGGTGGTATAAGTGTTATCCCACAATACGCAAGATTCCTTCCTGGGCATTCTAGCGTATGCCAATAACAGTAAATATCATCGAAACTATGCAATAATGGTTCAATAAAATCATCATTTATTTTGATAAGTTCAAATTTTTCAGGCTCATATTCATCAAACCTCTGATGTTTTTTTGGAGTATCTTCCATAATACCAAACTCATGGTAGGCCATAATCATCTTCCTTTATAAATTTAAATACTGTAGCTACATACTTTTCTACTTATGTGTAACTAGCTAATTCCACTACTATAATTATATCAAATAATTGAGAATTACTAAATAATCAAATTCTGTTCTCTCATGCACTGCCTTATGACAATTATACCTAATACTCTAAGCAATGCATGAATTACTTTTAATAAAAGTCTCTGAAACCCTTACTGTTATAACATTTATGCACCCTGTCACTATTATGACACGAGCCCCAGTAGGAGATTTTAGTGTAATTACTTCTTTGCTATCATATCTTGCAGTTGTATCCAGCAAAAACCTTACAGCATCTTCTTGAAAATTAAAAAGCCCATTAGGCAACCCTACTACCATATTTCACCAACCTCCCTTAATTCACTTTCAAAATAATAGTCTGGTATTGTATTAATCTCTACACTTGAAAACAAAAAATTTTGTTTAGTAGTTAAAAGCACATTTTTAGATATATACAACGCTTTACATTCTTTATGTTTCTCCCATTCTTTTTCCATCTCATCTGCATCTTCATCTGTTAAAATTAAATGGTATTTATTATTATCAATATCTATTCCATGTTCTAATTGGTGTGTTTGGCAAGAATAATTTCCCACACTTAGGAAGTTTATTTTTCCACACCCCCGGCCAATAACTATTGCATTTTAGAATGCCTTACCCGATAGCTGGCGCCATTATGCATGATTAGGTGCCCATGATGCACAATGCGGTCTAATATGGCCGTTGTAAGCTTCTCATCATAGAATATCGTGTTCCATTCATCAAAGGGAAGATTCGTCGTAATAACAATGCTTTTCTTTTCATAGCAGCTGGATATAGCCTCAAACAGCAGCTGCGTTCCTACCCTTTCAAAAGGTATGTAGCCCCACTCGTCTAATATTAGCACATCGGCTTTATCTAAGCGTTTCCAAAAAGAACTTGAACGATTTGTTACACGGTTTTCTTTAAGTTCATTAACCAGTCTGCTAGTTTTACGGAAGATTACATTCATGCCAAGATTGATTGCGTTCATCCCTAAGGCTGTAGCTAAATGTGTTTTTCCGGTGCCCGGTCGACCATACATGATTAAATTTTCCTTTGCTTTAAATGGCAAGCATGCGGACAGCGACTCGATATTTAGGGCTCCTGGCAATACGGTTTCATTGAAATCGAAGTCCTTTAAAAATTTAATTACTTCAAAGCCGGCCGCCCTTGTTCTCCTGTTTATCCCTGATATATCCCTCTTCTCTTTAAGTTGCATTAACAATTTGTAAAGAAACTCCTCATGGTTGTTAGCAGTTATTCCTTCGTATTCCATTAGAATTGATCCAAGCCTCAAATCCTTGCAAAGGGTTTTAATTTCGTTACTATACATGCCTATTCACCTCCATGAACTTGCCATATTCACTTAGTGAAAGTGCATACTCCTCTATTTGCGGTATCCCCGCCGGAACCTTGTTCTTTTGTATTTTACCCGGCATGTTCATGGCGAAATGAAAGGCGGATATCATTGCATCAGCATCTTTAGCCCCCATTTTTACAGCCTCACCTATTCCCATCAGTGATTTGTGCATCCCCCATTTTTCACACGATTTTGCAAGCTCTGTAAGAATAGCTTTTTTCCCCGGCAAATCCTGTTTGTGTAGGAATTCCCTGATATCTTTATCTAGGCTCTCAAAGAATCCGGTATACTTAAGGGCATTAGGCCTTTTTGAAAGAACATTTAAATATGGTGCCCAAAGCATTGACACCTTGCCTTTGCCATAAAGTCTTGGGTGGCTGACTATTTCTGTATGATCCTCATCATAAACTATTACATCATGTGCCGTAACCTCGAGCAGAACCCTTTTGTTTGGATAACTCCCGGAAGTCGAATACCTGTTTTTATCAAAAATAGCCATCCCTTGTATGTTGGTTTTTGCCCATATATATTTGCAGCAATCAAATTTTTCTTCCGGTAGCGGTAAAAATGCCTCTTTATCTTCTTCAAATAGATCCTTTACGTTTGCATTGAGTCTGTAGTGGCTACGATTCATATCCGCAAGGCATTTCTTCATAAGCTCTTCGTTGTATTTCTTTAAATCGTCAAATTCAGGGAGCGGTACGAAATAGTTCCTGCGACTGCAACCAACGTAGTTTTCAACGGAGCCCTTCTCCCTGCCACTTGCAGGGTTACAGAAGTTGCTCTCAAAGCCATAGTGACACTGTAGGCGGCGGAATCCCTCAGTTACTTCCCTTTCTCCATAGGCATTAATTTCTTTCACTGCAGTAGACATATTATCAAATCTGATAACCCTCGGGATACCACCTACGGCAATAAATATATCTGTTAGGCCTTTCATTAGGCATTCTAAATTTTCCCCTTTAAATAACTGGATAAGCTTTGCATCAGAGTGAGGAAAAGTTATACAAAGGTGGTGGCCTTCATATGTAATACCTTTCTCAATAAATGTTGTCTTCCCAAAATCAACCTGTGCTTCCCCGGCAGGATGAAGAAGTGGTAATGCCGCCTCTTTGGACTGCCCAATTTCAGATTTTACCTTAGAAACAAGCGTGCGTATTGAGCGTTCACTAACATCAATTACTCTACCTTCTTTTGCCAGATCTTCAATTAGCCTATTGTATACCCTATGTGCTGTATGGTTTTGGTGCCTTGGGGCAGACTCATCTTTTAATAGCCATTCTTTGACTTTTTCTCTATACTTATCTGTCTTTGATTTTCGACCTTTTTTGGATGGTTTATCCGGTGAAAAATTCTCTTTGGCTATGTATTTTTTCACCGTCTTAACATCGTGGCCAGTTTCGCGGGAAATCGCCCTTATACTTTTTCCATTTACTTTGTGCTCATATCTGATATGATATATGTGCTCCATTGATAGCAACTCCTTTCATCTCCTTTCTGCTTGTTCACAAAAAGGATATATGTTTTTAGGGGGTGTTTCAATGGAGTTTCTATTTCCACTGTGGGAATTCTTATCTTCCGCTCTGTGGTAATTCTATTTTACCAAACATACATCCCGAACCCTTGGCATTAAAAGCTTTGTCATTTTATTATTACTGTTTTAGCCCTTTATTTCGATTGGTCTTTTTCGATAATGGCGGCTTGGGCTACAGCTATCAAAACAGACCAATCTCTATTTTTTCACATTATGGAACACTTTTAGTTTCCACACGCACAGGGTAGGTAGCTCAATTTAATCCTTTGTTATTGCTTCACTGAACATTTGATTTGCGATGAATAAATACCTTCCGTTTTTTTCCTGCAAAGTGAGTACTTTGTCTCCATCAGCAAAGAACTCATCACTATAGAAAAGTCGAATCACATCGCCTTCACGCTCTCCATTTGAAAAATTAATATTTGAGCGATAATTTGTGTCACCGTGGAAGAAGTAATAAGCATCATAGTCAGAAAGATACACAAAATCCTCTAGCCCAACCTGATTCGTATCGGTAAGTGTTATATTCATATATTCTTTAAGTATTTTGTCCATATTCCTAGAACTGTTCTTCTCGCAAGGACATGGGAGATTATCTAAGTCCATGGTCATTTCAAATTTTTCCATAACTGCCATCAATTCATCCTCAGTTATTGTTTCATCTAGACCACTACCACAGTAAAAAAGTTCGAATAGATTTATGTCTGCAGGTTTATCATAAAGGGAACTTAAGAACTGATTATGTATATTCAAATAATCTCCATTGAAAAACGAATCACCATTAAAATAAGCTAGTTCATCTTCAGATAAATTCGTAACTTTTGCGGTATTTATAGGGTTTGTTGATAGTCCTATAGCAAGAACCACTACCAATATTATTGCAATCACAACTACCCAAAATGTAGGTTTCTTATAGTTCATCACGTTTTTAATCCTCCCTTTTACATTCCCTTCGCTAAAAGCAAGGGGACTGCCACTTAAGATATGCTTTCCAGTAGCTAGTGATAATAACGAATTAGCATAAGGTTTTTTTATATCCTCATTCATTTCTTTCAGTACCCGCTCATCACAGGAAAGCTCCATATCCCTACTCATTAATATAAATGCAATCCATACAAGAGGATTAAACCAATGTATAGATAATATAAAGAATGCTAATATTTTTATAATATGATCTTTTCGATTAATGTGGGTCTGCTCATGTAGTAAAATATAGTTTCTTTCTTCAGCACTAATCCCTGCCGGTAAATATATTTTTGGTTTTATTACCCCAAGCACAAATGGCGTTTTCAAATTCTTAGACTCGTAAATATTTCCCTCTATTAGCCTTGAGGCTTTAAGTTGTTTATTTAAGATAAAAATAGATACAAAACTATAAACAAGTAAGGCTACTACTCCTAGAATCCAGATATATGCACCTATCTCGATATAAATCTGTAAAGGATTTACACTTGCACCCGCTGCTGGTATTGGTAGTAATTGATTTACAAAAGAATCTGCCGTTTCTATCCCACTATTAATCTGCGGACTTTGCTGATAGATAATATCACGGGGAATTGGAGCACCATTTGTATTCCACGGTATAAGGCTAAACATACTTTCAAATGAGAACGGAATTATCAGGCGAAAAGCAGCCACACCCCATAAGGCATAGGATATAAATTTCGGGACTCTTTTAAGCGCCAGCCTGATGAGCATTATAAAGATTATTACGTAGCTAGCCGTAAGGCTCATATTTAAAATAGAAAGAAACAGCTCACTCATTACTGCACCTCCTTGTGTTCATCAATTATTTTTTTCAATTCTTCTGCTTGGTGTCTATTTAGAGTTTTTGCTCCTATAAAAGCTGTTAAAAATTTTGGAAGAGATCCTCCAAATGTATCCTCAACAAAACGTATACTTTGTTTGGCATAATATTCTTTTTTTGTAACTAAAGATGAAACTATAGCATTTTCATTTTGAAAAATCCCCTTTTCACATAACTTTTTCAGTACCGTATATGTTGTAGACTTTTTCCAATTCATTTCTATTTCACATAACTTCACCAGATCTCCAGATCCAATCGGCTCGTTCCCCCAAATTAAATTCGCAAACTTTTCCTCAGTTTCTGTTAGTTTATATTCTTTCATAATAAACCTCCTGGTCCATAAATCATCAACCTTGACCTAAGTCTATATCACATAGACCCGTTTGTCAATGAATATTTATATTATCTTTCACAGAATACAAAAACCGTCAACCAGAAAACTGACCTTCTGATTGACGATTTGGTACATTTATCTTTTTTTTGTATTAGCTTATGACTACTTACATCAGTTTTTGTGTCCAGTTAATGCCTGGATTGTGACACATTTTGTTATCTTGTTCTGCTACTATAGAGAGTAATCGTTTTAGTTATACGTCTAGGTTTTATGTGTGTACGTTTCTAATTATAGAATAGAACGTATCATTTATCGTTCAAAATTTATCGCTGCTTGGGCGGCTGCAAGCCTTGCTATAGGTACACGGAATGGAGAGCAGGACACATAGTCCAACCCAACCTTGTCAAAGAATTCTATGGAACCGGGATCACCCCCGTGTTCGCCACAAATTCCTAATTTGATATCAGGTCTGCTTTCTTTTCCCAAGACGGCTGCCATCTTCACTAATTTGCCAACTCCCACCTGATCCAATCTGGCAAAAGGATCATTCTCATATATCTTCTTTTCATAATAAGAGTTCAGGAAGGAACCCGCATCATCGCGGCTGAAGCCAAAGGTCATCTGGGTCATATCATTTGTACCAAAGGAGAAGAATTCAGCCTCCTTGGCTATTTCATCCGCCGTTATGGCTGCTCTTGGGATTTCAATCATGGTACCCACCATATATTTAAGCACAATTCCCGATGAGGATATTATAGCATCTGCAGTAGTGGTTACCACGTTCTTTACATATGCCAGCTCCTTAACATCTCCCACCAGCGGGATCATTATTTCCGGGACTATCTTCCAATCCGGATGCTTCTTTTGCACATTTATGGCAGCCTCAATAATTGCAGTTGTCTGCATTTCCGCTATTTCCGGATATGAAACCGTTAATCGACATCCGCGATGGCCCATCATTGGGTTAAATTCGTGGAGGGAAGTAATAATAAAGCGAAGTTCTCCTTCAAACATCCCCATTTCTTCAGCCATCTCACGAATCTCATCATCATCTGTTGGCAGAAATTCGTGAAGTGGAGGATCAAGGAACCTGATTGTAACGGGAAGCCCCTCCATGGCTTCATAGATTTCCTCAAAATCAGCCCTTTGCATGGGAAGCAATTTCGTCAAAGCTTTCTTCCTCTGTTCCTCAGTTTTAGACACGATCATCTCACGCATAGTTGATATTCTGTTTGGATCAAAAAACATATGCTCTGTACGACAAAGACCTATACCTTCTGCGCCAAATTTTCTTGCCTGAATGGCGTCCTTGGGAGTATCAGCATTTGTCCTAATCTTCATCCTTCTTAAACTATCCGCCCATCCCATAAGACGATCAAAATTCCCTGAAATAGATGCCGGAACCGTGGGGATGGCCTCTCCATAAATGCTGCCGGTAGAACCATCAAGCGATATGTAATCCCCTTCCTCGAACAACCTGTTGCCCAATGTGAATTCCTTATGATCTTCATCAATATCTATCTCACCGCATCCGGACACGCAACAGGTTCCCATTCCCCTTGCGACCACAGCTGCGTGGGATGTCATCCCTCCTCGAACAGTCAATATGCCTTTCGAATAATTCATTCCCTCTATATCTTCAGGGGAGGTTTCGAGTCTGACTAAAATTACATCCTTACCCTCCTTACCCCAGGCTACAGCCTTGTCGGCACTGAATACGACCTGGCCACTTGCGGCACCAGGGGAAGCGGGCAGCCCCACACCAATAGGTGTTGCAGCCTTTAATTTGGCCTCGTCAAATTGAGGATGTAAAAGTGAATCCAGCTGACGGGGATCTATCATCGCTACGGCTTCCTTCTCCGTTATCATCCCCTCATCGACTAAATCACAGGCTATGCGCAAGGCGGCAGCCGCGGTTCTCTTTCCATTCCTCGTTTGAAGCATATAGAGTTTTCCTTCTTCAATAGTAAACTCCATATCCTGCATATCTCGATAATGCTTTTCCAATCTATCTACAATGGCACAGAATTGATCGTAAACTTCTTCATTAATATCCTTTAATTGATCTATGCTATTTGGAGTTCTTACACCGGCAACAACATCTTCACCCTGTGCATTCATTAGAAATTCTCCGTATAGTTTGGGCTCACCGGTAGCGGGATTTCTTGAAAAGGCAACACCAGTACCTGACGTGTCCCCCATATTTCCAAAAACCATAGTCTGAATATTAACGGCAGTCCCCCAATCACCGGGAATATCATTCATACGCCTGTAATAAATAGCCCTTGGATTATTCCAGGAACGGAACACAGCCTGGATTGCCCCCATCAACTGCTCGACAGGATCTGTGGGAAAGTCTGAACCAACTTTGCTTTTATACTCAGCCTTAAACTGATTAGCAAGCTCTTTGAGATCCTCAGCAGTCAAATCGGTATCCTGGACTACCCCCTTATTCCTTTTCATCTCGTCAATAAGTTTTTCAAAATAAGATTTGCCTACCTCCATAACCACATCACTATACATTTGTATAAATCGACGGTATGAATCGTAGGCAAATCTAGGATTGTTGGTTTTTTTGGCGAAGCTTTCAGTAACGGTATCATTGAGCCCCAAGTTCAAAATGGTGTCCATCATTCCTGGCATGGAAGCACGGGCACCGGAACGCACAGATACTAAAAGAGGATTATTGATATCACCGAATTTTTTCCCTGTCATCTTTTCCAGTTCCGTAATATTTTTCATAATCTCATCTCTTATTGCATCGTTAATGGTTTCATTATCAGCGTAATACTGAGTACAGGCTTCCGTTGTTATGGTGAAGCCTTCGGGTACGGGCATGCCAAGGCCGGTCATCTCCGCCAGATTAGCGCCCTTACCACCCAAAAGATTTTTCATGCTTCCATTGCCTTCCTGAAACAGATAAACAAACTTATCGCTCACTTTATTTCCCTCCTGAAATCATTTAGAACATTAAAAAAATAGTTTATTCTCGATGTACTCCTTTATATTTGTAATGGGGATTCGTACCTGATTCATAGTATCGCGATCTCTAACCGTAACACAGTCATCTACTTCCGTATCAAAATCTACTGTAATACAAAAAGGTGTTCCTATTTCATCCTGTCTTCTATACCGTTTTCCAATACTTCCCGGCAAATCATAATCCACCATGAAATATTTGGATAACTCATCATATATGGATTCGGCTTTATCGTTCAATTTTTTTGTAAGAGGAAGAACCGCAGCTTTGTATGGGGCAAGAGCGGGATGGAAACGCAATACAACCCTCTTATCCTCCTTCCCATTTGCGTCGGTTAAAATCTCCTCATCGTAGGCATCACACAAAAACGCCAGAGTCATCCGATCTGTACCTAATGATGGCTCCACACAATAAGGAACATACTTATCATTGCTTTCAGGATCCAGATAGGACATATCCTGACTGGAATGTTCCATGTGCTGTTTGAGATCGAAATCAGTTCTGTCAGCTATTCCCCATAGCTCACCCCATCCAAAGGGGAATAGATATTCAATATCTGTGGTAGCGTTGCTATAATGAGATAATTCCTCCGGCGAATGATCTCTAAGTCGTATGTTTTCCTCCTTTAAGCCTAAGGATTTGAGCCAATTGACACAAAACTCTCTCCAATAATTAAACCATTCCATATCTGTACCGGGTTTACAGAAGAACTCCAGCTCCATTTGTTCGAATTCCCGTGTACGGAAAGTGAAATTACCAGGTGTAATCTCATTTCTAAACGACTTTCCCATCTGTGCTATCCCGAAAGGAATTTTCTTCCGCGATGTTCTTGCAACATTCTTAAAGTTGACGAAAATTCCTTGAGCCGTTTCCGGTCGCAAAAAAATTTCAGACTGAGAATCCTCGGTTACACCTTGGAAGGTTTTAAACATAAGATTGAATTTTCTAATACTCGTAAAATTTGTTTTATTGCATTGAGGGCATGGAATATCGTTATCCCTTATGTAGGACTCTAATTTTTCGTTATTCCATCCGTCTACGGCTACTTCCTCAATTTTATTCTCATTTAAATAATCTTCGATCAGTTTATCAGCGCGAAACCTGGACTTACATTCCTTGCAATCTAAAAGTGGATCAGCAAAACCACCCACATGTCCTGATGCTATCCAGGTTTTAGGATTCATCAGAATCGCCGCATCCAGTCCTACATTAAATTTTGATTCCTGGACAAACTTTTTCCACCAAGCCTTTTTTACATTATTCTTTAATTCAATACCTACGGGACCATAATCCCAAGTGTTTGCTAATCCACCGTAGATTTCAGAACCGGGAAAAATGAACCCTCTCGATTTGGCCAGAGCCACTATTACATCCAATGTGATTTCTTTTGTGATTTCTTTTGCCATAAGATTATTTAACCTACCATTCTCTTCGTTTATTTTCATCATTATGCAGGTCCAGCCATATTTGGCAGGACCTGCTGCAATGTGAACTACTTGCCACTTTTAGAAGTGTGAGCCTCCTGGTCAATATTCCCAAGGGAATAAGTTTACCCGTGATATATTGTTTGCTAAAATGTGTTATTCATTTCTCCACCCAAATAGGATAAACAAATTTCGCATTATAGCATAAATTCTTATTTTTTCAACTATCCAGTGATTCTTCTTGACATCCGCAATGACAATCGGAAGTTTCGCAACTATCGTCACATTCTTCATCGCTGCCACACATGCAATCGCATTCATCTTCCTTACGGGTGGCCTTGTTTATAGCGTCTCCGGCTTTGGACTTAACATTCTCATAGACATCGGTGCCCTTACTTTTAACCTCATCCATGATAACCGTACCCTTTTCCTTAACCTCCTCGAAGGTATCGGTAGCCATCTCGCTTATATCCACCACATCTCCGTTATCCTTAATCAATTCCACTCTGCACTTAGTCCCAAAGATTGCAATAACTCCGGCTACGGCAGCCCAGGGAGCCAGGACGGTACCGATTATACTCACATTTACAGGTAGGTTTAGAAGAACATCATCATCCTTCTTGACGATGATTTTAGAAACATTCCCTTTTCGTATAGCCTCTTTTATTTTCTCCATAAGCTGTGAGCCCTGCTCACCCACCTTACTTTTAGCCTTAATATCTATGGATTCTTCAATACTGATAATGGCATCCACCACACTTCCTCCGGAGGCTTCCAAAGCCTCCTTGGCTTCTTTATAGCTGACACCTGTTCTGTCCTTAACAAGTTCAATTTTTTCCAGTGTAATTTCCATTAAAATCACCACCTGCTTTCCTTTAAATAAATCCCTCACTTTTTAGATCCTTGATGTCAAGATGACATGCAAGCCATATTCTCAACATGTCCTTCAACACCGCAGCAATGTTATCCTCTAATGCCAATTTTTCCAGGCGATTTAAGGGATTGTTCATCAAATACTTTAACACATTAACTATATCAAAACAGGAAGGAAAAATCAATATATCCTTATGATGGTTTTGGGAAGATATGCAATTAATGCAAACCATTCCGCCTTCCTCTGCACAAAATCCTACCAAGCTTTCTCGTTTACCGCATATTACGCAGCTTCCCAACTGGGGGATACTCCCTGTTGCCACCAGTAGTTTAACTATATATCCAATTGTCAACGTACGATACTTGCTTCTTCTTTTTTCAATCATAGTTAGAAAATTTAACAGTAGATTAAAAATATCTGGCGCCGAGGCCTCCTCCGGTAATACTTTAGATGTCAATTCCATTACATACGAGGCTTCCATATACTTGTCAATATCCTCGCCTATTTTATAGTGGCTCCTTATAACCTCTCCGCTATTTATAAAGTATGCTTCGCCAACCTGTTTTAATTCATATTTACCGTATGTGAAAGGTCGCAGAATCAATGCAGATTTACTCCTGTTTTTTTCCGAAATGTTTGTCCCTGCACTGATTTTCCCCAGTTTATTTGAGAACATCAGGATCATCCTGCGCCCGCTGGATATTTTATACTGCCGCAAAACAATACCTTCTGTTTCTATATACATTATACTCTCCAATGGCCCCCGGCTATTCGTTTGATTTGTATCCAAAAGAGGATAAGAGAAAGTCGCTGTCCCTCCAATTCTCCTTAACCTTTACCCATAATTCTAAAAAAACCTTAGTGCCCAGCAAACCTTCTATTTCCATCCGCGCACTTTTTCCGATTCCCTTTAGCTTCTTCCCTTCTTTCCCTATTAGAATTCCCTTATGAGATTTCCTTTCACAGTATATTACTGCCCCTATTTTAGTTTTTTCGGGTGTTTCTTTATAGGTTTCCAGTTCCACCGCAACACCATGGGGAACCTCCTCGTTTAAATAAAGCAATACCTTTTCTCTGATTATCTCACTGACAAGAAATCTTTCCGGGTGATCTGTTATCATGTCACTGGGGAAAAACATGGGTCCTCTAGCCACCATTTCTTCCAATTTTTCAAGCAGAACATCCACATTCTTACCATTTAATGCAGAGATCCCCAAAATAAAGTCAAAAATCCCAAGGCTTTCATGTTGATCGTAGATGGTTTTAAAGGTCATGGGAGGGATCTTATCAATTTTATTTATCAACAATATTTTAGGAGTGGCAGTCCTTCTTAACGATTCCATGATCTTATCGTCTTCCGGTTTTATGGTCAATGTGCTATCGATCATGAAAATTATTACATCTACCTCTTCCATGGTCCTCATTGCTATTTCCGTCATGTAGCCACCTAATTTGTTTCGTGGCTTATGAATGCCCGGTGTATCTATAAAAACTAGCTGACAAGTAACTTTTCCATCATCATCGATTTTGGTGTGAATCCCTCTAATGCTATTTCTTGTGGTCTGAGGCTTGTCGGTGGTAATTGCAATCTTCTCACCAAGTATATTGTTTAGCAGTGTGGATTTTCCCACATTAGGCCGCCCAATTATCCCTACAAATCCCGATTTCATATATAATCACTCCCCTCAATTTCACTTCCATCAGTCTTTATCTATAAACTGGAATCTTTCGGGAAGTAGTTTGCTTAGCCAGGTTACCTTTAAATTATCCTCATCAGGGCCTACAATAACTCGCAAATCCTCCTCAAATTCAGACATGAACTGAAGGCAGATTCCACATGGTATGGCTTCCGATTCCTTCGAAGAAGCTATTGCAATGGCAGAGAATCCGCGAAATCCCTCGGAAACAGCTTTTAAAAAGGCTGTTCTTTCCGCGCAGATTGTAGCACCAAAAGAAGCATTTTCCACATTAACGCCGGTAAAAACCTGCCCGGTTTTGCTAAGCAGTGCTGCTCCTACCTTAAGGCCTGAGTACGGTGCATAGGCATGGGAAATAACTCCTTTTGCAAATAAATATAAGTCTTTATCCGTCATTTTGACCTCCATACTTGGTTTTTAGTCCCGTGAAAGACCTACCTTCTCCATGATGGCTTCTTCCTTGCGCCGCATTATCTCTTTGTGTTCATCGTCATCATGATCATAGCCTAAAAGGTGAAACATGCTGTGGACAAATAGGTATGTCAATTCCCTCTCAGGAGAATGGCCGAATTCGTCGGCCTGGAGCAAAGCCTGTTCGGTACATATGACGACATCGCCCAGGCAGATTTGGCCTTCTTCAGCAAAATCCTCCCCCTTCCCGTATTGGGGAAAGGAAAGCACATCTGTCACTCTGTTCTTTCCACGATATATAAGATTTAAATCTCTAATCTCCTCGCCGGTTACGAAAGTAACAGATACGGTTATCCGTCGGGGGTTCAGTCCTTCCTCGGTAACACAATGAACCCCGGCCTCTTTCATCTTGCTTATTATACTTTGGCCGGGCATTCTTTCTTCACTGAATATTATTTCCATGTTCTGCTCCTTTCAATGCCGCAATTTATCGAATCCTGTAATCGGCTAACTATCATTAGTCTCTTCTGATTTCATTTCCTTTTCAAACCTTTCATAGGCATTAATTATGCGTTTCACAAGGGCATGTCTTACAACATCTCCCTCCTTTAAAAAACAAAAACCTATTCCCAGGACACCGTCCAAAACCTTTAACGCATCCAATAGACCGGATTTTTTTCCTCTTGGCAAATCAATCTGGGTAATATCACCGGTGACGATGGCCTTGGAACCAAACCCCAACCTTGTAAGAAACATCTTCATTTGTTCTTTGGTTGCATTTTGTGCTTCATCCAGTATTATGAAAGACTTGTCCAAAGTTCGCCCTCTCATATATGCAAGGGGAACTATTTCTATTGCCTCTCGCTCACGCAATCTTATGGTGGCATCCCTACCCATAATATCGTACAGAGCATCGTACAATGGCCTTAGATATGGATCCACCTTTTCCTGCAGATCACCGGGCAAAAATCCAAGTCTTTCACCTGCTTCCACCGCCGGTCTGGTCAATATGATCTTTTCCACTTCCTTATTTTTAAAGGCACTAATTGCCATAGCAACGGCTATATAGGTTTTCCCTGTTCCTGCCGGGCCTACACCTAATATGATATCATTTTTCCGAATGGTTTCCACATATGTTTTTTGCCCCATTGTCTTAGGTTTAATAGGTCTGCCCTTATGGGTAAAACAGATAACATCCCTGCTTACATTGTTATCCTTATATGAGATGCCTTTCTTGTTAAGGCCGATAACATAGTTCACTTTCTGTTCGTCCAGAGTTTCGCCGTCTTTTATTATGGCTAAGAGCTCGGCGAGCACCTCACTGGCCTTTCCTGCTTCGGATCCCTTTAGTATTATTTCATCCTTGCGCTGAATTATATCAACATCGTAATTATCCTGTATTATTTTAAGGTTCACATCCAGATTGCCGAAGAGCACGTCGGCCTCGTGCTCCTTATTTATTTTTATCGTAAGATCCTCTAACAAATAATTGTCCAATAGTAATGTCCTTTCCAAATTGTAATTAAGCATTTTCATCTGCTTCATTCTCATCGCCATTTGGTATGGTTATAGGCTGTTCTAACCCAATTTCCTCCAAGGCTTCCGTAATGACGGTTACAACTATTATATTTTCTTCAACAGAAAACTTCAAACTATTATTTAATATTTGGGTTTTTTCTGTTAAATTATCCTTTGCCCACCACCTGATCTGTTCCCTAACCTGTCTTTCTATGGATTCCTTATCCCTTTTACGGCTGGAGATGGTTACCTCCTCCTCCATAGTCAGCTTTAGGTTTACCGGAATCGGGATGATACTATCAATTAAAGTTTTTCTTTTGAGCACAGAAATATCGTAAAGATTAAAGATACGGTTACTATCCAGACTGAACTGACCTATTTTAAGGATAAATCCCGGTATCCTCCGCCCTGTTGGCTTTTTAATACTTTCCTTTGCCTCTTGAAAAAACTCATGGCGGTAAATCACCTTTGCTAAAACCTGTCCCTCGGCATGCACATAATTGTAATTCATAATCTGGGGATCGGTACTATACGTAGTATCAGTAATCGGCATCATACCTGTAATTACAATATCACCCTTTCTTACAAAATCCCCTGTTTCTACAGCTTGTAGACCCTCCCTGGGTATCACTTTTTGTATATAACCTTCCTTTTTTGCAACGATATGGCAAGGATGATTTTTGTCTGTCTCCTCCTCTATCAGCCGCTTTTCTACAACCGTAACCTCAGCCAGGCTTCCCACATATTTTATGCCTATCCAACTGATATCATCATGCATTTTAAACATTTCTATCTCAACAAGATTCGGATCCAAAGACTTTTTTGCCCCCTCATATAGTCCCGCGTGGCGGAGTTCTTCGCGAAGCTGTTCTTCCGTTATCCGCTCGTAGCCATAAATCCGGATTTCCGATATAAACATACCTTGATATATGAGCAGGAATAACAAAATAAGCATACCTGCCCAAATACTTTTTTTGGCACAGAGCTTCCTTAAAAAAGGCACTATTCCATAATTCCTTACTATTGTTATTCTATATCGATTTCTAAATAACCTATAAAACCTCTCCCAATCAGATCCATCTACGGTTAAACTCATCTCAACATTGCTTATTATCCGGATCTTGCTAATGCCTATTCCCTGTTTTAAACATTCATTAAGTAGCCTTTGCTGCTCAAACCCCTCCACTTTAATCAGAAGACGATCCCTCATATTAAGTTTCTCCTCTTACAGCCTGGTAGAGCTCAAGCTTAAATATACGTCCCGTCAATATTATCCTGCGATCATTTAGTGAGTTTATCATCAGATCATCCCCCGATATGGAGGCATACATCCCTCCACAGTTGACGACTATTTCCTTATCATTTATCATGACAATCTGTTTCACATTATCCACAATTCCCGTTCCGCCGCCGATTAAAACCCTTGGCATATTTAAACTAAAATCATATAGGATTTCATCTTTTATTCCCACAGCAATCTCCTTCACTTTAGCAATCCCCTCAGCATCCTGCCTTCTCCTTAATTTTTATGAAATGTGCAACGGAATAATTCCCTGTAAACGGGCATAATAAAACCGCCGGTTAAACCGGCGGCATAAAATCAATGTAATCCAAGCCTATTCTGTGTAAACTTCAGTATAAGGGTACGTTCAAAGGTTTCCCTGTCCATTACAAACTATATCTATCGCCATTAAAACTTTTTAGCTTTCTTTCTGGCCGCTTCTGATTTTTTCTTCTTCCTTACACTTGGCTTCTCATAATGCTCTCTTTTTCTTAACTCTGACATTACTCCGTCCCTGGCGCAAGAACGTTTAAATCTTTTCAATGCACTTTCGAGATTTTCACCTTCTCTAACAACTACCTGTGCCATATAACCTTATCCCCCCCCCTCTACATCACGAAATTTTGTACCTACTATTCTGAGAACGGCTTGTTCGACAACATGGATATTATACATAAGGTTGCAACAATAATCAAGCTTAAAATGAAAACCCTTAGATAGACATACAATCATCCGGGGGGCCAAAGCATTTTACGCTTGCCTAAAAGATGGAAATGAATATGTTTTACAGTTTGCATTCCATCCTCCCCACAATTGCAAATCAGACGATATCCTCCCATAAGTCCAAGGTTATCTGCTATCTCTTTTACCTTTCCAATAAGCCTACCCATTGTTTCCTCATCTTCCTTGCCCACGTGGTTAAGGGAATCCATATGCTTTTTGGGAATCATTAATACATGCACCGGTGCTTGAGGTGCGAGGTCATGAAAAACCACCATATCATCATCTTCATAAACAATATTTGCAGGTATTTCTTTGTTTGCTATTTTGCAAAATATACAATCGCTCATATTTTCCCTCCATACCAATTATTCTATCCTTATTCAACCATATTACATGGTAAGTCCATAAGGGTCAACACATCCTCCCATACATACCCTCTTCCGACTCTGATGTTAATTCCACCAGGGCAAAGTTGCCTAAAAGACCATAGCCTTCCTCCGGTGGTACATTTACATGAACCCTTATATAGTTATCGCTGAATCCTCGTACAAGATTCGTTTCTTCATTATAATCCTCAAATAGCACCCATAGCCTGCCTCCGATATTGATTCGATAAAACTCCCTTGTAATCCTACTTGCTTCCGCTGTAAGGAGTCTTGATCGGGCGGCTTTAATCTGCGGGTCGATTTGATTCTCCAAGGCAGCTGCCTTTGTTCCTTTTCGCTTAGAGTAAGGAAATACATGGGTCTTGACGAAAACCGCTCTTCTAATCAAATCCATGCTATCCTCAAAGTCCTGATCCGTCTCGCCGGGAAAACCTGCTATTATATCGGTGGTCACTCCAAAAGCCGGGTCATAGGTCCTGAGCAAATCTATGATCGACAGATAGGAGCTTCTGTCATAGTTGCGATTCATGGCCGCAAGGATATTATCGCTTCCACTTTGCAGGGATAGATGAAGATGACGGCAAAGCCTTTTATGACCAAGCAATTCCCTTACATAATTCTCATCGACAACAGTAGGCTCCAAAGAACCTAAACGAATCCGGAAATCCCCTGGAAGCTCCGACAAACGGCCGACCAATTGAGAAAGAGGATAAGGATTACCTTCTTCGGATTCCTGTTCCATACCATACAATGCCGTATTTATTCCTGTGAGCACAAGCTCTTTGAAACCTTTAGATATCAAAAGTTCTGCCTCTGCAATTATATCTTCCTGGTTCCTGCTTCTTATAGGTCCCCTGGCATAAGGAATGATGCAATAGGAGCAAAATCTATCACACCCTTCTTGAATCTTAATATAGGCTTTAGAACGCGATTCCATGGAGGTAATCAGGCCAATCTCCTCATATCCTGTTAAATCTTCTCTTTCTAAAACGCAGCATATGGGAGTTAAAGGTTTTTCTTGTTTTAGGGCGGTATCAGAATCTAAATAGTCTTTAATTATTTTCCCAATCCGCCCCTTATTATTGGTTCCAACAATTATATCCACTCCCTCTATTAGGGATGCTTCCCGGGGATTCATCTGGGCGAAACAGCCGGTAACAACAGTTATACAGTCCGGGTTTTTCCTTTTTACCCTCCTTATATGCTGCCTTGACTTGCGATCAGCTAATCCTGTTACAGTACATGTGTTAATAATATAGATCCCAGCCTCATCAATTTCATCGCAAATTTGAAACCCCTCACCCATAAGCTGTTCCTTCATCCCCTGGGTTTCATATTGGTTGACCTTGCATCCCAATGTGTAAAAAGCAATCTTCATAATCACAATTCCAATTCATACATTATCATGGATAAAGCTGCTATTCCCGCCGTTTCAGTACGCAAAACATTTTTTCCAAGTGTAACCGGACGGCAACCTGCTTCCACTGCCATATCCACTTCTTTTTGTGAAAACCCGCCTTCCGGGCCTATTATAAGGGCCATGGTCTTTGGTTTCTCCAAATAGCCTCTAAGCACCTCTTTGATTGAGACAACATCCTCATTTTCATAGGGGATTATAGTCTGGTCATAGGTGTTTATTTCCTTCAACATCCTCTGGAAGTCCATAGGATATTCAATAACAGGCGGTATCCCCCTCAAACATTGCTTAACAGCTTCATCTGAGATTCTTTGCCAACGTTCCAATTTCTTTTGCAAATTACCCTTATCGGTTACCACCGTACGATCTGTGAATATAGGCACAACTTTATGAACACCTAACTCGACGGATTTTTGAATTATCGTTTCAATTTTACCTTGTTTGGGAAGCCCCTGAAAAAGGGTTATCAATAAGTCAGGCTCACCGGAAAACCTTTGTTTATCCAATATTCTCAAGACAATTTTTTCGTCACCTTGTATATCCAATATTTCAGATTGGTAGTCGAAGGAATCACAATCGGAAACCAGGACTCTGTCTCCCGCCTTGAGCCTTAAAACCTTAGATATATGTCTAATATCATCTTTGTTGGAAATCAGTATTTCCCCATCTCCAACGCTGGTTTTATCCACAAAAAATTTACTCATAAATCATTTTTGCGCTACGATAGCACACCATTCTTCCTTTTCCATAATATCCAGCACCTTAAACCCATGCTCTGCCATACATGAAACCACTTCTTCCTTTTTTTCAATCAATATGCCGGAAGAAATATAAATCCCTTCCTCAGTTAAATGGTTTGAAACCTCTTTTGAAAGCATGATGACAAGGTCTGCCATAAGATTTGCGACTACTAAATTAAATTCTCCCAAAATTCCCTCGGTCAAATCCCCTGCCTCAATGACAATCTTTTCAGATAGGCCATTTAATAAAACATTTTCCCTTGCAATCCTTACCGCTTCCGGGTCGATATCTATACCTACCACTGAAACCGATCCTAAAAAGGCCCCGGCGATTGACAAAATTGCAGATCCGCAACCTACATCCAATAATTTGGTATTCCCCTTCACAATATATCTTTCAAGGGCTTGTAGGCATAGTATAGTGGTGGGATGCGTGCCTGTCCCAAAGGCCATCCCCGGATCGATATTGATGATAATATCGCTGTCCCTTTCCCTTTGATAATCATCCCACCCAGGCTTAATCACTAAGTTCTTGGTTACCCTAATTGGTTTGAAATACTCCTTCCATTTTTCCTTCCAGTCATCTTCCTTGACATAACCGATCTCCATCCCGTCCAGTGGAAAGTCCTGGCATATATAAGTCACCTTATCTAAGATTTCAAGACCTTCTTCCGTATCTTCGATATAAAAACTTATACTTGATGATATGTTTTGAAGATCATAAAGCTTTTCATCCACATAATCCCAATCGTATTCATTCTTTTTTTGCAGAAACTCCTGGAAAATTTCAGGATCCTCCACTACAAAACCCCCGATGCCTATACCGGACAAAGCATAGGTCAGGGGTTCCATATAGTCCTTTGAAATAAATATTTTAACCTCAGTATAATTCATTTCTGCCTCATATTTCTACGATTTGAACAGCTCCTTCATCGTTTCAGCGAAAGTCTTACGTTTGGAATATCCATCAGTTGTTAGAGATTCACCTAACTTTTCAATAAGCTTGCGCTGATCGCCTTTCAATTTTGTTGGAACTTCTAAATTTACTTTTACATAAAGGTCACCGTGTTTGTTCGATCGCAGGCTTTGAATGCCCTTACCCTTCAACCTGAATACAGTCCCGGGCTGGGTTCCTGCCGGAATCTTGTAGGATACCTTTTCCTTTAAAGTTGGCACCACAAGTTCATCTCCCAGAGCAGCCTGACTGAAGGTTATCGGCATTTCCAGCCAAAGATCCATTCCACGACGTTCAAAAAGCTTATGTTTTTGTACGGAAATTACCACATAAAGATCCCCCGGTGGTCCACCGTTGGCACCCGGTTCCCCTTGCCCCTTAATTGAAATTACAGAATCATTATCCACACCCGGAGGGATATCAACGGCAATGGTTACAGTTTTTCTCACCTTCCCGGATCCGGTACACTTGGGACACGGATTTTCAATCACCTCACCGCTGCCACCGCATTTATTACAGGGATGCACACTGGTGAACTGGCCAAAAGGCGTATTTTGTGTAGTTCTCATTTCACCGCTGCCGCCACAGACAGAGCAAGTTACTTTCGAGGAACCCTTTGCAGCCCCAGTTCCATCACATTCTCCACAGGACACATATTTGTTGATTTGAATGTTTTTCTTTACGCCGAAGGCTGCTTCCTCAAAAGAAATGTTCACACCTTTTTGCAGGTCAGCCCCCTTCCTGGGTCCGGTCCTCCTCTTTTGAGAGTAACCGCCGCCACCGAACATTCCACCAAACAAATCCCCAAAAACGTCCTCAAATCCACCGCCATAAGTGCCCCCGCCAAATCCTCCAAAACCGCCGCCGAATCCTGCGTTGGGATCGACACCCGCATGTCCGAATCTATCATACTTATCCTTTTTATCAGGATCTGAAAGTATGCTATAGGCTTCGTTTACCTCTTTAAATTTTTCTTCAGCCTTCTTGTCACCAGGGTTTTTATCCGGATGATATTCCATAGCTTTCTTTCTGAAAGCGGTTTTGATTTCTGCTTCGGAAGCTCCCTTTTGCAAGCCAAGGACCTCATAATAGTCTCGCTTCTGTTCTGCCATTTGTTACCCCCTTAATACATAGCCATGGGGGCATGCCTGCATCTACAAGAATGCCCCATCAAAGCAAAATCAATTAGTTTTCTTTATCGTTTTCTTCATCGACTACTTCATAATCTGCATCCACTACATTATCTGCTGCTCCATCATCAGAGCCCGAATCCTCCTGTCCTGAGAATCCTCCTGCCATTCCCTCCTGAGATGCCTGGGCCTGTTGATACATTTTGGCTGATATGGTGTGGAATTTCTCAGTTAGATTCTCGGTTTTTGCCTTAATATCCTCAAGGGTACCATTTTCCATTACATTGCTAAGATCCTCTTTGGCAGATTCGATGTCGGCTTTTTCTTCATCAGAAAGGCTGCCTTCCAACTCTTTTAAGGCCTTTTCAGTCTCATATATCAGGGTTTCCGCCTGATTGCGAGCCTCTACCTCTTCCTTGCGCTTTTTATCCTCCTCGGCATATTGTTCAGCTTCCTTAACCTTTTGTTTTATCTCTTCATCGGAAAGCTTTGTAGATGAGGTAATGGTTATTCTCTGCTCTTTTCCGGTGCCTAAATCCTTAGCGCTTACATTTACTATTCCGTTGGCATCTATATCGAATGTAACCTCAATCTGAGGAACACCTCTGGGAGCAGGCGGAATACCTGTAAGCTGGAATCTTCCAAGGGTTATATTGCCGGCGGCCATTTCCCTTTCACCCTGCATTACGTGAATATCCACAGCACTTTGATTATCCGCTGCCGTAGAGAAAATCTGACTCTTTTTTGTCGGAATTGTGGTGTTTCTTTCAATCAGTCTGGTAGCCACGCCCCCAAGGGTCTCTATGGACAAGGAAAGGGGTGTAACGTCTAAAAGGAGCACATCCTTAACCTCACCCGTCAATACCCCTGCCTGCACCGCTGCTCCTATGGCAACACATTCGTCAGGATTTATACCCTTGAAAGGTTCTTTCCCCGTTATTTTCTTTACAGCTTCCTGGACCGCAGGTATTCGAGTGGATCCACCAACTAAGATTACCTTTTCAATATCGTTGTTGGTTATTCCCGCATCCGACATTGCCTTTCTAATCGGCTCAATGGTCTTTTCAACTAAATGCCCGGTTAGTTGGTCGAATTTGGCCCTGGTTATATCCATATTGAGATGGAGAGGCCCGTCGTTATTTACGGTGATAAAGGGAAGGTTGATATTTGTTGTCTGAGATGAAGAAAGCTCCTTTTTAGCCTTTTCAGAGGCCTCCTTCAACCTTTGCAATGCCATCTTATCCTTTCTTAAATCAACCCCGTTTTCCTTAGCAAAGCTATCTGCAATGAAATTCATCAAAGCGTCATCAAAATCATCGCCTCCCAACTTATTGTTTCCGTTGGTGGCCATAACCTCAAAAACACCATCGCCAAGCTCTAAGATGGACACGTCAAAAGTACCTCCGCCAAGATCGTAGACCAGTATCTTATGCTGTCCACTTTCCTTGTCCATTCCGTAGGCCAAAGCCGCCGCTGTTGGCTCATTTATAATCCTTTTTACCTCTAACCCGGCAATTTTTCCCGCATCCTTTGTGGCCTGTTTCTGGCTATCTGTAAAGTATGCAGGTACAGTTATAACCGCCTCAGTTACCTTTTCTCCCAAATAGCTTTCTGCGTCCGTCTTTAATTTGGCTAAGATCATAGCCGAAATATCCTGAGGTGTATATGTTTTTCCATCAATGTCCACCTTGAAACCGGTACCCATTTCTCTTTTTATTGAAGATATGGTTCTTGTGGGATTGGTTATGGCCTGTCTTTTGGCAGTCTCCCCAACAAGCCTTTCTCCATTTTTAGCAAATCCCACCACCGATGGAGTAGTTCTGTTTCCTTCTGCGTTTGCAATTACTATAGGATCTCCGCCTTCCATAACGGATACACATGAATTGGTAGTACCCAGGTCAATTCCTATTACTTTTCCCATTTTAGTTCCTCCTTACAATTCTCTTTTCCATTTATTCCTTTTCATTGGGCTACTTTTACCATAGACGGCCTGATAACCCTGTTATTTAACAAATATCCCCTTTGAAGCACGCCAGTAATCTTTCCGCTTTCAAAATTTTCATGGGATTCCATAACTACCGCATGATGGAAGTTAGGATCGAAATCTTTTCCTTCCGCTTCGATTTCTTCAAGTCCGCATTTTATAAGAACCCCCATGAATTGTTTGTATATCATCTCCATCCCTTCTAGCATACCCTTATCTGTGCTGTTTTCTCCATGGCTCAGTGCTCTTTCAAAATTATCGATAACATCCAACAGGTCTGTTACAATTTTTTCGTTGGCATAAGCATATATATCGCCTTTTTCTTTTTCAACCCTTTTTTTGAAGTTTTGAAAATCTGCTGCAAGACGCAGGTATCGGGTTTGAAGTTCTTCATCTTCGCCGGTATCTTGCGGAGCGGATTCCTCTACCCTTGCCGGTTCATCATCCTCCGTTTTTTCAGACTTCTGCTTGAGCCGCTCTTCCTGTGCGTCTATCATTTCTTTCAACTTCTCTTCCTCTTTTTTTCTCTCAGGACCATTATTGTTATCCTTCATCGTCTCCCTCCTTTATTTGAAAAGCCTTGTTAAGGTTGTCGGTCATGTACTCTATAATTGAAGTGACCTTATTGTATTTCATCCGGGTAGGGCCAATAACCCCCAATTTACCAACGGGCTTTCCGTTGATATGATAGGTTGCTGTTATCAAACTGCAGTCCTTCATAATCTCATCTGCATTTTCCCCACCTATGGTAATGATTACTCCATCTTCTCTATTTACAAGGATTTCCGTCATATACTTCTTCTTGTTTACCATTTCAATAAACAACCTTGCCTTTTCCAGGTCATTATATTCCGGAATGGAGAATATATTTGTAAGTCCTTCAAGATAAAGATCTACATTTAGCATATTTTCCAATGTTGAAAGGAAATTAGGTCTTATATCCCCAGCCAGCCGGTTCAAAGACATCAGATCCGACTGAAAATCGCGGATAATATCTCTGGTGAGAATGTCGCTTATATTCTGGCCCTTATAATCATGAGTCATCAATTTGGACATGATCCTCAACTGTTCCTCTGTATATGCCGTGTGCAAGCGTACAGTCGTATTAGATATCTTCCCGCTTTCGGCAACGATCATTATGACCACTGTATCGGCATCCACCGATACGATGTTTACATATTTAAGCTTATCCTCCTCCGGACTTGGTGTAATTGCAAACGATGTCAGGTTTGTCAATTCGGATAGGAGTTCGGCAGCTCTTTCTATGATTTTATCAAGTTCGCTTATGTTCTTCGTCAGTCTTTTTGAAATTTCATCTTTATCTTTTTCAGGCATCTTATATTTATCCATAAGATGATTGACATACAATCTATAAGCCTTATCCGAGGGCACCCTTCCAGCAGAAGTATGAGGATGGGTCAGGTAACCCATTTCCTCTAAATCGGACATCTCATTGCGAATTGTTGCCGGACTAATACCCATATCATATTTGCGCGAAAGGGTTCTGGAACCCACCGGCTCAGCCGATAAGATGAAATCGGATATGATTGCCTGCAATATTCTTAGCTTTCTTTCGTTTAATTCCATAGCCTCCACCGCCTTGTTAGCACTCTTGATTAGTGAGTGCTAATCACAAGTTAAATTTACCATTTACCCACAATAGTGTCAATACTTTTTTAAAAAAAACTTAAATAAATTGGATATACCCTCCATTATTTTATTATAGAAGGATTCGACGGGCTTTTTTCCTAGCAGGTAAACACTTGCTGCCGCCGCCAGAAAAGTCAGAACATATATGACAAAAGTGCCGCCTCCCGGCAGTCCAAAGCGCTGAATCACATAGCGAATAATAATATGGAAAACGTAGACCGCCATAGTGTTTTCCCCTATGGTGGACAAAAAGTTCCTTTTTTCTGTGGTTAACCCTATAAATACCAGTATCCAGCAGCAGGAAACAATTATGATTAGCAGCCTCATCAATAGCCCTTGCCAGGGGGAAACCCCACTTGCCATATAGGATCTTTTCAGATAGAGCATCCCAATAGGCATGAACCCGGTCTTTGATAAAAAGACTGAAAAGCCTAAAAGCCCGGACAACAGGATTATAAGAGCCGGCTTTGGTATTTTACGAATTTTATCAATATGTTCCTGCTTAGAAAAGTACCCCAGCATAAAAAAAGGTAAAAAACCGAATGTTCGGCCGAGGGCAATCTTTTCACCCAAAAAAGGAACAAACCCTGCCAAAAGTGAAATTGCAAAGCTTATGGGTAGTATGTAAGGTATTTTGGAAATATCCTTAATAAAAAATCTGTAATAAAACATAACTAAAAGATACCAAAGGGCCATGGTAGGTATGAAAAAGTTTATAGTGGCATATCCATTGAGCAGATACCGCACCCCGTACATGAATATCATGAGTACAAAATATGGCAATAGAAACATCTGTACAGATGTTTGTCTGCATTTGGCCACATTCTTCGAAAAGTAACCGGAAACGAAAAGGAAGCCTTGCATTATATAGGAAAATGAAGTTATGTATATTATGCCCCCTAATGAATCCACTGAAAAATCGCCGTTGACTTTGTGATAATGAGCATAAACTACGGAAAATATCAACAATGCTTTAATATTATCGAAAAGATGATTTCTTGCCTTATCTTTACTCATGGTGTTTCCGCCCGCTTCCTCTATCATAATGCCCATCCCAATGAAAGCTTAACCGCTTTTCTCCAGCCTTCCATCAGCTTTAACCTATGACCTTCCTCCATACCGGGCAGATAGGTTTGTGATACTGATTTCAATGATGAAATCTCCTCCTTTGAAGACCAATATCCAGTGGCTAATCCTGCCAAACAGGCTACACCAAAGGCTGTTGTTTCCACATGTCCCGGCAATTCAACAGGTTTTTTTATTAAATCTGATTGGAATTGCATTAGAAAGCCATTAGCTGCAGCCCCACCATCGGCCCGCAGTGTTGTTATCTCGATACCGGAATCCATTTCCATCGCCTGAAGTACATCCCATGTTTGATAAGCCATTGATTCTAACGCTGCACGTATTATATGTTCCCGGCTTGTTCCTCTGGTTATTCCAATTAAAAGCCCTCGTGCATAAGGATCCCAGAAGGGGGCACCTAAACCAACAAAAGCCGGAACGAAGTAAATGCCTCCGTTATCCTTGAGGGAAAGCGCAATCCTTTCCGATTCTGCGGAATTATCCAATATCTTAAGCTCATCCCTGAGCCATTGAATCCCTGCACCGGCAACGAAAACCGAGCCTTCAAGAGCGTAGGACACCCCGCCTCCCTCACCCCATCCGATGGTGGTCAATAGGCCTCTTTGGGATTTAACGGGTTTATCCCCCGTATTCATCAACAAAAAACACCCGGTTCCATAAGTGTTTTTAGCCATACCGGGTTGAAAACAGTTTTGACCAAAAAGTGCGGATTGCTGATCTCCGGCCATCCCCGCAATAGTTATGGGGCCGCCAAAAAATGAGGAATGGGTCTCCCCTAAATTTCCGCTTGAGGGCAACACCTCTGGCAGCATGGAAGCAGGTATATTTAGGGCTTTAAGTATATCCCGATCCCACATAAGGCTCTTAATATTGTAAAGCATGGTTCTGGAAGCATTGGAATAATCGGTGGCATGGATATTTCCGCCGGTCAGATTCCAAAGCAGCCAGGTATCCACGGTGCCGAACAGAATTCTACCTTCTTCTGCTTTTTCCCTTGCACCTTCAACATTGTCTAAAATCCATTTTATCTTTGTGCCTGAAAAATAAGCATCTAAGATGAGGCCTGTCCTTTCTCGAATAATATCCTCCATCCCTGATTTTTTTAAATCTTCACAGATGGAGGCAGTCCTGCGACACTGCCATACTATGGCATTGTAAACCGGCAAACCGGTTTCCCTATCCCAAATCACAGTGGTTTCTCTTTGATTCGTAATACCTAAGGCCGCAATATCCGTATAAGCCGCCCCTATTTTAGACATGGCCTCAATTACCGCATGAATCTGAGTTGTCAGTATTTCTATGGGATCGTGTTCTACCCATCCGGGGTGCGGAAAAATCTGTTTAAATTCTTTTTGACCGATGCTTACAATTTCACCCTTCTTATTAAAAATGATGCATCGGGAACTTGTGGTTCCCTGATCAAGAGCCATTATATATTTTTTCATCTAATCTTTTCCCGTTTCATTTATACGAAGGCGGCCAGTACCTGATTGGAGACATCTATCCCATCCAGGGTCAACGCCAACCTTTCGCTTTTCTCATCATATTTTAAAAGTCCTAAGTCGGTAAATTTACGTATCTGATCAGCATAGAGCTGGAAAAAGGGCTTATTAAACCTTTCCTCAAAAGATTTTATTCGGATACCTTCCATTTTTCTAAGTCCTGTGAAAATATATTCTGATATATTATCCTTTTCTGTGTTGTAATAGGGCTCCGGCATATGGTATGGATTGGCCGATTTTATATATCCCTCCATGTTACAATCGTTACTAAACCGGACAAATCCGCCGTTTTTATAGTTCAAAAATGAATGGGCTCCAAGACCCAGGCCCAGGTACTCATCCATGGACCAATATTTCAGGTTGTGCCTGCTTTCCTTTCCAGGTTTAGCACCATTTGATATTTCGTAATGGACATAACCCCTATCTTCAATGGTTTTTATGCCCTCTTGATACATGGCTCTATCCTCCTCCCAGGGGGGGAGTACTAGTTTTCCAGATTGAATTTTTCGATATAGGGTTGTTCCTGCTTCAACCTGCAAGCCATAAAAGGAAACATGGTCTGGATCCCTATCTAAAACACCCTTCAATGTGTTTTGCCAATCATCCATCCCCTGGCCGGGAATACCAAACATCAAATCCACATTTACATTATTAAATCCTGCTTTACGTGCCTTTTCAACGCTCTCCAAGGCTTCCCTACCATCATGTATTCTGCCCAAGGTGCTTAGTACTGAACCTTTAAGTGATTGAACTCCAATGCTTAGCCGATTTATACCCATATTTTTATAGTCCCTTAGTATGTGATTAGTTACGGTTCCCGGATTCGCCTCCAATGTAATTTCCGCATTTTTTTCGATACTAAACCACCGATGCAGGGATGACATTATCCTATCCATCAACCTTATATCCAAAACGGTAGGGGTTCCACCACCCATAAAAAGGGTGTCTACCCTATAAGAGGGATGAAGCCCTTCCCCTGAGATTTCCTGTCCCCAGTATTCTATTTCATTTAACAGGGCATGGGTATAATCAGTCTGTATCTGATAATCATTGATATTGGTGAAGGAAAGAAAGTCGCAGTAGCTGCATTTTTGAAGACAAAAGGGTATGTGAACGTAAATCCCTAAAGTCATGGTTTCCCTCTTTTTTAATTCACTTATTGTCATCGTATTTAAGAACGGCTGTAAATGCTTCTTGCGGTACTTCTACGCTACCGAACTGCCGCATTCTTTTTTTACCTTCCTTCTGCTTTTCAAGAAGCTTCTTCTTCCGAGATATGTCGCCGCCATAGCACTTGGCTATAACATCCTTTCTGTAGGCTTTAACAGTTTCCCTCGCTATGACCTTTTGACCGATAGATGCTTGAATCGGTACTTCAAATTGATGCATGGGGATAATTTCCTTCAATCTTTCGCAGACAAACCGTCCCCTTTGATAAGCTTTTGATTCATGGACTATCATAGAAAAGGCGTCAATTAGCTCCTTGTTTAAAAGCACGTCCAATTTAATGACCTTTGACCTTTCATATCCTGTAAATTCATAATCTAAGGAGCCGTAACCTCTGGTCTTTGATTTCAAAGCATCAAAAAAATCGTATATGACTTCGTTAAGGGGCATTTCGTAGTGTAAGGCCACTCTATTTTCCGTTATATATTCCATATGGAGCATTTTCCCTCGACGATCCTGGCATAATTCCATGATGCTTCCAACATACTCCTTGGGGAGCATTATATCCGCCTTGACCATAGGTTCTTCAATATAATCGATTTCCGTCTGAGGAGGAAGATTGGTGGGATTTTGAACCATTAAAACCTCACCGTCATTTTTGACCACCCTATATATTACGCTGGGGGATGTGGTTATAATGCCCAGGTTAAATTCTCTTTCCAGCCGCTCGACTATTATTTCCATATGCAAAAGCCCTAAGAATCCGCATCGGAATCCAAATCCCAGGGCAGTTGATGTTTCCGGCTCAAAATGGAAGGCCGCATCGTTAACCTGAAGCTTTTCTAATGCATCCTTGACATTTTCATACTTCTCCCCTTCAGCGGGGTAAATACCACAATAGACCATGGGCTGCATCTTTTTGTAACCCGGCAGAGCTTCTTCCGTAGGATCTTCCTCCAGGGTGATGGTATCCCCAACCCTTGCATCAGCCACCTGCTTTATACTGGCACAAATATATCCTACTTCGCCTGCACCAAGGACATCCCTGGGCTTAGGCCCGGGAACATATACACCTACCTCTGTAACCTCATAAACCTTTTTGGTGTTCATAAGTCTAATTATGTCACCTTTTTTAATTTTTCCGTCGAAGACACGGATGTATGTTACAACACCCTTGTAATTGTCGTAATATGAATCAAAGATGAGGGCTTTAAGTTTTCCGTTTTCATCGCCTTGCGGAGGGGGGATCCTATGTATAACCGCCTCCAGAACATCTTCGATATTAAGTCCCTCCTTAGCCGAAATCAGCGGAGCCTGTGATGCATCGATGCCTATCACATCTTCAATTTGCTTTTTCGCCCCTTCAGGATCTGCACTGGGTAAATCTATTTTGTTTATCACAGGTAGTATTTCCAGATTCTCGTTTACGGCAAGGTAGACATTGGCTAAGGTCTGAGCTTCTACTCCCTGGGTGGCATCCACTACTAAAAGTGCTCCCTCACATGCCGCCAGACTTCTTGACACTTCGTAAGTAAAATCCACATGCCCCGGCGTATCTATAAGATTAAAAATATATTCCTTTCCGTCCTTAGCCATATAGGTCAGCCTGGTGGTCTGCAGCTTTATGGTTATGCCACGCTCCCGTTCGATATCCATGTTATCCAGGTATTGTTCCTTCATGTCCCTGCTGGCTACAACGCCTGTTTTTTCAAGAAGCCTGTCGGCCAGTGTGGATTTCCCATGATCTATGTGGGCAATTATACAAAAATTGCGTATCTGTTGTTGGTATGACATACTTCCTCCGTCTTCAAGCTATACTTGGAATTTATTAATTATAGCATATGCCCCAAAGCCTTTACAAGCCAAAAGAAGGGGTGATACAATACAGACATGAGCAAAAAAGAAATAATTATAATAATGATTTCAGCCCTGTTTTTCAGCACGATGGAAGTGGCTCTTAAAATTGCCGGCCATCAATTGGACCCTTTTCAATTAACATTTCTGCGATTTGCATTGGGGGGTTTTTTTCTGCTTCCCTTCGCAATAGGTCAAATGAGGGCAAGGCAGCTCAAGCTCACCCCCGGCGACCTTCTTTACTTGTTTTTCCTGGGAATAATATGCACATGCATAAGTATGCCCCTTTTACAGATTGCAGTAATGAATGCAAACGCAAATTTAGTGGCCATTATTATTTGTAGTAATCCGGTTTTTATATCCATATTTTCCCACTTCATAGTTGAGGGTGAAAGATTCACAAAAAGAAAGGCCCTGGTGCTTTCCATAAGCGTAATAGGCCTTTTGATATTGGTCAATCCCTTTGGACTCGGTGCCGGTAACACTGTTTTTGGAGTTTTATGCGGTTTTGGAGCTGCAATAACCTTCAGTCTTTATTCTGCAGTAGGGAAGCTTCGCATAGGAAAGATCGGTGATTTAGCATTGACCAGTCTAAGTTTTCTGATAGGATCTGCCGGGCTGGTGATAATGATCCTGATAATGAAAAAACCAATTCTATCGGGCATAACGCCTGGGAATATTCTCATAATTTTGTATATGGGCATCGGAGTTACAGGTCTGGGCTATTATTTTTATTTTATGGCAATTCACCTATCCGGCCCTTCAAATGCCTCTTTTGTTTTCTTCCTCAAGGCGATTTTTGCGCCTTTTATAGCACTGCTTGTCCTTGGGGAGGCCTTAAGGCTGAATATAGCAGCAGGTGCCGCTTTGATAATATTAGGTTCTTTAATTACCATCAGGGGTGCCAGAAAGGATGAGTTGATATTAGAAGAATCCGATTCTTCTAATATGTAACCTATTCGTTTACAACAGAGGCTATAACATCGGCAAAGTATCTGGCTGAACATCTTATCTGGGATATGTCATTTTGGTTATTCCCCAATTCCAAAAGAAGTGCTTGATCGAATATATATTGGTTGAATCTGTAGGATTTTTCAATTATGCCCCGGGCAAAACCCGGGTACATATTATTTGCCCTTTCGTTAATTTTATTTGCAAATTCGGTCAATTGAGTTAAATTAGCATTACCCTGTCCTATCACCAGGCTGAATTGCGCTGCGGAAACCCCATTTACCTCAAAGGTATAGGCCTTATTTCCACCTGCTCCCGCCGCATCCCTATGCAAATCGATTACAATTTGAATCGATGGGTTTTCTGCCAGATGTTTCTGCGCTGTGACCACAGATCTGCTGTACGATTGGCTGTAGGAGGGAATATCATGAAGGGTCTTATCGTGTAATACAGCTATGCCTTTATCCTCCAAAGCTTCCTTTAAAATCCTTCCAGCCTCCCTTACGGTGCACTCTTCCTTCACAGAATGGAAATTCCCTTCGGCAACAGGTTGATACGATTCGGTAGCATGGGTATGATAAATAAGGACCTTAGGGGGGCCTTTTGCCATGACAGAATCGACCGGAACGGGTTCTGGCTCCTTGAACGGTTCCGGGTTCGGTGCAGATGAATTCTTTTGATTATCTTCCGCTGTTTCCAACCTTATTTCCCCCACACCGGGATCCGAGGCTATAAGTCGCCCATTGAGATCCTCCAATTCCTTCCCGGGAACAAATGAAGAAGTTCTTTCGGCAAATCCTACACCCCTGCTTACTGCCGGATAGGCTGCGCTCAAATAATGCTTCCCCATAGTCTCCGTTCCATTGGCAAAAAAATTTTCTCCTTCAAGATTTACAAAAAATATGGATGCCATTCCGGCTATCATCCAAAACATCAGGCTGTAAATAACTATTTTAGTCTTTTTTTTTGATCTAACACGTCTCGATCTTCTCATCCGTTGCACCTCAACATTTTAAAACACTTTCATTGAGAGTATATGCCAGGATGCAGAACTTTATTAATGGCCTCGCCAATAATTTCCGAAAAGACTTCGATTACGCAATCAATATCGGAGGTGGTTACTATCATGGGCTCCCCCTTTTTTTCAATATGTTTTTCAACAGCAGTAGGGTTGGTAAGAAAGCCTTCAAGGTTGTCCAGTATTAAAGTCTTTGAGTCGATAACGGTGGGAACACCGATAGCAATAACCTTTGTCCCCAGCGATTTTTCCGTCAAATCTTTTCTCATGTTTCCGGTACCCGAACCCGGAGAAATCCCGGTGTCACTAATTTGAATTGTTGTGTTTATCCTTTCGATATTGCGCGCCGCTAAAGCATCCACCGCTAACACAGCCTCCGGTTTGGTAATGTCCACTGCGCTTTTAATGATTTCGGCGGTTTCCATCCCGGTGGTAGCCATTACACCTGGTGCCAATACGCTGACGCAGCTTACATGATCGTCCCCTTCCGCATCTGTAATAAGAAACATATGTCGGGTGACCATAACCTTCTCCACAGTTAAAGGCCCAAGAGCATCAGGGGTTACTTTTTTATTTCCCAATCCTATTAAAAGCATTTTTAAATGATAGTGAAAATGTATGAGCCTGGAGAGTTCTTTCGACAAAACCCTTATTGCATCTGCCTTTAGTTTCTCATCGTCTTCTCCAAGACCACGAACCTCGATGGTGATGTAGTTACCCACAGGCTTGCCCATGGCTCGGCTACCTCTTTCATCTGAGATGCTTATCCTCGTTACCGAAATTTGATCGCACGGGTTATCAACCTGAACCTGAACACCGGGTATCTCCCCTTCATCCCCTTTTTTTTCATGAAATATCTCCCTGCTTTCTATCGCCAAGTCTGTTCTTATGTTCAATCCTTTTCATCCTTTCAAAATATATGATTGATATAGTTTTTGCTTGCTTTTTAATTTTTATTCCAGTATACTGTTTAAGGCTATATTAAGTTTTCAAAATGCCTAAGGCAGTGAAAACATGAAAGTGGGGTGAAAATATGGCAAACATTAAATCTTCAAAGAAGAGAATGCTTGTAATCGCAAACAAAACAGCGGTTAATAGACGTGTTAAGGCTCATCTTAAAACCGTTTTGAAGAATTTCGATAATGCGATTGCAGAAAAGAACATGGCTGCTGCGGCGGAAGGATTTGCGCTGGCAGAGAAAAAACTGATGCAGGCTGCTTCAAAGGGAGTTATTCACAAAAATACTGCCTCCAGAAAAGTTTCAAGAATGGCAACGCAGCTGAACAAAGCCAAAGCAGAATAATGCTCACCCGTCCCCACACGTGTATAAGTTAAATACACAAAAAAAGTCGGAAGTGTCTCCCGGCTTTTTTATTTTCCCAAGTTTTCGTAATTCTGCCTGTTATTATGGAAAAAGTTTAAGGCAATAGCGCATTGTATTGCTATGCCAACCCCGATAGCCTTTTCGTTGATTTGAAAATTATCCGTATGTATGGGTGGATTATATCTTCCATGAAAACCGCTTCCCAGAAAAAACATGGCACCGGGATGGTCAATCAGAAAAGCGGAGAAATCATCAACCCCCATGGTTGGTCTTTCCAGATAAACAAGTTTGTCTTCACCCAAAACTTCCTTTATCGCCAGTTCCACCATATTGCAGCTCTCCGGGTGGTTAGTCAAGGCACCATATCCTTTTTGAAACTGAATTTCCGAGATAGCGCCTGCAGCCTTGGCTGTAAATTCGGATATCTCCCTCAGTTTTCTGCGAACCAGCCTACCTACACTGGCATCAAAGGCTCGTATTGTCCCTTCCATTACCACTTCATCTGCAACAATATTGATGCCATGACCTCCCTGGAATCGACCAATAGATATTATTGCGGATTCCAGCGGATCCACATTACGGCTAATTATGGCTTGAATATTATTGACTATCTGAGATGCGACAACGATGGCATCGATACCCTGATGTGGTGAAGCTCCGTGACTCTTAATGCCTTTGACCTTGATGGTAAACATATCAGATGCAGGATGCACCCTTCCCTTATGGATTCCTGCCATGCCTGCCACAAGGTCAGGCATCACATGAAGGGCGAATATATGATCCGGCTCCGGATCTTTTAGGCAACCGGCTCTTATCATGGGTAAGGCTCCGCCGGTAGTCTCTTCGGCTGGTTGGAAAATGAATTTAACTGTACCTTTAAACCAACTCTTGAGCAGGCAAAGAATTTTTGCCGTCCCCAATAGTATGGCGGTATGTGCGTCATGCCCACATGCATGCATTAGTCCATCTCTTACCGATGAAAAAGGCATTTTGGGTTGTTCGTGTATGGGAAGGGCATCAATGTCCCCGCGAAATGCGATGGTTTTGTCTGGCCCCCCTCCTTTCCAATCCATTGATTCGCCTGTGCCTTTTAGAATCCCAAGGGCACCCGTATTAAGGGGACGCCTCACTTCTATACCCATTTTCTCCAGTTCATAGCATATTCGCTCCGTGGTTTTATATTCCTCGTTGCCCAGCTCAGGGTATTGGTGCAAGTCCCTTCTTAAATCTATAAACCAGGTTTCACTTTCTTCAATTAGATTTAAAGTTAGGGTCTTTAGATTTTCGTCCATTTTAACCCCTCCTACTCCTATATACACAAAGCATTTGCATAATACTGATTCTGCTTTAACAAACAATCATCTGTATTCATGTTAACCATATATATGTTAATAATTTTGGAATAATCCATGAAGGGGTCGTAAAAAGGATAGTAATTTAATATAATGATTTTAACGGATTATCGGAGATGAAAGCGAGGTGGATTATGATAAATAAGCCTAAAAAATTAGAATTAGGTGCCAGGATAGCATTAATTGCACCCTCCGCCTTTGTGGAAGAGGAAAAGTTGAAATTGTCTTTGGCCTCCATGGATTTTCTGGGATTGGAACCGGTCTTATACCCCAGTTGTACAATGCGCCACGGCTATTTTGCGGGCATAGATTATCAGAGGGCCAAGGATATTAATGATGCTTTTACCAATCCTCATGTGGATGGTGTATTCTGTTTAAGAGGGGGTTATGGCGCAACAAGGGTTCTTCCCCTTTTAGATTATGAAGTGATAAAAAACAATCCCAAATTATTTCTGGGGTATAGCGATATAACCGCTTTTCACTTGGCCTTTAATAAGATATGCAAACTTGCCACATTACATTCACCCATGCCCACCAGGGGTTGGGATACCTTAGATGAACTATCCCTCCAAAGTCTTGAGTCAAACTTGTTTAGCAGTGTTCCGGTGGGAAAGGTATCTATCCCCCCCGAATTGTCTCTGAAACCCTTAATTTCAGGTACAGCCGAAGGCCCCATGACCGGCGGAAACCTTTCGCTTTTAGTCTCTACCTTAGGCTCCCCTTATGAAGTAGATACCAGGGGAAAAATCATCTTCATAGAAGATGTGGATGATGAACCATATAAGATTGATCGAGGATTGACTGCCCTCTCCCTTGCAGGTAAATTTGCCGATTGTGCCGGCATAGTCATAGGTACTTTTGCGGGCTGTGAGCCAAAAGATCCTTCTATATCCCTTTCCCTTTCGCAAATTTTTGATGAAATCATAACGCCCTATAACAAACCTACTATAAACTGGTTTCCGGCGGGGCATATTTATCCCCATATTTCAATACCCATGGGGATAAGGGCAAGACTTACGGTATCAGAGGAGTCTGAGCTTGAATTTTTAGAGTCATTCGCCTTATGATGGTGCATCGGCGTCATAGATTTTTGTCCCGTTTAATCTTTTTTGTCGTGGTGCGGATGAAATCTTCACTGCGTATTTTGATGTTTCGAATTCTTTTATATACCGGAACCTTATCATTAACCTTTTGGACTTCCTTCTTTATTAAACTGAAAATTGGAGCACTATCTTCTCTTTTTAAACCGAAGGCTTCTTCAATAGCCTCGTAATCCGGCAATATCTGCACGCTTACTATGGCATCCTCACTTTCGTTTTCCTCCGGCGAAATCCCATAAACCATAGATTCCTGAATAAAGGGGCTTTCATCGAGCATCACTTCAACCTCTTCTGGATAAATGTTTTTTCCGGTTTTGGTTACGATTACATTCTTCTTTCTTCCCGTAAGATAGAGCCAATCCTCGTGATCCAAAAAACCTAAGTCTCCCGTGTGAAACCACCCCTCCTTTAACACCTCAGCGGTTTCTTCCGGCATATTATAATACCCTAACATAACATTTGGTCCCTTAAAAACGATTTCCCCTATACCGTTCTCATCCTGATCCAAAATTTTTAGTTCGCCACTCCTTACCACAGGCCCTACGGAACCTGCCTTTTTATAGGTGTTGCTGTAATCTGGCGTTCCAGATATTAAAGGGGAGCACTCTGTTAGTCCATATCCTTGCATCAATCTTATTCCAAGGTCTTCAAATCCCCTGCACACCGAAGGATCTATATAAGCTGCACCGGAAATAAGCATTCGCAAACGCCCTCCAAAAGGCTTGTAAACGCTTTTAAATAAGGCCTTGTTTGCATTCAATCCCATGGTTTTAAAGAATCGGTTTGCCGCGATAGCCTTTTTAAGAATTTTTGACTTTCCAGCCTTTTCCGCCTGCTTCCATATCTTTTTATACATGGTTTCAATCAGCAAGGGCACCGCCACCAAAATAGTAGGCTTTGCCTCGGTCATGTTTTTAGCTACATATCGCAGTCCTTCACAAAAAGCGGTCGAAGCACCTGAGTACAAAACGCACATCATCCCCATTGTATTCTCAAAGGTATGGTGAATAGGCAGCACTGATAAAAGTCTATCCTTTGGTAAAACGCGAACGATACTGCATGTATCCATAACATTGCTAACAATCGCCCTATGGCTGAGCATAACCCCTTTGGCTTTACCGGTAGTGCCGGAAGTGAATAGTAGTATGCTCATTTCATCAATGTTGACTGGGGCATCGATATAGGATCTATCCCCTTCTTTTATTAAGTTGCTTCCATCCCTAACAAGCCGGTCCCATATATTATAGTGTTTTTTTAATCCGTGAACCTTCTTTAACAGAAACCCTTCCTCTTCTTCATAAACCCACATTTTTACCTTAAAATCTATATCGTAGTCTTCAAAGTATTTTTCAAAAGTGGATGTATAAAAGACACCTCGACATCCAGCCGTTTCTATAAGATTGTATATTTCCTGTTTTGTAAGCTCTTTATCCAAAGGGACTACAACTCCTACCCCATTGACTATGGCTAAATAGGAAACTATCCAAGGGTAACAGTTCTCCCCTATTATCGCAATCTTTTGACCCGATAGACCCATATGTTTCAAATACGTACCGAGAGAATCCACATCATGCCGCAGCCTTGAATAAGAGATGGGGTAATAGGCTCCCCCCTTTTTCTTTTTAACAAGGAAAGCTTCCTTATCTCCATGGATTTCAACGCTCGAATATAAAAGTTCCTTTATGGAATTAACCTCTCTTACCTTGTAATACATAACCTTAGACTCTCCTTTATCAATGTATACTATCCTATAACACCGCAAAAGCATTGTAAACCCTTTTGATTCTTTACGTTTAAAGAAGCTGCCACATGTGTTAATCCATGTGCTTGTTCATAAATCTTCCACATGTTAGAATAGTTGCAACATGGAGTTGCTGGGGAAAAGCCTATGAAAGGAGAAAAGATAAAATGAGTGCACATATTTTCGCCGCTGAAAAAAGCGACATAGCTAAAACGGTTTTAATGCCAGGGGATCCGCTTCGGGCAAAGTTTCTTGCTGAAAAGTATTTGACCAATTCTAAATGCATAAATGAAATCAGGGGTATGCTGGGATACACAGGCATGTATAAGGGTGTTCCCGTAACCATACAGGCTTCCGGCATGGGAGTGCCATCGATGGGGATTTATAGTTATGAACTTTATGCCGAATATGATGTGGAGAACATCATTCGCATAGGGACGGCCGGCTCATTTAGTGAAAAAATAAAAGTAAGGGATATAATAATGGGCGTTGCCGCATCAACAGATTCGAACTGGCAGCATACATATGGCCTGCCGGGCATATTTGCTCCCAACGCAAGCTTTACTCTTATGTTAAAGGCAAAGGAAGCAGCAGATGACCTTCAAATTCCTATACACCCCGGGAATATTGTTACCTGCGATGTGTTTTATGAGGATGGTGAAGACTGGTGGAAGCCTTGGGCCAAAATGGGTTGTCTGGCGGTAGAGATGGAAGCGGCAGGGCTTTATATGAATGCGGCCAGGTTGGGTAGAAATGCCCTATGCCTTGCCACCATAAGCAATGATTTCCTCACCGGCGAGGAAACCACTGCCAAGGAGCGTGAGCAGACTTTTACAGATATGATGGAGATAGCATTGGATGTTGCCGTAAAATGTGGTTGATATATCAGCAGGTTAGTATGCCTTTAAATGCATAGCTATGAGTCAATAGTAACTTTTAGTAATCCAGTAGTTCAAGAATGGCGGTCTCCTTTTTGCGGGCCGCCTTTTCCAATACATATGCCCTCTCCAAAAGTGCCTTCTTTGTCTTTTCATCTTTAAGGGACATAGCATTGATCCTAACATTATATAATGCCCCCAAAACTGAATTTCTTATCATCATTGCTGCAATGGCCCCATCTGAAACCGCATTTTTATTTCCCTTCCTCGTAACCGCCTCTGCCCCATCAAAAAGCATGCAGGCCTTTTCGGCTACAGATAAAGGAATCAAAGCAGCTTCAAGGATTTTTGATTGGATTGCTGATTGCCTTAAGTCTTTTTCCTCCCTAGTGTTTTTCGGGAGTTTGTAACATTCTATTACATCGGCATAAGCCTGTGCATCCTTATCCATCATCTCCAAAAATTCCGCCCGTCTATCTACCATTTCATTTTTAATCGTGTCCAATTCATCGATAACACTTTCATATCCTTCCCTACCCTTTGTCAATTCCACGACCATGGAAATCAAAGCAGCAGCTGCTGCACCGCACATGGCAGCCACACTCCCCCCTCCTGGCAAGGGGCTCTTCGTAGACAGATCCTCAATAAATTCATTAACACTTAAATCTGCAAGCATTTATTTTTCCTTTCCGGCTCATGGCTCTTCTGTTCATATTTTGTTCATTGCGAAAGGATTTTATCATATATAGCCTAAAAATCCAACAATCTTTCCTTGACCGATGATTTATCTTAACCTATAATTAATGAAGTTGGGTTAAACAAAGGGAGATATCGAAGTGGTTATAACGAGGCAGGCTTGAAATTAAGTGTCATCTCGGAAGCATTCCACAAAAAAACCCTTGTGCCTTGCACATTTCCAGGGTTTTCACATTTAAATATTTCTTCTATTCTCCTCATCCGTTCTTCCTGTCTTACAGGGTCTGTATGTTGAGATAAATCGTGGAGAGGTATCGAAGTGGTCATAACGGGGCTGACTCGAAATCAGTTTGGGCGCAAGCCCACGTGGGTTCGAATCCCACCCTCTCCGCCAGAATTCAACGATTTTCCTCTGCCAAGGAAGGTCGTTTTTTCTTTTATACAGATACAATCTCCTGTGCACTTTCTTCGCCCACATTTCCCTTATCTGTAGATACTCCAAAGCTTAAACCTTCAACCATAGCCTGTGATGATGAAATTTTCGAGCTATAATCAGGATGGGCGTAGATATTTGCTGTTGTTGAAAAATCACTGTGTCCCAGCCAATCTTGAATTTGTTTCATTGGAACATTGTTAGCTAAAAGCAAGCTTGCACAGCTGTGTCTAAGATCATGAAAGCAGATTCTTCGCATACCATACTCTTCAAATATTCTGGGAAAGGTTGATGTAATATAACCAGGTCTTAATCTTTCACCAATCTCATTTACACATACATAGTCAAGATATTCAGTGTTATAGGAATTGCCACATCTCTCCCGGATATTGATATGAGAACTGCAGACTTTCTTCCCTGGCTTCTTCCTCGTATATCGGAAGCACCATGTCCGCAACATATTTATATACCGTAGGCCTTGATAATTCAGTTTTCCTCTGTGATTTTCCTGCTCTTACTCTTATCACTTCGAAAACCTGCTGTTAAACCATATCTGTTGTAATCATAAGGCCAACTTTCGGAGCTTTTGTGGTGTTAAGGCCACACACTATAGTAGGCATATTCAGTGGAGCCTTTGCAAGCTCCTGAAAATATTCCGTGTTGTTCTTTACATTGCCACTTATGTTGGGGCTGATTACTGAAAACCGCTTTAGTGCAATTGCTTGCCTTGTTTTGTCATCCATTTTCCTCCTTTTTCTCCCTTCGTTACTGTGATTTTAGTATTTCTAGGGTAATCCAATCTGTGATAAGGGAAAACTGGGAAAGCTCTGTTGCTGGCGAATTTCCAATATATTTTGTAAACTTATCGGTTCTATGCTATTCTTTAAAATGTAAATACTGAGATTCTCATTAATTTTGTCATGCTTTAGACTGTGATATTTGTGACATTATGCAAATTGTGCCACTAAAAAATCAGGATTAAAGTGTTTTATCAATATTAATTAAATTTATGGGAGGCCCTTTAATGGGAAGAAAAGATTATAGTGCTGGAATGGTAAAGTTGCCGTTTTGGTTTTCAGAATTCAAAAAAATGATTTCACTAATCAACTCTGGGATGACGTTTTCAGAGATAAAAGAATTAAATATTAAAGACAATATTTTTGCAGCTCCAACGGAGGCTAGATCAACTCAAATATTTAACACTGTATCAACTAGAGTAAAGGCTTTAATCCCAGAATTTTATACATTATTTGAACAATGTGATATTACGAATCAGAAATTAATTGCACTGATTGCGATTATGGAAAGCGACACCTTGTTTTTTGATTTTATGTATGAAGTTTATAGAGAAAAGCTGATTATTGGTATTGACGAGCTTACTGATAGCGATTTTAGTGTTTTTTTTAAGGACAAACAACTGCAATATGAGCGTGTCGCAAAATGGACTGATTATACCCTCAAGCGTTTAGGAAGTATCTACAGAACAGTTTTGATGGAAACAGGCATTCTTGAACGATCTTCTAATAGTACAAAGAAAATTATAAAGCCAATTCTAGATCAATCTTTAGAAACAGAGCTTAAAGAATGTGGTATGGAAAAGATACTTCATACTTTAATGGGGGTGAGATAATGATCAGTTTAGAGGAACGCTTAGATACTGCGGAACAATTAATTAAAAGCGATAGCTTTAGACAAAATAAAGGTCTTGGTAATGAAGTTGGTTATTATGTGTTTGATTATCCTGCGGAACAAGAGCTTCTTGTAAGAGAGCGTATCGCCTATTTAAAGAATAAGAATTCTCGTGGAACAGATGGGTTTGAGCTGGTTGTTTTTGATTTATATGACATTATTTTAGATATCCTTGAAGCAGAAGGATTCTTAGAACAATGTTTTATATTTGAAAAGAAAAGCGGTTTTGAGAGAATCATAAAATCAGTAGGGAATCTGCTTAAAATAAACGATGTGGACAGCCTTATTGTAAAACATATTCAAGAAAATACACCTGAAGAAGCCGTAGTTTTCTTAGTTGGCATAGGTAAATGCTATCCAATTTTACGTTCACATAAAGTACTGAATAATCTACACCAAACATTAGATCGAGTTCCAGTTGTCTTGTTTTATCCTGGTAAATATGATGGGCAGGAACTGGTCCTCTTTTCAACAATAAAAGATGATAATTATTACAGAGCTTTTAAGCTGGTAGATTAAGGGGGATAAAGATGTTTATTAGAGATATGTTTGCGAAACCAATAGACAGAGATATAAAGGGTGTAATCAAAGTTGGTCAAGCTGATGATGAAAACATAAAGCAAGAATTAGAAGAGTATGTTGTCACTAGAGAGCTACAAAAACACTTTGCCGACTTCTTTTCCAGCTATAAAAAGGGTATCAATGGCTATACTGACAAAATGGGTGTTTGGATATCCGGCTTCTTTGGTAGTGGTAAATCTCACTTTTTAAAAATCTTATCCTATCTTCTTGAAAACAAAGAAGTTGAAGGTAAAAGAGCTATTGACTATTTTATCGATGACAAAAAGATAATCGATCCAATGGTTCTAGCAGACATGAAGCTTGCAGAGAGCGTACCAACGGATGTAATTCTATTTAATATCGATTCTAAAAGTGAGATGGCAGGTAAACACAGTAAGGATGCTATTGTTTCTGTATTTTTAAAAGTTTTTAATGAAATGCAAGGATTTTGTGGTTCCATACCGGCTCTAGCTGACCTGGAAAGGCAATTAGTGGAGCGAAATCAATATGAGCATTTCAAAGATAAATTTCAAGATGAATTTGGTAAACCTTGGGTTGAATCAAGAAACAAATTTGATTTCATTCAGGATACCATTGTAGATGTATTATCCGAAATAAATTTCATGAGTGAGGCTGCTGCCCGTAACTGGTGTGAAAAGGCTATTGAACCTTATCAAATAAGTATCGAAGGCTTTGCAAATTTAGTTAAAGAGTATTTAGGCAAAAAAAGTAAAAACCATCATCTTATATTTCTAGTGGATGAGATAGGACAGTACATAGGGGATGATTCCAAGCTAATGTTAAACCTACAAACTGTTACTGAAGATTTGGGAACAGCTTGCCGTGGCAAGGTTTGGATTATCGTCACCAGCCAACAAGATATTGATTCTATTACTAAAACCAGAGGAAATGACTTTTCAAAGATTCAAGGTAGGTTTGATACACGTCTTTCTCTATCATCTGCCAATGTGGATGAAGTCATTAAGAAAAGGATTCTTGATAAAACAAATACTGCTGACCAGACTCTAAGGCTACTATATGAACAGAAATCGACTATTATTAAAAATCTAATTGTCTTTAATGACAGTGTTGAGAAAAAGTTATATGCAGATGAAAATGATTTTTCCTGTGTGTATCCTTTTGTTCCTTATCAATTTAATTTACTTGCCAGTGTTTTAACATCTATCCGTACACATGGTGCTTCTGGTAAACATTTATCCGAAGGTGAGCGTTCAATGCTGGCTTTATTTAAAGAGTCTGCTATGAAACATATGGACAAAGAACATGGCGCTTTGATCCCATTTAATGTCTTTTATGACGCCCTTCACCAATTCTTAGACCATAGCCATAAAGGCGTTATCTCTAGAGCTTACGACAATAGTTATATAAATCCAGATAAAGAAGCAGATTCTTTTAATGTAAATGTCCTGAAAACTTTATTTATGATCAAATACGTTAAGGAAATAACTGCAAATATTGAAAATATAACAAGCCTTATGATCTCAGATATTGACACTGATCGAATCCAGCTTAAGACCAAAGTCGAAGAAGCTTTAAAAGTTTTAGTGCGTCAGATGCTTGTACAAAAAAACGGTGAAATCTATGTCTTTTTGACAGATGAAGAACAAGAAATCAATAGAGAGATTGAAAACCAAAATGTTGAAATGGCTGAGGTTATAAGTAAGGCGTCTGAAATAATATTTGAAGACATCTTTAGCGATAAAAAGTATAGATACCCAGAACACAATGGACGTTATAACTTTGCCTTTAACCAGTTTGTCGATGATAGACCCTACAAATCTAACCAAAATAATGATATAGGAATCCGTATAATAACACCCGGCTCAGATTATAGTAATGATGAAACTACGCTTCGTATGATGTCCGGACAAGGCAAAGAAATTTTAGTTGTTCTTCCCGATGATGCAACCTTCTTAAACGAATTGCGTAGTGCCCTTAAGATCGAAAAATATTTAAGGCTTACAACTGCTAACAAGCTAGCAAAATATGAACAAATAAAGGATGCAAAAAGGATTGAAATGCGTGATAGAAACAGTAACGCCAAACTCTTCTTACATGAATCCTTAAAAAACGCTGTTATTTATGTAAATGGAGACCGTGCTGCAATTGGAGCTAAGGATGTTGTATCTCGCATAAATGATGCATTAGGTAGATTAGTATCCACTGTTTATCACAAATTATCTTATATAGATACTCCTATGAATGAAGCCAATATCAGAGCCTTATTCAAGAGTACTAATCAGCAATCCTTATCTTTGGAAGGTGGTGGGGAGGCAAATGCTCACGCGATTCATGATGTCTTAAGTTTTATTGCCAGCAATACATCTATGCACACCAAGACTTCCATGAAAACTATAATGGATCGTTTTATGAAAGCTCCCTATGGGTTTGTAGAAGATGATGTAGAGTGGCTAGTGGCAAAACTATTTAAAAGTGGTGATATTTCATTCACAGTTAATGGAGCTGCCGTTACTTTAATTAATAGGTCAGAAGAAGAAATTGTTCGCTATATTACAAAAAAAGAGTATGTTGAAAAACTTTTAACCGAAAGAAGAAAACAGGCTGGTATAGAAGAAAAGAAGGCTGTTCGGGAAGTTATGAAGGAACTCTTTGGTTTTTCCGGTATCAATGAGGATGATGATTCAATGATGCAGTCTTTCCAGGGATATGGCAGCAGGCTTATGACAGAGTTAGAAAAGACAGAAATTATGTACACTAATTATGCATATCCTGGGAAGAAAACTATTTCTGACGGCAAAAACTTACTTAGATCGATAACACAAGTACAGTCTCCAACTGAATTTTATGCAAAACTATATAGCGACAGAGATAGCTTCCTCGATTTTGCAGAAGATTATGAACCAGTGAAGACCTTCTTTAGTGGGGAACAGAAAAAAATATTTGAAGATGCTCTGAAGCTTATGGCTATTTATGATGATAGTAAAACTTTCATCGTGGATGATAAGGTTGAAGAGAGCGTAAAAGACATTAAATTCATCTTAAAAAAAGAATTGCCTTATAGCGATATACCAAAACTGCCCGGTTTATTAGATAAATTCAGAGAATCTTATATGGCAGTGTTAACAAAAATGGAAGCTCCGATTCTTGAAGCAATTGAAGACGCCAAAACAAGAGTATTTACAGTTTTGGATACAAAATCATACAAAGATGAGTTTGCAAGTCGTTATTTAAAGCTTTTCCAAGAGCTCAATGAAAAGGCTAAAACATGCAACAATGTAGCGACACTTCAGAATATAAAGATTGAAGCTGACGCGCTTAAAGTAAGACTGTTAAATGAAATGACTAAAAAAGATCAGTTAATAGCAGAAGAATCCGGTTCATACAAGCCTGATGGTGATAAACCAAAGCCTCTTATAAAAAAGAGAAAAAATATCAGCATTAAAAATGTTAGTTTGTCTTCATCCTGGCAGATAGAAAAAGCAGAAGATCTTGAAAAATATATTAGTGATTTGCGTGAGCAAATTTTGAAAGCGCTGGAAGAAGATACAATTATAAATATTGAATTCTAAGGGGTATTAAGATGGATAAGACCGCAGTTAAAAACTTTTCAATCTGGGCGAGAAATAAGCTCATTGCAGATATTAAATATAAGGCTGGACTACTTGGGATTACGAAAAAGGAAATCAAAGCTCCCCTTCCTCAATCAACACAAACAGTTAAGTTTTTTGATATTGGAAGTAAAGAACCATATTCTATATCCGGATCAGCTATTGAGCAGCGTAGAAAGTTGGCTGATTTGATAAACAGCAAAGCAAAAGAAAGCAACTATGCTACCGCATATAAAAGTGTTATTGAGGAAGTAGCATACACCTGGTTCAACAGGCTTATCGCTATACGGTTTATGGAAGCAAATGATTATCTACCTACTAGAGTAAGGGTATTATCTTCAGAAAGCGACGGAAAACTTGAACCAGATCTTGTAACTCACGCACTAGATATAGACCTTGGCTATACTGCCTATGAAAAAGATAAAATAGCCCAGTTGAAACATGAAAATAAACTGGATGAGCTTTTTCGTATGCTTTTTATCAAACAGTGCAATGCCCTAAATGATAATCTGCCAGAGCTTTTTGAGAAAACCAATGATTATACAGAACTCTTACTTAATGTGTCTTTTACAGATAAAGAAGGTGTGGTTTATCACCTGGTCAACGACATAGCAGAGGACGATTTCAATGTATCCAAAGAAGGGCAAGTAGAGATAATAGGCTGGCTTTATCAGTATTACAATACTGAGCCAAAGCAAGAAGTATTTGATGGTCTTAAGAAAAACAAAAAGATTACAAAAGATAAGATACCTGCAGCAACTCAGTTATTTACTCCTCACTGGATAGTTCGTTATATGGTAGAAAATTCTTTAGGACGCTTATGGATCGAAGGCCATCCTAATGAAGATTTGAAATCGAACTGGAAATATTACCTTGACGAGGCAGAACAAGAACCAGAAGTAATAGAAAGACTAAAAGAAATACGACAGGCTAATAGGATTGAATCGCCGGAAGAGATTCGTCTAATTGATCCTTGCATGGGAAGTGGGCATATCCTGGTATATGCCTTTGATGTACTTATGCAAATTTATGAAAGCGAAGGCTATGCTCCAAGAGATGCTGCCAGGTTAATATTAGAAAAGAATATCTATGGGTTAGATATAGATAAAAGGGCTTATCAACTTGCTTATTTCTCTTTAATGATGAAAGCAAGACAGTACAACAGGCGTATTATAAGCGAAGAAATAAGTCCACAAATATATCAACCGGCAGGTTTCCCTGAAGGTGAAGAATATGGCTCACTCGTAAAAGTGGATGTACTTCCACCGAAGCCTGTTGAAAAGACAGGACAATTGAGCCTTGAAGATATCGCTTATGACTTGCAGTTGAATGCTTGGAACTTTAAGAGACTACTTTCACAGAAATATGATGTGGTTGTAACAAATCCTCCCTATATGGGGAATTCAGGTATGGGCACAAAGATGTCAGATTTTGTGAAGAGAAACTACCCTGATAGTAAGAGCGACCTTTTTGCCGTATTTATTGAAAAGTGCAGTGAACTGCTAAAAACCACGGGTTATCAAGCTATGATCACGCAACACGCTTGGATGTTTTTGTCTAGTTATGAGAAGTTAAGGAATAAGCTGCTAAAAAAAGATATAGTTAATATGGTACATCTTGGTGCGAGGGCGTTTGAAGAAATTGGCGGCGAGGTCGTACAGACAACTGCTTTTGTGTTGACGAAACGTAGAACCACTGACTTCAAGGGTGCTTATGTGCGCTTAGTGGATTACAATAGCCAAGATACAAAAGAGGAAACTTTCTTGGCGGGAAGCGATCTCTATACAGCAAGCCCAGAGAACTTCGAGAAGATACCTGGTAGCCCAGTAGCGTATTGGGTGAGTGACAATATGCTTAAAGCGTTTAAGCATAGACTTATAGCTGATGTTGCTGCACCTAGAGCAGGTCTCGCAACTGGAGATAATACGATTTACCAGAGATTTTGGTATGAGGTGGATTTTGACAAAATAGGTTTTGGATATACAGACATTGAGCAGACTAAGTCTGGTTTACACAAGTGGTTTCCTTGTGATAGTGGTGGTGATTTTAGGAAATGGGCTACAAACAACGAATATGTTGTAAATTGGGAAAAAGATGGTCAAGAAATACGAAATCATCGAAATGCGGCTGGTAAACTAGCTGCTAGGCCACAAAACGCTCAATTTTATTTTAAAAGAGGATTGACCTGGAATAAATTAAGCTCTTCGCGTTTTTCAGTTAAATATAAAGAAAAAGGATCGATCTATGACGATACAAGTCGTTCAGCATTTCCAAACGAAGGAAGTAATCTTTACAATATTCTTGGTTTATTGTGTTCCTGTGTGAGTTTTGAATATTTGAAAGCACTTAACCCTACTATGAGTTTTACCAATTCTGACATTGAACGTATACCATATATACCTTCAGAGCAAAAAGGAGTGATGGTGAACGAATTGGTTTCTGAGAATATTTCTCTTTCTCATATGGATTGGGACTCATTTGAAACATCTTGGGATTTCAAGAAACACCCGCTGCTTACTGGTGAACGTACTGTAGATACTGCATTTGCCAAATGGAAGCATGAAGCAACAGAGTGCTTTGAAACACTAAAAACCAATGAAGAAGAACTTAACCGTATCTTCATCGACATCTACGGCCTCCAAGATGAGCTAACTCCCGAAGTGGCTAATAAAGATGTAACCGTCGCTTATATTTATGACAAAAAGGAAGATATCCCTGAAAGCATGAAAGGTAATGCTTATGTTTTGACAAAATCAGAAGTTATTAAATCCTTTATATCCTACGCCATTGGCTGCATGCTTGGTCGCTACTCCCTTGATATAGAAGGGCTTGCCTATACCGGGGGCGACTGGGATGATAGTAAATACAAAACCTTCATTCCTGATTCAGACAATATAATCCCTATTACTGATGAAGAATACTTTTCTGATGATGTATTAGGTATGTTTGTTGATTTTGTTAGAAAAGTATATGGACACGAAACCCTTGAAGAAAACCTTGATTTTATTGCTGAAGCATTAGGTAGTAAAGGTAGTAGTTCAAGAGTGATTATTCGTAATTATATCCTTAAAGATTTCTATAAGGATCATATTAAAACATACCAGAAAAGGCCTATTTATTGGCTTTTTGATAGTGGAAAACAAAATGGATTTAAAGCTTTAATTTATATGCATCGTTATGATGAGAATACTATAGGAAATCTTCGTATTGAATACCTCCATAAGATACAAAGAATATATGAAAATGAAATTTTAGTTACACAAGATATTATTGATAATAGTAGTAATGCTAGGGAAGTGGCTGCCGCGAATAAAAGGAAAGATAAACTGATTAAACAGCTGCAAGAAACCAAGGAATATGATGAAAAGATAGCCCATCTGGCTTTATCTAGAATATCTATTGACCTGGATGATGGAGTAAAAGTTAATTATGAAAAAGTCCAGACAGATAGAAATGGTAAGAAATATGATGTTCTATCAAAAATATAAAGGAAAGGAGGATGTGAAATGGCTGAACTAAGTTTAAAACAAATTACAGATAAACTAAATCAGGAGTTTTCTGGTGATACTCGAAAATTAGTTTTTTGGTATGATGATAAAGCTGACTTTATAGAAGATATCAATACCATAGAGCTTTTAAATGCAAAAATAATACATTTGGAAAAAGATAATCAGTTTTACATTAAACACTTTCTGGAAAGAGTGGATAAAACAAGTAACTATTTAATATATGCTCCTTTTCCACGCCCTCATGTAAGGGATAACCATTTAGAAGATACTCTGCTTTATTCAAAGCAATTTGTTGCTGATAGGGCTTCACTTCTAACCCTTGATTTAGGTATCGATCAAAAATATAAGCCGGTTATAGAAAAATATATCAAATTCTTCAGAGCTAAAGATCGAACACAAAAATTTTATGATCTAGAAATCGAGAACTTTACAAAAGAGAGTATAGAAGTGGCTTTGATGAGTGTTTTATGCAAAACAAAAATAGCCTTTTTCGATGAAGTAGTTCGTGTTGTTCTGACTGAAGATAGTCTTGATGAAAATAAATATATTGAAGAATTCGATAAATATGATTTACTAGATGCCTTCTGGCGCCTTTGTGAGGAACACTACGGTTATACCGACGTTAAACCAAGCCTGGAGAAGCTTATACTAACAATGTTTGTTACATATTCTGAAAAGTACCTCCAGGATAAGTTACCACAATCGTGGAAAAATTTTCTGTCTTATAAATCCGGTAATATCATAGCTTTTATGGATAACTTGATGAACAATATTTTGTATCGGGATAAATATGATAACTTATCAGGATATGTAGAGAATAATTTACAGGTTAAAAAGACATTAGAGCAATTTGAACCGGAATTGCTGGTTAAATTTGATGCTTTTGAATCTATAGACCATATATTGATTACTTGGATAACTGAGCGTCTTTTAAATGAAGATTTGGGAGCCAAGTTATCTGATCTTACCATAGTTGATATTTGTAGAGAACGACGCAAAGGACATTTTGCTGACTCTTATCGTTCTGAATATCATTTGCTGGAAAGTGCCTACCATGTAATAGGAGCGGCTACTTATCAAAGCGAAACTAGTCTTCAAGAAGCTTTTAAACGGTATATTGAGGATGATTATAAAATAGATCAACAGTATCGTAAGTTTTATTTCAATTATGACCTAATAGATGAAAATGTAATTTTCGAAAAACTACGTGACTTGGTTGAAAATAGTTACTCAAATAAATACCTATCTAATGCTATCTACAGCTGGAATGAGGGAATTATTAAGGAAAAGTTCACGTCTACCCTACCCTATCAAAAGAACTTTTACAGAAAGTATGTGGACACTAGCAAGGATAGGGTTGTTGTAATAATTTCTGATGCAATGCGTTATGAAGTGGGGCAATCACTTTTTGAAAAGCTTAATAATGACGAAAAATGCACACCTGATTTTGATGCTATGGTCAGTGTTCTCCCCTCTTATACCAGGCTTGGTATGGGCGCGCTTCTGCCCCATAAAACTTTGGAACTGACTGAAGATTATAAAGTTCTTGTAGATGGACTGCCAAGTGATTCATTAAAGCAGCGAGAAGTAATTCTTCAAGATTATGAACCGAATAGTAAATGTATTCAGTTTGATGATCTTAAACTTATGAAGAAGACAGAGCTAAGAGAGGTATTTACGGGCATGGATGTAGTCTATGTATATCATAATCAGATAGATGCCCGGGGGGATAAATTGGTTACTGAAAATGAGGTTTTTACAGCCTGTTATGAAGCGATTGAAGAAATCTTTACTTTTATTAAACGTATCTCTAGCAACGCTAATACCCATCACTTTGTAATAACAGCTGACCATGGCTTTATATATAAGAGAGATAAGCTACAGGAAACAGATAAAATAAGCCATATTGCAGATAAAGGCGCTTTTGTTAGTCGCAGGTTCATCGTTTCTCAGGATGCACTAAAAGATGACGGTATTATCTCCTACCCTTTAAGCAATATTTTAAATAATACTTATTCAAGAATGGTTACATTGCCTATAAGCTCACATGTTTTTAAAGTAGCTGGTGGTGGACAAAATTATGTTCATGGTGGCTCGTCTCCCCAAGAAATGATTATTCCAATTATTGATGTAAAGGTAGAAAAGGGTCATGCTGAGACAAAACCAGCTCAAATAATGCTGGTAAGCATGGCGCAGAAGATAACTAATCTAATTACATCATTGGATTTTATCCAATCTGAAGCTGTTAGTGATGTTATCAAAGAAACCAATTATAGGATATTCTTCATTTCTGAAGATAATGAAAAGATTTCTAATGAATGTATTTATGTTGCTGATAAAAAAGATGCTGATCCAAGCAAAAGGATTTTTAGGCTTAGATTCAATTTTAAAAATAAGCAATACGATAAAACAAAGCAATACTACTTGGTAGCTTATGATGAGAGAAATGATATAGAAGTATTGCGTCATGGTGTTGTAATGGATATTGCCTTTGCCGATGACTTTGGCTTCATTTTATAAGAGGGGGTGTTTATAAATTGAGCGAATTTGAAAATAAATTTGATGTAATAGAGATAGAAGAGTTTGAGGATGACTTTGATCTTGTGGAAGAAGAAAAGCCACATATTGAAAATACGGTAAATGTAGATAAGCAATTAAATGACAAGCTTAATGAGGTTTTCGCCGGAAAGATAGTTCGTAAAGATTTAACTAAAAAAATCAAGGAGGGTGCCAATGTTCCTGTTTATGTACTTGAATATTTATTAGGAATGTATTGTGCAACTACTGACGAAGAAGCTATCTTAGAAGGCGTTAATAATGTAAAAAATATTTTAGCTGAAAACTTTGTTCGCCCAGATGAAGCGCAAAAGATTATATCTAAGTTAAGAGAGCGGGGAAGCTATACTGTAATTGATAAAGTAGCAGTAAAATTGAATTATCGCCAGGATATTTATGAGGCGGAATTTTCCAATTTGGGTATTAAAAATGTGTCTATTGCTCCCAAATACGCCTCTGATTTTGAAAGACTTCTAAGCGGCGGGATTTGGTGTATTGTTCAACTGGAATATTATTATGATGAAGCTGATAAAAGCCGCATTCCCTTTATAATCTCAAAACTTACCCCCATCCAGATGCCAAACCTTGATATGAAAGAGGTCCTTGAAGGCAGAAACAAATTTACTAAGGATGAGTGGATTGACGTTCTTTTGCGCTCTATAGGTATGGAACCTCTAAGATTTGACTTAAGGGTAAAGATGCTCCTATTAGCTCGGATGATTCCACTTGTTGAAAATAATTTTAACTTATGCGAATTAGGACCAAGAGGGACAGGTAAATCCCATGTATATAAAGAGATCTCCCCTAACAGCATTTTAGTATCCGGTGGGCAGACGACAGTTGCCAATCTTTTTTACAATATGGCGAATAAAACTGTGGGATTAGTAGGTATGTGGGATTGTGTCGCTTTTGATGAAGTAGCAGGGATAACCTTTAAAGATAAAGATGGCATTCAAATTATGAAAGACTATATGGCATCGGGATCATTTTCCAGGGGTAAGGAAGAAAAGAATGCTTCCGCATCCATGGTTTTCGTTGGTAACATAAATCAGAGTGTTGATGTTTTGCTTAAGACATCTCATTTATTTGATCCATTCCCAGAGGCTATGGCCTATGATAGTGCCTTTTTTGATAGGATGCATTGTTATTTGCCAGGCTGGGAAATACCTAAATATAGGCCTGATTTTTTTACCAATGAATACGGTTTTATTACCGATTACCTGGCAGAGTTTTTAAGGGAATTGAGAAAAACTTCTTATGCAGATTCTTTGGACAAGTATTATAAGCTTGGTAATAATCTAAATCAGCGTGACGTTATTGCTGTAAGAAAAATGATTTCCGGCTTGATTAAGCTCATTTACCCAAACGGAAAATTTGGGAAGAAGGATGTTGAAGAAATCCTGCGATTTGCCCTGGAAAGTCGACGCCGCGTCAAAGAGCAATTGAAAAAAATTGGTGGTATGGAATTTTATGATGTTAATTTTTCTTATATAGATAACGAAACTTTCACAGAGGAATTTGTACCAGTTCCAGAACAAGGTGGCGGCAAATTGATTCCAGAAGGACTCCATAAGCCAGGACAAGTTTATACGGTAAGCAGAGGCAAATCAGGCATGCTGGGTGTTTTTAAACTTGAGACGGAAATGGTTACCGGTTCCGGAAAATTTGAAAGGACAGGTATAGGATCTGACCGCGAAGCAAAAGAGTCCATTGACACTGCCTACAGATATCTTAAAGCCAATAGCAAGAACATAAGCGGAACCATAAGCACAACAACAAAGGATTATCTAATGCATCTACAGGATCTAAATGGTATAGGTATTACTAATCAGCTATCTTTATCTGCTCTTGTAGCCTTGTGCTCTGCAGCTCTTCATAAACCTGTTATTAGCAGCTTAGCAATCTTAGGTAATTTAAGCATTAGTGGGACGATTATAAAAGTTGATGAATTAGCCAATGTATTGCAAGTTTGTCTGGATAGCGGGGCAAAGAAAGTTCTTCTGCCAATAACTTCAGCAAACGACATGGCATCAGTGCCACCGGAATTAATGGGTAAATTTAATTTAATATTTTATCAATCTCCTGAAGACGCGGTGTTTAAAGCATTGGGGGTGGAGTAGAGAGATGAATATGGATAGATTTGGAGAGATTGTGGAAGAAATAAACAAGAATTTGGGATGCACAAATCAAAACTGGTTATTTGGTGCAGGCATCAGCCATAATGCTAATGTCCCATTGATGATTAGCTTGACAGAACGTGTTGCGGCAATGTTGCCAGAAGATGAAACAAAATCGATTTACGAAGGTATAACAGAGGATTTACATAATAATTTTCATATTGAACACGTTTTGAGTCACTTGGGTGATCATATAGCAATTGCAGAAAGATCAAAACATCAAAAGACTACAATTAACGGTAATAGTTATGAAGCAATAAAATTACGTAAACTACATTCGACAATTATCGAATCAATAGGTGAAACAGTAAGGTATGGATATCGGAAATTTAATATAGATGGTGAAGATTCTGAAGAAATTGGTAGCATGAATAAGCCAATTATTAAAATTGATGACCATCTAAGTTTTGCTGAAACACTATTAGAAACACATGCAAATTTATTGAAAAGATCATCAATAACTATTTTTACTACGAATTATGATACTTTAATAGAAGATGCTTTTTCATTGATTAATGTGGAAGTTAATGATGGTTTTGTTGGAGCAGCGATAGGATTCTGGAAACCTGAACTGTCATATAAAAAACAAACCGGCATAAATGTAGTAAAATTGCATGGTTCTGTTGATTGGATAAGCGATGAACATAAAGGTCTACTTAGAACAAGATATGGAACGAACTATAATTTGAGCAATTCAGAAGTTCTAATTTATCCACAAGCAACTAAATATGTTGAAACACAAAAGGATCCGTTTGCAAATCTTTTTACTGAGTTTCGGCAAAAAATCAATTCAAAAGAGGATAATGTTTTGATTGTATGTGGTTATAGTTTTGGTGATGAACATATTAATACTGAGATTTATCAAGCTCTTAGTCAAGAGAATAACAAGACCACTCTAATTGTTTTTGCAAAAGAAAAAAATGCTTTTTTAGAAAAATTATTGGATAAAAATCAATTTGGGAATAAAGTATACATTGCTTCTAGTAAAGGAATCTATCATGGAGATAATTCTCTAATTTCTCGTATCGATGGAGAAAGTTATGATTGGTGGAAATTTGAAGGTATGATTTCCTTTTTAAAGGATGGTGAAATATAAATGGGATTGTTTCAGGAAAGTAATGATTTAAAAATAGGATCAATCGTTGAGGTTAATGGGACTTCAATAAAAGTAAAACTGGATGAATCCCTTGGAAATTTAAGTAGGACAATCGATGGTAAAGTTTATTCTATTGGGCAAATGGCAAGTATTATAAAAATTCATTTCGGTAGGAAAGTAATATTTGCTTTTGTAAGGATGCTCCGAATGAATTCTGAAGTTGAAATTGTTAATGATCAGAAAATTGCAGCAACGGATGATTCAAGAATTTTGGAAGCAGATTTATTTGGAGAAGGGAATTGGGTTGAATCTATAAAAACATTAAAATTTAGTAGGGGAGTAGAAACATATCCACTTCCTCTGCAAAATGTATATTTAACAATTAGGGAAGAGTTAGAAGCTATATATCATGCAGCTGAACAGGGTTCTGAGACCAATCGTCCCATGCTTAAAATTGGTAATTACGTAGGTGCTAGTTCAGCAATCTGTAGAGCAAATATTGACAAATTATTTGGAAATCATTCCGCCATTTTAGGTTCTACTGGTTCTGGGAAATCAGCTACGGTGGCTGCGATACTTCATTCCGTTTTGGAGTATGAAGAAGAAGTAGTAGATAATAAGTTATACCCAAGAGTGATTCTAATAGACCCTCACGGTGAATATAGCAAAGCTTTTAAAGATAAAGCAATTGTTTATAGAGCGTACTCAGAAGCTTCAACTGGAGGGGAACATGCTGAAGTTTTGAAGCTTCCATATTGGTTGATGTCAGGAGATGAGTTCCGGTCATTAATTATTGGCAAAACTGAATATGAAGCCACCTCTCAGAATAACATTGTATACGAGGCTTTATCATATGCCAGAATGGTTCATGCGGGAATAATCAAACCATTCAATGATCCAGAGGGAAACCAACCCCTTGAATTATGTGTAGGCAAAACTGAAGAAGAGATGAGTTCTTTTGACCGTGATAAGCCGGTTCCTTTTAGTTTAGAGCAGTTCATCAAGCACATTAATGAAGTACAAGGAAGAAAAGTAGGGAAAAAAGAGTCAAGGCCTCCTTCTGATTCAGATAGACAAAAAATCGAATCAATATTAAAAAAGGTACGTGTTTTAAGAGCCAACCCACAACTCAAATTTCTAATGGAGGAATTTAACGAATCTTCACCAACCTTAACAGATGTCTTAGCGCAATTTGTTGGCACTTTAAATGAACGGTACGCTAAAAGCAATTTAAGAATAATTGATATTTCTGGATTACCAAATGAAGTCTCTGGACTTTTAGCAGCTTTAATATCAAGATTACTTTTTCAATACAAGATATGGCAAACGCCAGAAGAAAGAAAGAAGGATCCTATTTTGTTAGTATGTGAGGAAGCGCATAGATATGTACCAAATCATGGAGAAGCTCAATATAAGGATGCACAAGAGTCAATCAGGAGAATAGCTAAAGAAGGAAGAAAATATGGTTTAGGCTTAATGCTGGTATCTCAAAGACCTTCTGATGTTGAAAGCACAGTGTTGTCACAATGTAATACTTGGATTGTACTGCGATTGACAAATTCAAGTGACCAAGAACATGTGGCTAAATTTCTTCCGGATACTCTATCAGGGCTAACAAGAATATTATCTTCATTAACCCGTAGGGAAGCTATTTTTGTTGGTGAAGCAGCTGCTTTGCCTGCAAGAATTAAAATAAGAGAACTTAAAAAAGAAATGCTTCCTGACTCGGAAGATATCTCGTTTGTTAAAGGTTGGCAAAATGAATTAATGAAAGATGAACAGATCTCAACAATAGCTAATAGATGGACAGGTTCTTCCAAATAGTAATATTATTGGCAAGCAATGCAAGTGTATATACACTTGCAATTATTAAAAATCAATATTGATTTTTAACATGCTTTTTGGGAATTTCCCAAACCCTTATAGAGCAACTTCATAAGTGTGTTTGCAAGAATAATTTCCCACACTTAGGAAGTTTATTTTTCCACACCTGCATTTGTCAACTGAAAAAGGGTCCACCCATCCAGTCGAAAAAGGGTCCACTTTCCACTAATTATCCTCAGTATTTTTTATCCATTTCATCGTTTCTTCCAGCCTGTAACTGACATCCAGGGACATGTCAATAATGTGCGCCTTATGGGCCAGGCGATCTACTATGGCACCAGTCTGCATGTTATCTTTGAAAATCTCCACCCAGCGGTCGAAAACCAGGTTTGTGGTGATAATTATTGACCCCTTGTCGTTTCTGTTGGACAGAAGGTTAAAAAGGATCTCACAGCCGTCTTTGTCAAAAGAAACATAGCCAAGTTCGTCTAAAATCACCAAGTGTATGTGCTAGTCTAAAAAGGGTCCATTTTTAGACTAGCACATACACACACCCCCGGCCAATAACTATTGCATTTTAGAATGCCTTACCCGATAGCTGGCGCCATTATGCATGATTAGGTGCCCATGATGCACAATGCGGTCTAATATGGCCGTTGTAAGCTTCCCATCATAGAATATCGTGTTCCATTCATCAAAGGGAAGATTCGTCGTAATAACAATGCTTTTCTTTTCATAGCAGCTGGATATAGCCTCAAACAGCAGCTGCGTTCCTACCCTTTCAAAAGGTATGTAGCCCCACTCGTCTAATATTAGCACATCGGCTTTATCTAAGCGTTTCCAAAAAGAACTTGAACGATTTGTTACACGGTTTTCTTTAAGTTCATTAACCAGTCTGCTAGTTTTACGGAAGATTACATTCATGCCAAGATTGATTGCGTTCATCCCTAAGGCTGTAGCTAAATGTGTTTTTCCGGTGCCCGGTCGACCATACATGATTAAATTTTCCTTTGCTTTAAATGGCAAGCATGCGGACAGCGACTCGATATTTAGGGCTCCTGGCAATACGGTTTCATTGAAATCGAAGTCCTTTAAAAATTTAATTACTTCAAAGCCGGCCGCCCTTGTTCTCCTGTTTATCGTTGTTAGCAGTTATTCCTTCGTATTCCATTAGAATTGATCCAAGCCTCAAATCCTTGCAAAGGGTTTTAATTTCGTTACTATACATGCCTATTCACCTCCATGAACTTGCCATATTCACTTAGTGAAAGTGCATACTCCTCTATTTGCGGTATCCCCGCCGGAACCTTGTTCTTTTGTATTTTACCCGGCATGTTCATGGCGAAATGAAAGGCGGATATCATTGCATCAGCATCTTTCGCCCCCATTTTTACAGCCTCACCTATTCCCATCTGTTTTCTGCAATAACTTTTTCCCCAAATCTGCAAAAACTTTTCCGCAGGCACCGGTGGGGATTTTTTGTTAGCCTTTTGCAATAAGTGAAGTCTTCATTCTTTCGCTTTCGCCATTAAATATCAAAAGGTAGCAATGGTGCAAAAGCCTGTCTAAAAGGGCTCCCGTCATCTGCTCATCATACAGAACATTGACCCATCTGGAAAACTCAATATTTGTTGTGATGATCAGACTTTTTCTTTCATAGCTTTCTGCAATAATTTCATGTAATTTCTCATTTTAAAAACGGCAAAATTCATTGATTCTTATCATATTAAATAATGTGATAATGTTTTAAACCTTGCCGAATGTGAGAATATCTTTTCATATTAAAATATATGTGTAAATATGGTAAGCTTCCTTGTGGGAGGTTTTTTTATGCAGAAGATTTTTACAACCAGCGAGCCCCCATCAAGCTTCGCTTTAGCAAATGCCGGGCTTTTCCCTGAAGCACCCAAGAAGTGCCAATTGCCGGGTTGTCAAATGCCAATCCAAATGAAAAAACATGGATTTTACGCAAGATACATCATCAGTCCTGAATATAGTGGATATATCTATATCCGCCGTTATTTTTGCTCCATCTGTGGGCGTACATTATCATATCTCCCAGACTTCGCAATCCCATACTTTCAATATGCTATCTGCCATATCCTTGGGTTTTTAGACGGTTTTTTTAAATCGGGGAAGTCACTCAGACGATATGAATTCTGGTTTAGAAAAAAGAATGGTGATTTTAGTCGCAGACACTTTCGCTATTACATTAATCGGCTATTTAGGAACAAAAGATTAATACAATACTTTTTAAATTTTAGCTGCCAGGGCATGATCCCGGAGGAAGACGCCCTAAACAGCCAAATGTTCGCCAAAGAATTCCTGAAGAAAGCACTGATATTGCAACCACACAATTTTTCATGTCGCTTTCATAACATGACAGGAAAAAGCATTTTGGCTCCTAACTAAAGAATAGCATAAAAACGAAAACTTTACAAAGAATATCGAAAATTCGACAGCAACAGAGCTTACCCAGTTTTCTCCCATCACGGAATGGATTACCCTAGAAATACTTAAAATCATAGTAAAGAAGGGAGAAAAAGGAGAAAAATGGATGACAAAACAAGGCAAGCAATTGCACTAAAGCGGTTTTCAGTAATCAGCCCCATCATAAGTGGCAATGTAAAGAACAACACGGAATATTTTCAGGAGCTTGCAAAGGCCCCTTTAGATATGCCCTATTATGGTGTGCGGCTTTATCACTACAAGACCTTCGAAAGCTGGCTTTATGATTACAACAGATATGGTTTAGACGGCTTAACCCCGGGCTTTCGTAGCGACAAAGGCAAGAGCAGGAAGATTACAGAGGAAATTGGAGGGAAAATCAAAGAGTTCAGGATGCAGCATCCAAAGGTGCCAATAGCTATACTTTATGAACGACTTGTTTCCGAAAAAGTCATTAATCCAATCGAAATATCAAGGCCTACAGTGTATAGGTATGTGGCGGACATGGTGCTTCCGACGGATGGGGGAGAAGCTAAGGAAGAAAGTCTACGTTTTTCATATCAATATCCGGGGGAGATGTGGCAAGGATATGTCCTTTATGGCCCTTACATACAGGTAGGAAGAAAGAAACAACAAACTTATCTTCATGCGTTTATCGATGACGCTACGAGGTTAATAACCTTTTCAAAGTTCTTTTTTGAACAGAATTTCGAAACCCTTAGGATTAGCCTAAAAGAAGCCATGTTAAAGAATGGAATTCCAAAACTTTTATACACAGATAACGGAAAGATCTACCGAAGCCAGCAATTAGAATATATCTGTGCGTCGATAGGTTGCACTCTGCTCCATTCGCAACCGTATGTTCCAAGGGGTCGCGGGAAAATCGAGAGATATTTCGGCACCGTAAGGACACGTTTTCTAAGCGGTCTTGATCCAGAAAGCCTATCAAGCCTTGACGCGCTAAATTCAGCATATGAAAACTGGCTGGAGACCGACTACCAAAAGAAGAAACACTCGGCACTTAATGGGAAAACCCCACATGAAATGTTTATTGATGGCATTGATAAGGTCAAACTCGTCACTGACAGGAAGCAGTTTTCCGAGAGCTTTTTGCTTCGCGTAAGCCGCAAGGTAAACCATGATGCAACAATTCAAATCGACAGTTTACTTTTTGAAACGGATCCTATGTTTTCAGGAAAGCGCCTGGAGGTTCGCTACGAACCGGAGTGGCTTGAAGATACGACCAAGGCCCTTATGCTCTACGAAGACGGCAAAAAGGTTGGGGAGGCTAAAAAAGTACGTTTCCTTGACAACGTCCATGTAAAGCGCAAGTCTCGCAGACGTGAAAGTAAACTTGCAACTGACATCAAGAATCAAACAAATGAGACACCTTTAGAAATACATAAAAACACAATTTCGTTTTCCGCAATTTTAAAGGGAGGAGAGAAACATGTTTAAGCAATTCTTCGGATTAACATTTAACCCATTTGATAAAGAAGTTGAAGTTGACAAGCTGTACCAAGGCGAGGACCTTACTGAGCTTGAAGGGCGTCTTAAATACATGCTTGATAATCGTGGTATGGGGCTAATTATTGGTGAGCCGGGGATGGGCAAATCAACATGCTTAAGAAAATTCGCTGAAAATGCCAACAAATCCCTCTACAAGGTATGTTATCTTCCCCTTACAACTCTTACGGTAAAAGACTTTTATCAGGCAATCTGCGTCATGTTAGGATGTGCTAAACCCTATCGCAAAATTGATATGTTTTATGAAATACAATCAGCCATAAACTCACTTTATTACGACCAACGGATCACGCCTGTGTTTATCGTAGATGAAATACATATGGCATCAACGCAAATTTTGGATGATCTTAGGATACTTTTTAATTTTAAGATGGATTCGGCAAATCCTTTTGTGCTCATTATGGTAGGCCAGCCTCAAATCCGTAACAAACTGATGCTTAATACAAGCTACCCACTAAAGCAAAGAATTGTAATGCGTTACACTATGCAGGGCCTTAAAAAAGAGGAATGCACAGACTATCTTGACAGCAGAATGAGACTCGCAGGATGCACAAGAAATGTATTTACCCCTGCTGCCATAGAAGCTATTTACAATATCTCCAACGGAGCACCAAGAGTTATTAACAATATCACTACGGCAGCACTTATGTATTCTGCAGCTAAAAGAGTTGATAGCGTTGACGAGGAAGCAGTATTTCAGGCCAACATAGAGATTGGAGCCTAAGGCTAACCATTAAAGGCTAACATAAGAAGAATGGTTAATCTCAAGGAGGTGAGGAAATGGAGTTTTTATGCACAAATCAAACCAAAAAGAGGAAGGCCCATTGGACCGGTGTAATATCTGCGGTAAAGGGAGACCGTAAAAAATGCGAGTTCGAAATCAGAAGCAGGGGCCATTATTACCATGTAATCGTCGGAACACACGATTTTGGGAACTTTGTTTGTATACCCAATTGGAATGTGGGATGCGAGCTTTCGGATTTTAGCGACCTCTTTTGGAATGTGGAACGCTTGACAAAGTGTTTCAGAAAAACCGATGCTATCACTGTGGCAACTGCTATCAAGAATGTGGGAAATATTATTTAACCCTAATGCCGGCCAGGTACCTACTTAGCCGGTATTTTTTCTATTATGGATCGCTTTGCAAATTAATCTCCGGATTTCAAACTGTTATTAGCGAGGAAAAAGATGTCTTTCAGCAACAGGTGAAAGGGGAATCATTTATTGTGGGATGAAATTTGAGAATTTTATTTGCCAATAGAAAGCTATCTATTTTAATCTGAGAAAACCCGGGCTATTTGTCCGACTTAAATTCGATAATTATTTCCTAATTTAATGTGAGAACTGACACTTCATCAAGCCGGATAAATTCTTCTCGGCTTTAGCCTCAGATAACTTGTTAACTAAGGCTGCCGTCCTGAAAAATTTAACACTTTTTCCTTTCCTGCATGCTTCCAGGCCCAAAGCTGTGGCCAGGTGAGTTTTTCCTGCACTTATGTTTCCATAAAAAACTAAGTTTTTCTTTTCTTCTAAGAACCTGCACTCTTTCAGATAATCCTTTGTTACGTCACTAGGCAGTATTACATCATCAAAGTTGAAAGACTCAAAGGTCTTTATGGCATGAAACTTAGCTCCCTTTATCAGTCTTTCCCGTCTGGCCGCTTCTCTATGCTCTATCTCAAGCCGTAGCAATTTCAGTAAATAGTCCTGGTGGGTTTCGGCCTCGATTTTCTCGCTGTTTTCAACCATGTTTCTGCTGAATCTTAGAATCTTGCAGCAGCTGGAAATATCATAGTTTAGCATGGCATTTCACCTGCCTTTGCTAAAAGACTCTGGTAGACTGATATGTCTGCTACAACCTTTTCCATCTGCGGTATGCTGGGCGGCACTTCTACAGGATTTAGCTTCAGCTTTGGCATATTCATCCTGGTATGGGTCATAAGCAGGCTGTCAGGATCTGCCGCTCCGTAATTTAAAGCCTCATTTACCGTTCTTATCGCATTTTCAAAACCTGACTCGTCAGTTATCCTGCTCACAACTTGCAGGACTTTTCCCCGGTCTGTCTTGTTGCAACGATCTAAGTATTCTTTTAGGGCATCCGGTAGCATTGAATAAATACCTGTATATTTTAGGGCTCCCGGCTTCTTTGCTAGCTGGTTCAGATATGGTACCCTCTTAGTGCTTCTATGTTTTTTGTTGCCATAGATTCTTTCATGGACAACAAGCTCCTGCATCTTTTCATCTAGTACAATTACCTGGTAGGCTGTGAGCTTAATTTGTATCCTCTCACCTGCATATTTGGGTAATGAAGAATATTCGTGCAGACCCTCATTTAAGGAGAAAAATCCGTATGGGTCAACTTTTACCTTTTGATATTTGGCAGCTTCAAATCTTCTTTCAGGAAGCTTTAGCAGGGCCTTTTTATCTTCTTCATGAAGCTCACATATTTGTCTGTCTTTGTGATAGTGCTCTCTTTGGCTATCTTCGTCACAGCGGATCAAAAGTCTTTGGTTGTAATTTCTGATGTCTTCAAATTCAGGAATGGGGACTAGCATATTTCGTCTATGATAGCCCACTTTACTCTCTACAGAGCCTTTCTCATGGCCGCTGGCCGGATTGCAAAAGACAGGCTGAAAGCCATAATGCTCACAAAACCTTAGAAATTCATCTGTCAGGATTCTTTCTCCATTTTTAAGGATCTTTGAAACGATTGTGCTTGCATTATCAAACCATATCTTTGCCGGCACACCTCCAATATGTTCAAATATGCTTATCAGGCCTTCGAAAAGGCATTCCTGGTTTTGGCTTTTAAAAACTTGTAAGTACCCTTGGTTACTGTATGGAAAGGACATATTTAACGAATAGCCATGATGTAAATTCCCCTTTTCCCTAAAGTCTGCCTCTCCAAAATCTGCCTGGGCTTCACCTGCCACGTGGATTAGCGGCAGAAAGCAATCATTTGTTTTGTAGATCTCTTTCTTTCGCTTAGAAACGTAATTGCATACGGTTTTGTAGCTACAATCAAAGTCTTTTCCGTACAATTCTTTTAGTCTATCGTAAACCCTCCGGCCTGTATGCCTTTGTTTGCGCCGGGCCTTTTTATCTTCTTCAAGCCAAAGGTCTATTTGCTCTTTGTAGGGTGTCAGTTTTCTGGGTCTACCCATTTTCTTTTCTGCCTCCGGCTCAATGTTCCAGTCTGTTTGTTCCACATAGCGGCGGATTGTTTTACGGTCAAAACCTGTCTCTCTGGAAATCTCGCTTATGTTTTTCCCTTGTTCGTAATATCTCTTTCTGATATCATTTTTTTGAGTCATTGATAGCATCCTCCTTATCCTCCTTGCAATTGATTTGAGAGTCAATTACAAGATAAAGTGTTTGGTCGGTGCCTTCAATGACTTCTTTGCAGAAGTGGGGAATCTTTTTTGCAGATTTGGGGACTTTCTTTTTTCCTTTTTGTCCCTTTAGATTTTACTGTAAATACCATCAGTGATTTGTGCATCCCCCATTTTTCACACGATTTTGCAAGCTCTGTAAGAATAGCTTTTTTCCCCGGCAAATCCTGTTTGTGTAGGAATTCCCTGATATCTTTATCTAGGCTCTCAAAGAATCCGGTATACTTAAGGGCATTAGGCCTTTTTGAAAGAACATTTAAATATGGTGCCCAAAGCATTGACACCTTGCCTTTGCCATAAAGTCTTGGGTGGCTGACTATTTCTGTATGATCCTCATCATAAACTATTACATCATGTGCCGTAACCTCGAGCAGAACCCTTTTGTTTGGATAACTCCCGGAAGTCGAATACCTGTTTTTTTCAAAAATAGCCATCCCTTGTATGTTGGTTTTTGCCCATATATATTTGCAGCAATCAAATTTTTCTTCCGGTAGCGGTAAAAATGCCTCTTTATCTTCTTCAAATAGATCCTTTACGTTTGCATTGAGTCTGTAGTGGCTACGATTCATATCCGCAAGGCATTTCTTCATAAGCTCTTCGTTGTATTTCTTTAAATCGTCAAATTCAGGGAGCGGTACGAAATAGTTCCTGCGACTGCAACCAACGTAGTTTTCAACGGAGCCCTTCTCCCTGCCACTTGCAGGGTTACAGAAGTTGCTCTCAAAGCCATAGTGACACTGTAGGCGGCGGAATCCCTCAGTTACTTCCCTTTCTCCATAGGCATTAATTTCTTTCACTGCAGTAGACATATTATCAAATCTGATAACCCTCGGGATACCACCTACGGCAATAAATATATCTGTTAGGCCTTTCATTAGGCATTCTAAATTTTCCCCTTTAAATAACTGGACAAGCTTTGCATCAGAGTGAGGAAAAGTTATACAAAGGTGGTGGCCTTCATATGTAATACCTTTCTCAATAAATGTTGTCTTCCCAAAATCAACCTGTGCTTCCCCGGCAGGATGAAGAAGTGGTAATGCCGCCTCTTTGGACTGCCCAATTTCAGATTTTACCTTAGAAACAAGCGTGCGTATTGAGCGTTCACTAACATCAATTACTCTACCTTCTTTTGCCAGATCTTCAATTAGCCTATTGTATACCCTATGTGCTGTATGGTTTTGGTGCCTTGGGGCAGACTCATCTTTTAATAGCCATTCTTTGACTTTTTCTCTATACTTATCTGTCTTTGATTTTCGACCTTTTTTGGATGGTTTATCCGGTGAAAAATTCTCTTTGGCTATGTATTTTTTCACCGTCTTAACATCGTGGCCAGTTTCGCGGGAAATCGCCCTTATACTTTTTCCATTTACTTTGTGCTCATATCTGATATGATATATGTGCTCCATTGATAGCAACTCCTTTCATCTCCTTTCTGCTTGTTCACAAAAAGGATATATGTTTTTAGGGGGTGTTTCAATGGAGTTTCTATTTCCACTGTGGGAATTCTTATCTTCCGCTCTGTGGTAATTCTATTTTACCAAACATACTATCAGGCAGTCCTTTGGTATCATATATTTGTTATAGTACCGAATGCCTATTATTCTCCCTTGTATTATCCAGTCGGAGAGGGTGCTTTGGGTATAACCGATTAGCTTTATAACATCGTTTGTGGTTAGTACATCCGGAGAATTGTGCCATTCTTTCTTGAGCATTTTCGTAAAATTTTTTTGGTCGATTGGCTCCTGTATTTGTGCTATCGATCGGTACTTTGTTCTGGTGGAGAAAATTCCCGAAGGTGTCTGCAGAGATTCGGGGTGATTTTCTAACTTTGTAAGATAAATAATCACATCGTCTATCCGGATTTTAAACCGGCGAGTATAAAGTAGATCCTGACTTATTTTTTCCGGGTATTCATCCCGAAGATGAGAGTAGTCTGTTGTCATAACTATTTCTCTATAGGTTTTTCAGACAGTTGCCTCGCTTACAGCGATAAATAATCAAAAAAATGCTCAGCAAGGCAATAAGAGCGTATAGCAAAGGATAAAAGCAAGGGCTTAGCTTTAATGTAGGAGCAGGAACTCTAAGGGAACTGTTAAACCAACGAAATAGAGAGAATAAGAGGGAAAAAGCCAGAAAAGGAACTCCGGCAGGAGAATTTTTTTTGATTAAATATAATACTATTAGGGTAATCAAGAGGGCGGCTAATAATTCATAAAGTTGGGTAGGGTGGATTGGGGGCGAATTTATTAAAGTAAAAAGAGAAAAACTCTTTCTTTCAGCCATATCAGCTAAGTAGTAGTTATAAGGAATACTGCCCATAGGAAATTCAACCGCCCAAGGCAAATTAGCGGTTTTACCGAAACAGCATCCATTTAAATAGCAACCCACCCGCATTATAGCAATCCCGATACCCAGGCCGGAGGCAACACTATCCGCTAAGGGCCAAAGATTATATTTTAAGAGCCGAGACAGAAACACCCCCAGTAAGGCGGCCAAAATCAAGCCTCCCATCAATGCAAAACCGGTCAAATTAAGGGCCCATAACTTCTCCGGATTTAGCTGATAAATTACGGGGTTAGTAATAAAGTGCAGCACTCTGGCACCTATGGGCACAGCTAAGGTCATCATGAGTAATATTAAGGCGGATTTTTTTAAATCTAAGCCTCTGTTTTTTATACCTATGTAACTTATAATCAACACTGCCAAACAGGCTAAAATAAAAAAGAGTTTATATGCAGATATACCGATAGATAGATTATTAAATACAGCTAGCTCAATATAGGGGTGCAACTTAATATCTCCTTTTTTTAATAAGTTAAGGGGAATTAAGTTTAATTCCCCCTAGAATAAAAACAACATATTATTTTGTAGCTTTCCAAGTTCCTCCTATCCATTCACTGCCACCAGATAATTTGAATTGACCATTAATTGATATATTGCCCCCGTCTTCGCTTATCTTACCATTCATAGTCATAATTCCCTCTTCCAGACTTCCTTTGGCACTAATTGCCCCATCAGTATAAGTGGCATTTAGCGTTATGGTATCATCAGAAGCCGCATCATCAAAAAGCTTCACTACCATGGTACCGGAACCGTTAGCGTCAAGTTGGAGAGTTATCCCTAGTTTAGCAGGATTAGTCTTATTTTCTTCAATCATTTCATCCAAAGCCGCTTTTAAATCTATACCCAAATCACAGCCAAACCCATCTTCACTATCAGTCGAAGCTTTTTCCCCGAAGTTAATATTATATCCGGTAATAGCTAAGGAGCCAGAAGACCAAGTTCCATTTAGCTTTTCTGCCGCAGGATATAAGGAAATCCCATAGTTTTTCTTGAGAAACTCCGCATATTTCTCTTGTCTTTCTTTCGGATTATCGGTGCCAAACCAATACATGGATAGTAAGGATAAATCCTTAATAGAAATAGCATCTTTGGTACTTCCTTGCCCTTCTTTTATTTCGATCCGCCCCGTATCTCTTAATACTTTGTCTTTAAAGTGCAGCAATATATCTAATCTCTGCTCTAATTCGTAATCCTTTTCCCAGCCCCATCTGCCTTTATCCAGAAATCCGTCTTCTTTATACATATCAGTAAGCATCTTATATTCAGCTTCTTTTTTGGCGATTTCGGCATCAGTTTTTACCCTTTCTTCAAACTGTCTTTTCAAATTCTTTTGTACCAATTTACGTATTTTTTCTTTTTCATTATTGTCTAAGGGAGGCATACCAGCTTCTTTGCGAACCTTTTCTTGCGCGGCGATGGCTTCTATTTCTAGTTGCCTGGCTGCTCCGCCCATTTGCTCCCATAATTCCTCGAAGTTGCCTTTTTCCACATTGTAACCCCACCAAGGAACCTTACTGCTGGCACCATTCTTAAACACTTGATAAGCCGCTTCTATTTCTTCGTTTTTCCATGTGTCTATCCTATGCTCGATAGCTGCAACCGCTATTTTACCTGCCGTTGTTATCATAAACTGGTCAGCTATATGTTCACCGATTATCTGGGCGGCATTGGTATATTGCCCTTCCGCTAAATAACCGGCTGCCTCACTGGCCTTTTCAACTGTAGCAACTCCAAAGTCCGAAGTAAGCCCTTTTAAGGATTTTGATAATTTTGATGCGGGAACATTATCTACAATTTTCTTGCCCACTAAAATCTGAAGGCTTTTATTAAAACCCGGTACATCCCCCTCATAAAGCCCCTTTACCATATCTCCCCATTCGTCATCTTTTAAGAGGCTTCCTAATACTTGCCCCTTGGTTTTTTCATCATCAATTCCTAATTTTTCTTTTAAAATATGGTCTATTACTGCTTCAGCGGCAGAATTTGTGAGCTCATCACTTTGTTCCTGGGCCCAATCAGCTAAAGCCTTATTGGAAGTATATTGTTCAATCCTTTTGTCAATGGTGATTTTTGTCGTTCCAAAAAGTGAAAAATGACAAGTAGTAAAGGTCATTATTTGGTTTTCCATATCTACTTCCGGCTTTATGTATTGCCAGTTCTTACCGTTAAAATAGCCAAAATACAAGGAACCTGCCTCTAAATCTGCATCATTTAAATCGGCGGGGTTAAATTTCATTCTAATAGTTACCGGTTCTAACAAACGTACCGACGAATCTCCGGCAGAGATATTAATCGGCGAACCAAAACCTAACATTTCTTTGCTGGGGTATTTAGGCGTATTATTGGGATTTTCTAGGGTTACTTCGGTGGGGGTAGGAAAAGTATTAGCAGGAATTATTACTTCTACCCCGTCATTATCAAGGCTTCCAAGTCTGACCTCCTTGTCTGCGGAAAAAACGATAATAGGGTTGACAATAGTTTTCTCATACTTCCATTCCGTATCGCCGGAATTAACCGTACCGCCTTTTTCGCAACCACTGAGAATAAATAAGAGTAAAACCAAGATAGTCAAAATTTTAAATTTCCAATCTCTTCTCATAACCAAACCCCTCCTAAATTTTTTATAAAAATCCTTAGTACTATAATTGCATAGTAACACAGTACAATTTTATTTGTATACTCTTTTTTTAAATAAAAAAAGCACCTTCTCGTTAGCCACACTCCCATAGGGAAACATTCCAAATGTGGCTAATGGCGGGGCGTTTATCGGCAGACAGTGGGTTTACGCTGTCTGCCGATTGCCTTTTTATGCGACTTCTTTTGGTGTTGCTTCATGCTCTGCCACGGTTTCTATTTCTACGATGTTATCCAACAGACCGATATCACGGTAATAGATATCGATTGACTGTGGTGCTGTGCGGGAGTACCTCTCTTCACGCTCGCCCACTTCCACACGTTCAATAAATAAATTTAGAATCTCAGCAGTCAGGGTGTCGAGCCTGGTGTATTGTTTGGCTTTCTTTAAAAATGTCCCCACATTTGCAACTGAATCCTTAAGTTTCTCCAGTCGTTCTTCCTTTTTCGGGATGGAGGACTGGATTTCTTTTTGCTCTAACAGGTAGTCGTCGCTGAGCTTGCGGAACACCTCGTTGGGGATTTTGCCAAGGACGTTATCTTCATAGAGCCGCTTGAACAAGGCTGTAAGTTCATTGTCCCTGCGCTTTAATCCCTCCAGCTCACGCTCGGTCTGCGTAATCTCTCTGCGGATTTCTGCACTGTTCTTTTGGGTGATGTGTTTGGCGAATGCGGCTTCATTTTGCCGTGCGAAATGGGTAACCCTTCGTAAATCATCCAGTAAGATTTCAGCAAGCTGGCTTTCCCGAATGTAATGGGCAGTGCAGTGTTCCTTGCCCTTTTTCTTGTAAGTAGAGCACATGAAGTTGTTTTTCACCGCATCCATGGTATGGGCACGATGGAGCACCATGGTGCCGCCACAGTCCTTGCAGTAGATTAATCCAGAGAAGATATTCTGCTCAGCCATGTTGGCTCTGCGCCGCTTGCGGCCACGAATGTCCTGCACAATATCCCAAGTAGCCTTGTTGATAATCGCTTCATGGGTATTTTCAAACCGCAGCTGTTCCGATTCGGGGCGAGTGACCTTTTTCTTATTCTTGTAGGACAGCGTGGTGGACTTTAGGCTGATGGTATGCCCGATATAAACCTCATCCTCAAGGATTTTACCGATATGCCGCTGTGCCCACTCATATTTTTTCTCTGGAGAATAGTTTGTCAGTACAACTCCATATTTCTCAAAATAGAAGTGTGAGGGTGTGGGAATCTGCTCCTGTTTTAACTGTTTTGCAATCTGGCTGGGGCCTTTGCCACTCATGCACAGAGAGAAGATATACTTGACAATCGACGCGGTTTCTTCATCGAGAATGATTTTACGTTTGGGATCATCGGGGTCTTTCTGATATCCAAAGGGTGGTTTTGTCCCAACCCTTGCCCCTGTTTCAGCCTTGGCACGAGCCGATGCCCGAATCTTTTTGCTGCAGTCTTTTGCGTACCACTCGTTGATGATATTTTTGAATGGGGTAAATTCATTGTCACCATAGAGGCTGTCTACACCGTCATTCATAGCGATAAACCGCACGCCATAGCTGGGAAACACAATCTCCGTCAGTCTGCCCACCTCTAAATACTCTCTGCCCAGCCTGCTCATATCCTTGACAATTAGTGTTGCGACCTCGCCGTTTTCTATCAGTGCCATTACTTCCTGAAATGCAGGGCGATTAAAGTTTGTGCCTGTTGCACCATCGTCATATAGGAATTTAAGATTCTCAAATCCATTATCCTTTGCGTACTTTTCAAGCATCAACCTCTGGTTTTGGATGCTGTTGGAGTCACCTTGGCTGCCATCCTCCTGACTAAGCCTTGCATATAAAATTGTATATTTTTCAGTTGCCTGTTTCATCTGTAATCTCCTTTCCGGCAAACCGAATACGGTACTGAACATCATACTGCAACGGCTTTGCCAAGTCTATTGAAAAATCAACCTTTTTTCGAAGCATCAGAGTCAATCATGTGCAGCAGTTTCTCTGCAGGCGTTACTTGCGAGAGAGGCTGAAAATAGGAACGTAAAGTGAAGTGCTTTCCGTCTACAATCATCTTTCTTTGCCAGTAATGCCCTTCTTCAGAAATAATAGAAAGGGTATCTTCAAAGACCGGAAGCGGATAACCAAATGGTGATAATATTTGCGGATTACTTTTGGCATAGCTGCCTGTAGTTTCTTGTTTTTTCATAAGAACATTTCTCCTTTATTCATCTGAGCACCTGTAACAGCACCTTAAAAATGGCATAACATTAGGGCTTGCAGGACTTTACAGCACCTTTGACAGCACAAAAGGGGTTTTACAGCACCTAAGGTTTCGCCATGCCAATCTTTTTAAATTGCTCCCAAACCACATAACACGAGGCTTTGCGGTCGGCTCTGCCGTCCGCTGTGACCGAGAGGGGCTGTTTACAGCACCTCTCTTTCTCCTGCTCTCTTTTAAACTAAAGGATTCACCTTTAAATAGATCAACGAAGGGAAATTTAGTCCCCTTCACAAATCGCCTGTGTGGTTTTTTTAGCTGTACTGGGGTACACGCTCGCTCATGCTTGCAAAACCGCAACACAGGGCGAACAGGCAGGACACGGTGGCTAACCAGTGCCGTCAGGGTCAATAGGGTCGATGTTTTGTACACCGGGTCTGCTCTCGTTTTTATCGGCACTTTCGTCACTATCGTCACTGAAACGAGTAAGTGAAATAAAACGGCTGCCGTTACTGCGATGACAGCGGACGGTAAGCCCTTTTTGATAAAGCAAATCTTGATTTTGCAAAAGTACGCGTGAAAGTGTGCGGTGACTTATGTTATTTCCTTTTCTGCTGATAAGCTCTGCAAGCTCTGTTGGCGAGCCTTGATATTCTTCTTTGTCATTCATAAAGTCAGAGATAAGAAGTACAATATCGGGCAGGAGTAAATCAGGGTTATCCTTACTGTCTGAAAGCAGTTCCCAAACATTATTTTCATTTCGTACAAGCTCAATTTCTCTGTACTCAATGTCTCTGCCGATACAAGAAAGTGTTGCTTTGCCGCTGCCGCGCTTTTCTTCTACAAGTGTAAAGCTTGTATCAACAGCCCCTGATAAACCTGTAGTACCTGAGATACGATTAAAAGGGTCATCATCTTTTTGTTTTCGGAGATGATGAATCAGCAGTATGGCAAGTTCGTTTTCATCGGCAAGTTTTTTAAGAGCAGAAAGATCTGCATAATCATTTGCATAGGAATTATCAAAAGTGGGTTTGCGAATCATTTGCAGGGTATCAATAATAATCAGTACGGTGTCAGGATGTTCAAGGATAAATTGAGTGATGCGTTCTTCCAGTCCTTCGCCCAACCGAAAGCTTTCCTCAGCAAAATGTACATTGAAAGGAGCATCATCAGTGATATCAAACAGGCGATTTTGAATACGCAGACGGCTGTCCTCAAAGCAGAGATAAAGAGTTGTGCCTTGTTTTACGGTATTGCCCCAGACAGCTTCGCCCTTGGCAATAGTCACTGACAGCCAAAGAGCAAGCCAGCTTTTTCCCGACTTAGGCGCCCCAGCTAATAAATGAAGTCCATTTGATAACAGTCCCTTCACCACAAATTGAATTGGCTGCAGCGGCTGATTCATAAGTGTTTCACCATCAATGGTGTTAAATCGTTTTGGTATTTTAATCATCTCCTTTTTTGTTTTGAAAATATATCCCTACTATTAAGCCGATAAAATGCAGGGTGTGAGCGGGTTTATTTATCTCTCTACTATTAATCCGGTTTCAGCGAACAGTTGGACCAAAATATTTTTTTTTTTGAAAAATACCCTCTACTACTAATCCGGTTTCATAAAGGGTCTACAAAAAATTGATAATTCTTATAACATAATTATCCTTCGGCATAATAAAAAGGCCGTTTATTTGAAAAATAACTCAAATAAACGGCTCCTGCCATAAGGATTTAATTTCATAAAATTAGGAAAGCTGGATTTATGTATTAATCTTTGCCATTCAAAATCATATAAAATATAAATCTATATATACAGAAATAATGTTTATAAAACAGAAATATTATTGCACATTTCTTGTGGATGACTTATAATATACAAAACGAAGGCAAAGGAGAACAGATCAATGAAAGTTACTTACAAAAAACTTTGGAAGTTATTAATAGACAGGAATATGAAAAAAGTAGATTTACTAGAACTTGCACGAATTAGTACTTCCACCCTTGCCAAACTCGGGAAGGACGAATATGTGAGCATGGATGCGCTTGTAAAGATATCAACTGCTTTAAATGTAGATATTGGAGACATTGTCAGTTTAGAATGTAATATTGCTGAGGGAGATAATTAGAATATGTTCTATAAAATGATAAATAAAAAAAGGGAGACATGGCTTGCCTCTAAAGATTGTCCAATAACAGACCTTATTAATTATATTACAACTACTGGAAAAATGAGGGATGCACAGATAGAAGCCATTTCAACATATCTGTTTTTGAAAATAGCTTATGATAATAAGCCGCTATCTCAACTGTTTTATTCCGGTGCGTTTAACAATATAGATATTAAAGAGATAGAATTAAAATCAAACGCAAGAACCTTTCTGAATAATAATCCTGCTGCAGTTGCTCTCTTAGAATACGCATCACTAATTGATGATTCGGGTGCAATGGTATCACCTAAGGTAGTTAAACAAATAAAAGATAATCCTGAAAGCATAGATTATGAATCTGTCTTCAAGTCATTATTTTATGATATTTCTTATACAGACTACCTATTTAGTTTACCAATGGGAGCCGGAAAAACATATTTAATGGCTGCCTTCATATATTTGGATTTATATTTTGCTCAAAACGAGCCTGATAATAAAGCCTTTGCACACAATTTTATAATTTTTGCACCGTCTGGACTAAAAACTTCTGTGGTGCCCAGCCTTAGAACCATACAGCACTTTGATCCTTCATGGGTAATCCCAGAGCCTGCAGCATCTAACCTAAAGCGAGAGCTTGTATTTGAAGTATTGGATCAAAATAAAAGTACAAAGAAGTCTAACAAAACTAAGAATCCCAATGTTCAAAAGATTGCTATCCATCAACCTTTAGATAGCTTGTTCGGATTAGTAGCCGTAACCAATGCCGAAAAGGTAATTCTTGATCGCATCCAAGAACAAGACGGACAAATTAATATGTTTGAAGAAAGTGATGATGAAAGAGACAGACAGGCCAATGAATTACGTAATCTTATAGGCAAGCTGCCCCAGCTATCAATCTTTATTGATGAAGTTCACCACGCTGCAACCAACAACAAGAAGCTTCGAGCTGTGGTTACAAAATGGATGAGAAATAGCACTGTAACAAGTGTAATTGGTTTTTCAGGCACACCATATCTTGAAAAGGCAGAAAAATTTCAAGTTACTGACAGCCTAACAATATCAAGTTCCGAAATTTCAAACATTGTGCATTATTATCCCCTTGTAAGCGGTATCGGAAATTTTCTTAAAGTGCCTACCGTGAAAATCGCCACAAATAACGATCGCTTGGACATAACAGAAAAAGGCCTCCGTGAGTTTTTGGATAAATATAAAGATACTATTTACTTTGATGGCACAGTTGCAAAGCTTGGCGTGTATTGTGGCAGTATAAGGACTCTTGAAGAACAGGTTTATCCCCTTGCTGTAAGGATAGCAGAGGAATATGGACTGAACCCATCAGAAATTGTATTAAAGTTTCATGGAGGAAACAAAGAATATTCCATACCGGTTGATAGCCAACTGGAATTTGAAAGTCTTGATAAACCATTTTCAAAAATACGCATAGTTTTACTTGTGCAAATTGGCAAGGAAGGCTGGGATTGTCGTAGCTTAACGGGGATTATCTTATCTCAAGAAGGTGATTGCAGTACAAATATGGTGCTTCAAACATCCTGCCGTTGCCTTAGGCAGGTAGAAAGAGGAGTTATAGAGACAGCTCTGATTTACCTAAATGAAAGCAATGCCAAGACTTTGAATGCACAATTGGAAAAGCAGCATCATATTTCAATTAGGGAATTTGAAAGCGGCAATATAAATTCCAAATCAACGATTAAGCGGTATGACCGTACCGCTTATTTAAAGCTACCAAAAATTGATTTTTATCAGCTAAAAATAAACTATAAAACACTTGTCATTGATGAAGGATTGTCAGTTAGCCAAAATATATCTGATTCAGTCCGAAGCTCAAAAAAAGACTCAATTGTTAAAGAGGCTTCTATCAAGCAGGGTTTAGCCATCACTGAAATACACACAAAAAATACAGAACATGGTCGCACTTTGGCAAATTATAATATGTGGCTGTACAGTATTGCTAAAGAAGGATTCGGGTCTATAGTCATTTCGGATTTAAATACTCATAAATATAAATTAATAAACGTATTTGAAGAAATTACATATAAACGAGATGGCAATACCTATTTCAGTTCAAACTACGATATTACAGCTATAAATGCCAATATACGCAAAGCTTTTTACGAAAAGCGCAGCTTTGAAACTGTTGAGGAGCTAATTCCCGAGGAAGCCGCTTTGCTCAAAGTTGAAAATTTTAAAACGGAAATTCAGACTCCGGATATATCTATATTTTATCCTGATGAAAAAACTGTTGATAAAATTATACTGGATGACAAAGGAAAGTTAAAACTGGCTCCAAAAGAACAGAAACTGTTAGACCTTGCCGAGGAAACCGGTCAAAAGGATATAGCTGAAATGCTGAGAAAACAGATTATTTCTCATCCTATGAAGGACAGAACATTCCATTACCTGCCTTATAAGACCGATAGTAGCTTTGAAAGAACATTTTTAGAAGAACTTTTAAAGCTTGATATTACCAAATCCATAGGTCTTGAGGTATATTACAACGGGGACAGGGCTTTGACGGAATTTAAAATCAAGTGCTACAAGCAAAGCGGGACTAAGTGGGTTTATATTGGTATGTATACCCCTGACTTTTTAGTCGTTAAGCGCAGAGATAATAAAATATACAAGGCCGTAATTGTTGAAACTAAAGGCAGGATTTATGCAAATGATCCTACTTTCATAGAAAAACGCTCTTTTATGGAAACAGCATTCAAGGAAAAAAATAATGAGAAGTTTGGCTATGATCGTTTTGAATACCTTTATCTTGAAGACAGCATGAGCGAGAATGACAGAATCATGATGACGGCAAAAACAATTGAGGAATTTTTTAAGGAGGAAAAGTTCAATGGCAATTAAGTATATACCCTTTTTCCCTGACCCTATTGAGGGACAGGCTATCTTAGATAATTTTAAACGCACATTAAAATACAAAGGTGCAAATGATGTCAGCAGTAAGCTGCGCCGTGGCATGCCCCTTTATGAAATGGAAAAGCAAGAAACAGTAGGCGAAAATAAAGAGGGCAACATGGTAATTCGAGGTGAATGTGTTTCTGCCTGTGCCTTTCTAAAAGAACAAGGGATGGAGGTTGATCTTGTCTACATAGATCCTCCTTTTGCCAGCGGTGCAGATTATGCTAAAAAGGTATATATCCGCCGTAACCCTAAAGTTGCCGAGGCAATAGCCAAAGCAGAGCAAGAGCTTGAAACAAGCGAAGAGTTCCGAGCCTTTGAAGAAAAAATGTACGGAGATGTTTGGGATAAGGAAAAGTATCTTAACTGGATGTATGAAAATCTTATGGCTATCAAAAGCATCATGAGTGAAACTGGAACTATCTTTGTCCACTTGGATTACAATATTTCACATTATGTAAAAATATTATTAGATGAAATATTTGGTGATGCAAGCTTTCTAAATAACATTGTCTGGTGCTACCAAACAAGACAATTTAGTAAAAATTACTTTAATAGAAAACATCACGATATATTCTGGTATGCTAAAGATTCCGATAAATATATATTTAACTGGGATGCTCCCGGAGTTTTGCAGGAATATTCTGAAGCAACCATAAAAAAGTACAAATTAAAAGATGAAAAGGGCTACTATAGATTATGTGGTCGTGGAATAGAAGGTAGCCCTATCAAAGGTGCCAAAGATGTGGATCAACAGTGGGAGATTGAACATCCAGAATTAGTTGTACGCGATTATCTTGGTGATGGTTTTGCACCTTCGGATTATTGGATGATTGATATTGTAAATCAAGCTGCAACTGAGCGAACAGACTACGCTACACAAAAACCGGAGGCTCTACTCGAGAAAATTATTAAGGCTGCTTCCAACCAAGACATGCTCATAGCAGACTTCTTCGGTGGCAGCGGTGTAACTGCTGCAGTTGCTAATAAGCTGGGCAGAAGATTTATTCACTGCGATATTGGCATAAATTCTATTCAGACTACCCGAGACCGACTTGTTGCGGACAAGGCTGAATTTGATGTGCTGGAAATTAAAGATGGTGTTTCTCTTTACAGAAATCCGGTTCAAACCATGGAGAAGATCAAGTCGCTAATTCCGGGGCTGAAAAATGAAGATGGGCTGGACAGCTTTTGGGAAGGGGCAATCTCTGATAGTAAGCTGGGCTCTGTTCCGGTTTATGTGCCTAATCTTATGGACAGCAGTTCAAAACTTCTTGATGTAGTTATGATGAATCGTATTTTACATGAGGCCATTCCCGATCTTGATAGCAATATAAAAAAGGTGATTATTTATTACATAGATATCACAGATAAAACAGAGATAGAAAAGTTTATCGCCGATGATGACAGCACTACAGTAAATATTGAGCTTCGGGATTTAAAAGACATTCTTGATGATGTTGTAGTAGAGGATTATGCGGAATTCACCTGCGAACAAGTACAAGAAACCTTAATTCCTGAATATAAAATAACGATAAATCAGTTTATGAGTGACCGTGTGAACCAGAAAATTGATGAGTATAATCAAAAATCCTTTGCAAATTCCAGTGATAAAAGTCCATACAAGCCTATTGTTATCAGCAATGAAGGATTAGAGTTAATAGAGTTTTTATCTCTTGACTGTACCGCCGATAGCGGCGAATGGCATTCAGATACAGAAATAAAAATAGACAAGCTGGGTTATATAACACTTGATGGCGTAAAAACAAAAGATTTCTGGGATGGAAGTATAAAAAGCGAAAAGAAACCGCTTCGCCTGAAGATTCGCAACATCTGCGGAGATGAAACGGTGTGGGTTGTATTATAATTTGTTATTAATAATACGCCTTGGGTTTTTCACTCAGGGCGTATTATTTAATCATGGAGCAGAGCATCATATTCTTCGAGCCTATCGATCCAATCTCTGTTGTCTTTACAGTTGTCTTTGCCCTTATTAGTTTTATTCTTTTTGTGTCTTATTTTATCCACTGCCTTGCCTTGTGTTTTGCTAAACAGGGTATAAATCCCATAGAAAGGCAGAATTACAACTGCAACCGGAATGGCAAAACAAAATAAAACAATCTTCCAAATTATCATTAAGGCTTTTTTAAGCAATTGCATTGTAACTCAACCTCCATCGCTTTATCAAAAATAAAACCACTATCATAATTTTACCATATTCAATTGGCAAAAGGTTGTAGTATTTAAAAAGAGCAGATGCCTTCCCTTGTAGGATGACACCTGCCCTTTTCCGTATTCAGTTTGCTTTTCTTAAATTGTCTTTATTGGTGGTTGCCTTTGAAGATGTTTTGATTTTTGAATGCCTACTTTATTATTTATTTTTGTGAGCACTTCCAGAGTACCATAGGTTGATTTCTAATACGTTCTAATATTTCGGTTGATTCAAAAAGTAGCTCTGGTTGATATGTTTTAACCGCCGTTACCGTTATTTAGACAAAAATGCTCCCTATATAGGATAGGTCATGGAGCCACCGCCTTCCGAGTGGCAGGCAAAAATAAAACCAATGCCATCGTTAAAAGAAAATCAATCCAGAAATAGGGATTAGTCAAGCTATCACTCAACCAAAAACATGAAGACGTCCAAAGCCCATGTTCCAGTATAATTATCGCTAAAAGGGCTAAGTGGAAATATTGCCTCTCTCTCTGTTTACCGGTTTGCTGTCTGGCATATAATAATCCTCGCAAAGCATACCACATAATGGCCAGAGCCAAAGCGCTTACCATGGTATTAAACAATACATCAGCATGAGACAAATAGAGAATCAACTGAGAAATACAAAATACTGGGGCAAGCCATATTGCAAAATGTTTGAATTTTCTCTCTTCAGGGCTGGCTAAGGTACAAGCCAAGGTCAATAAAAAGATATGACTGGCGACCCATGCCAGTTCAGATACGTAGAAAATTTGTGGTGTATAGCAAAACAAAAGATAGTGAAGTGTCCAATAAAGGGAACCCAGCATAAAAGTGGCAAAAAAACAGGTGAGGAGCAAGTAGGCCTGCAGATGATATTTATAAAACATAAGACCTGCACCCACAGTGGCCAGTAAGGCGGCAACTAATTGCAGGATATTGTCAAATAGCTCAATCATCCCGACTCTCCAGGTTTCTTTGTTTAATCTTGTAAGACAGGATTGTAACACTGACTCCAAGAGCAAAGGATAGGAGCCCCAAAATAACATAACCTAAGAAGCTGCCCCCATCAAAAATGCCGGCAGCCATGCCAATGTTTGAGTATTCATTATCTGACATCAAGTTCATTACACCCGGCATTATAAAAGACACAGTCACTATAATCAGCAAACTGCCAGCAAAAGATCCGATCTTCAAAGTGCGTTGCTTACGTATCCGATTTTGGCTTGCAATTTCTTTACTGCGAAGTTTTACAGCCAAGACTCTCTCTTCAGTAGTTTGCACTTGTGATCCCCTCCCCCTCTAAAAACTTTCTCAGGGACTTCCTTCCCCGAAATACTAGGTCCGCTACCTGTCTTTCACTTTTTACCAGAACCTTTGCGGCTTCTGCATGGCTCATATTTTCAAAGTAAACTAAGTAGAGGGCTTCCCTATAACCGGTTTTCAACTGGTCCATGCATGAATACAGGCACTGGTTAAGCTCCTCTTTTTGTAAAGTTTCATCTATCAGTGTTTTGCTTTCAGGTTCTTTCTCAATCTCTTCAAAGCTAAAGGTGCGTTTCATACGTTTTCTGGCCACAAACCGCAGAGAGAGATTTCGAGCCATTTTATAAAGATAGGCCTTGAAACATCCATCACAAATTTTAGGTTTTTTGGCGATTAGATAGGCGAAAGCTTCTATCATCAAATCCTCCGAATCATGAATATCGTGGAGGTAGCCATTTATATATAGTGTTAGCCTGTCCCCGTATTGATCCATGAGCAGGGACAAGCCGGAATCATCACCATTTAGATAAGCCTGGTATAAAACTTCATCCGCCGCCATTTTACACTTATCTCTCCTTCAAATCTATAAGACCACATTAACACATCCATATGGTATTTGTGTAAGCTTTCTCTTACCGTATTCCACTATTAACTATTAACCTACTTTGCTAACCTTCCGCCATCAGCCTATTTTCTATAAACCTGTCCGTTTACCAAGGTTGTACCCTTAATTTCGAATAGTTCACTAACGGTTACCAATTGATAGCCCATGTCTATTAATTTGGGTATCAATATTTGTGATGCTTCCACAGTACTATCGTAAAGGTCATGCATCAATATAATATCCCCATCGGAAACATTTTTTAAAACATGATCTGTTATTGCTTTGGTATTTCTACTTTTCCAATCAAGGGTGTCGATAGACCAAAGTATGAGCGGCATATTTGCATCGGCCTTTAACCTGTCATTAAAGGAGCCATAAGTGGGTCTTAGCAGCCTTGGCTCATAACCAGTTACTTCAATAACTGCCTGTTGGGTGTTTGTTATTTGTTCCATCAGCTCATTATAGGACAACTTAGTCAATTCCTTATGACTATAGCTATGGTTTCCTATTTCGCTGCCTTCTTCTAACATACGTATTAAAAGACCTGAATTATTTGAAACCCTGTTTCCTAATATGAAAAATGTTGCCACACCACCGTGCTCTTTTAGCGCATCTAAAATGGGTGTCGTAGTTTTCTTGTTAGGACCATCGTCATATGTTAACGCAACCATAGGCTTGTTGGGGTCTATATCTCTTTCGGGTAAAACAATCTCTTCTTTTTGTTGCTTAGAATCCTGATCAGGAAAATCAGAGTCCTCCTCCGCTATATCCTTTTCTGCAACGAAAAACTCCAGCCATTCCTTTTTTATATAATCCTTTAACTCCACATATGGTATTTCAGCAACAGGCATTCCAAAATTTCCGCTAAACAACTGATACTTCGCAAACTTGAACACGATTCCATCATCTATAAATATGAAATTTGCATAGTTTTCAGGGGAGGGATAAATCCCTTCTTTAAATATTGAAGAATCCATATTTTTTTTATAAATTTTACTTGTTCTGAAAATATTTTCACATGCCTGAGCAATATACTCTAAATATTCGCCCTCCATAATATCATTCAATCCAATTATTGAATCGTTGGCAAGGTCATACGTTCTTGTGATTATGCCCACATCGGGATGGGCAAAGGAAGATGAATCTTCTGTAATGGTAAAAGCAATACTTACTAAATCATTCGGTGCCCCATAGGTTTCGTAATCAATATTGAGCTCATAATGGTGCTTCGGGTCTACTAAAACCTCTTCAGTTAAATCGTTTTTATAACCCTCAATATAACCCCGTATTAAGCTCTCACTCAGTTTATCAATAGTATCCTTGCCAAAGGAAGGATAGTGGGCACTGACAAATACATTGTCCCCGTATTCTATAATGGTTTGTATATCTCCAAAGTCCTTATTACCCAACAAAGGCAAATCTTCAATCCGGTTTTCCTCATTTATATCATTCCTGCCGGTTTCATTAATGCCACCATCCAATAATTTTACGAACAAAATACCGATGATAATTAAAAGGACGATTAAAGCATAAAGCTTAAGCCTTCTTTTTTTCTTATTACTATTGTTTATGCCCACCCGTCCTGCCACCAATATAAATTACCTCTTTTTTTTTCACATAATGTTAAATACACATTTCGACATTTGTTGCACATTTCCTCCTGATTATAACACACTTTTTGAATGGCAACCATAAATCCATTGATCAAGTTTGTACCAAAGAAAATCCTCGAAAAAACCTTGATACCTATTGAAAAATATTTGAAAAGGGCTGTATGTCCAGATATCCTCACCGTCATCACTAAGGAAATAACCCTGCTATTTCAATGGTTGCAGGGTTATTTTTTTAAAATTATAATTTACTATTTTGTATCATCAGTGTGTCGGCAAATTCAAAGGTATCATAAAATAATACTTATTTCATAGTATTGAGCATATTCGCACCCTATACGGTTCACGCTATTTTTTATGATTCTCAATAAAACGGTTTAAGATTGCCGCTACCTGGGCTCGGGTGGCATCGCCTCCGGGCATCAAGTTGCCCTTGCTACCTTGAATGACTCCTGCACCGCAGGCCCACTGCATGGCAGGAATAGCATACTCCGAAATATCGAAAGAATCCATATAAGAGAGAATATTAGTATCCCCTCCTACTGAAACATCGTATCCTTTATACTTTGCATAACGATATAGGAGTGCCGCCATCTGTTCCCGTGTAATCGTGTCATTAGGGCCAAACCTGTTACTCCCATAACCTGTCACGATTTCATTTGCCGCTGCCCATGCCACTGCATCGGCATACCATGCGCCCTGGGCAACATCGGTAAATTCCGCCCCGCTGTTTACTGTGGTATTCCCCTCCATGCGCCACATTACCATTACCAGCATACCACGGGTCATGGCAAGGTCGGAGCTGAAGGTTGTGTCCGTTGTTCCGGCAAAGAGGTTGTGAATGTATGCATAAACTGCATCCTTATAGTACCATGCGGTATCTGCCGTATCTGTAAAAGGATAATCGCCGATTACATATTCGGAGAAGGATCCCGTATGAAACTCATAGCAGTGAGATCCGGAATCGTAAATGCACTCTATCGCCTCTAAAACCACCTTACCGTCTGCTTCCGTAATCATGCGCCAGACAATGGGATGTTCAACCGGAGTGCCGCTGACGGGGATTCTGACGGTAGCAATACCTCCGCCAAAATCGTGAACCTGAGTTGTGCCCATGTAAGCGGTCAAATTGATAACAAGCGCATCCCCCACCAAATGTCTTTGAGCATCGGTCAGGGCACCGACTGAAACTTCATTGGCACATAGCTTCAAATCGGAAGAGCCGGTTGAAATCAGGGCATCGATAGCCTTATTGTCAAGGCTTACACTCTTGCCATCGGACATGGTAATCTCAAGTCCCGCTGCAGACGAAAAGGCAATTCCGGACAGGATATCATTTGGAATAATCGCTGTGTCAAGATTAGTGGATAAAGGTCTTAAATCGATAGATACCGGTTTGTCATCATCTATGGCAGCATTGATAATGCTTTTAATTTCTTGTTCGGAAGGTGCTTCTATTACAACAGTATTACCTTGGACAAGCGCTGTAATGGGAACAGAATGCACATCCCCTTCAATCTTAATTGATGGTTTGGAAGTTTCCGGTGTAATCTCCCCTCCACCTCCGCCAGTTCCTCCGCTTCCGCTGCTACCTCCGCTTCCACCGGAAGATTTTTCGGAAAACAGTGCTACAATCTCCGCATTATCTTTAACGGTAAAAGTATTGCCGGATGAAAGTGGTAAATCATTTACTGTCAGTGCAGAGAGAATATATCCATCTGCCGGTGTGGCAGTTATGGTCAGAATATCTCCAAATCCTATTTGATTTCCATCCACCAAATCATCGTCACCTCGTTTGACTTTAATGCTGCCGTTATAGGGCGTGATGATAGTCAAACTGTACTGTTCTATCGCCTTGAAATAGGCATCCACATTGCTGGTGGCGGCCAGAGATGTAATGGTGTAAATGTCATTTTTTATCAGGTCATCCATCTGTTTAAACTTGGTGATTGTCCCCTCGCTTATGGCCCATTTCAGGAGCCGGCTATCAGAATCTGCCTGGGCATCAAAAACGACCTTGGTTTCCGGAACAAGCCTGTCTCCGGAATCGATTGTACTTCCGTTTGCTTCTGCTGTCAGCGTTCCCCTGCCACCGTTTTCTTCTATGGGGGAGAAGGTGACCGGATATCGAAGGTTTGCAGAGAACTCTGCTCCAACAGTGATATTTTCAAGAGCCTTCCAGGTGATCCTCGTTATATCCTTGCTATAAGTCGCAAAGTAATCCGTCCACCTTTTAAAGGTATGATACTTATTGACGTCGATTTCAAAAGTCAAAACAGTACTGTCATATATGCTGATATATCCATCTTCATCAGGTTTCAGAGTAATCCCCTCGTCATTGGTCACCGTGATGGTGCCTCCATCTGCGTTCTTAATCAAAACCTTTCGCTGCATATCAGGATCGTCTTCAAAAGCAAAAACAGCTATTACATGGTGCGTTTCGGCAAAAGGATAGAAGGTCAGCGTATTGCTTCCTGCTGCCGTAATAGAAGTTATAATGCCATCCGTACGAATATGCCACTCTTTCAGCACATAACCTTCTGCAGGGTCTGCTGTAAATTCGATGGCATCATAAACCTCCGCACCACTTGGGTCGAAAGCATACCCCCCCACAGTTGCTGTGAGCGAGCCCATCCGGTTTTCTTCTTCATCCATTGTTATATCGTCATAACTTACAAAACTTGTTACGGCAACACTGGCAGTTTCAACTTTGATGGTCGTTTCATCTCGAATGATAAAATTGAATTTACCATCTGCCGAAGTTATCTCCAGGGTGTCGCCCCCTGAGGTTAAGGTAACACGGGTGATGGTGCTGCTATCTCGGGGAACAACCTCTATGTAAACAATGCTCTCTTCCGGTACAGATTGGCCGCTGGAAATACCAACATTCCCCAGGTGGGTGGCAGTCACGCTCACATCCTGCTTATCATATTCCAAATAGAGGGAGATGTTCTTTTTCGGCATGGTAATGGCTGCTTCATTAGACCAAAGACTTTCGCCTTTTTCAGTATTATAGGTCGTCACAACGAATGTGTACTCCGTGTTGCTCTTCAGACCGGAAACCTCATAGGAACTCTCACCAGCTCCAAGCAGATCTTCGTTCAGACGCTCATAGCTGTTTCCTTTTTTTTGATAGACATTGTAACCATCTACTGGGAACCGGCCTGTGGTATCCGGCTTGCTCCATGTCAACTCAACGGAAGCCTCGCCCCTCAAGTCTACTTCTAAATCGGTGACCGGAGGTGTGGGAGCAGTGATATCTGTCACTTTGTAACCCAGGATGAGCACATTCTTGCCTGCCACACCCAGATTGCGGGTGGTCTTGCCCAGTGCCCAGGTGAAGCCATATGCCCGAATGACGGATTCGGGGATACCTTTAGCCACCAAGGCCTCTGCATCCAAATCCTGCACGGTGCCGCTTGTCTCTGTGCTGCTGGATTTGGTGGTGGATTCGCTTGAACCGCTCATATAATCAAGACTGCCATAAAAGCCCGCCTTGGAAGAGACAAAACATGCATCAAAACCAAAAGTGGCTGTCATTTCGAAAGTGAAACCATGCGCCTGTTCGATGGTTTCTGTTTGTGCGCTTCCATCAGCGCTGGTGCTGGAGGTTTCGCCACCGTTATAGCCCAAACGGTAGCTGGCACTGCTGACGGATGTGATGCTGTTGCTGTAGCCCCAGGGATTCCCCTCCTGCCCCAGCCATTGCAAATCATTTTGAAGATCCAGCCGCTCCATCTCTTTGAAAGGTTTGCCTTTGGCATTCGCAATCCCAAGCTGATTGTAGGCATCTGCGAAAGCATTGTAATCGGCTACCGACATCTGGACGTAGGTTGGTGTCTTAGGAACAGAAATACTCATACCATCATTATGCCAATCATTAGTCTCTTCGTTAAAGGCTTCATATTTATAAACAAAAACAGGGGTGCGATAAACCACGACGCTGTCGTATGCCTTCGCTGTAAAACTGTCAGAAGTGGAATGAATCAGAGTATCTTCAAAGCTCTTTGTCCAGTCCATGACATAACCTGCTTTAATGTCGATACCACCGACGGTTCCCTCCAGACTGAGCACACCGCCCGCTCCAAAGGATACACTGTTTGATGAACCAAGGGTGTATTCATACTCCTGGGTGAAAGTGTATGTGGTAGAGCCATAGTCATCCCCAAGCTCTCCAAACCAGGGGGCCGCTTGCAGCACAGCCATGACCTGGGGATCCGAGTAAGCATAGTCTACTCCCACATATCTGACCATAGTGCCGTCCTTGTCTCTGTCAATGGGGACAAAAACGCAGTTTAACACCTGTGTAAAGCCATCACCCTTATTGTCAATAATTAAATCATTTGATATGTGGTTGGAGCTACCGGGGTTGTCGCCGTTGGAATAGTAGGTATCATTATTCCCCTCAACCTTAAGTTCACCTGTATCCTTGTCATACTCCCTGCCAATGAAACCTCGAAGGTAGAAATAGTCGTGGGTGCTCGTCTCCTTCAAACCGACGGTGAATATAATCTGTTCGTAACCATATTTGTTACCGTCAAAATTCCCTACCGCCAGGGAAGGGATAAAGCCGGTGTTTATGGTGCTTCCCCCCACAGCGGAATCATTTTTTGTGAAATAGTCGGGAGTATATTTCACGCTTGGCGAGCCGTCCACATCGTAAATTGTGCCTCCGATGAACATTAGTTCCTTGTTGGCGTGACCATTGAATGCCACACATTCCACACCCATGGGCTGCCATACCTTATCGCCGGTAAAAATGGATGTATTGGTGCCTTTGAGCCAGCCGTTGGCATCTACTTGGTTAAAGCGGGTGATATCATCATCTCTTGCAATTTGGCCGAGACGGTTTTCAGCATCGAAGCTTGCAATGAGAATTTTATCTTTGTTGATATCAAAGGGGGTATCACAATCATAGCTGTCTTTCTTCGCTTTGATAATATTTTCGTAACCGGCCACAGTGATCTCATCTTTTCCATCGCCGTCGGTGTCACCTGCCGCAATACCGGGGGCAATCATGGAGCGATATTTCTTCACACCGTTAACATCGTGCCAGTTGTGCCACAGCTTGGAAAAATCGGTTTTATCGTTGTCTAAGACACCTGCATGACCCTTCTCCTGACCGTAGGCCACTCTCAGCCAGGGGCAGTAGTAAGCGCAATCAATATTCTTCCAGTTAGTATCATAGGTTTGCCCTTCTACCCTGTTGATGTAAGAGAGGACGGCTAAGTCGTCAATACCGTCGCCGTTGAAATCCCCGGTGGCAAGGTCGCAGGAGAGCTTATTTTGCTTGTAGTCGCTCTCAGCCATTTTCCTCCCAAAAACCTCGGTGACGTATTTGGGGTGGAGCATATCCTGCTGTATCTTATTATCTATTAGATCAAGCACATTTGTTGCGGCATCATACTCCAGTTCTATCAATCCGTATTGATTACCATCGTTGGCTAAATAGGCAACGATGGTTTCCTTGCCGTTCCCCGAGTAGTCACCGGCGGTGATGGCGAAGAAGTTGCCGGCTTCGTGTTGATACATTCCCTGATTCTCGCTAAACCATGATGCCATACAATTATAAGACCGTTCATTGCTAACCACTCCGGTAACAGTGTTTTGCACCCAAACCATGATGTAACTATATATTGGGCTTGTAGAATTATACTTTAAGCCGATATAGGCCACATGATCCTTCCGGCCCGAGCCGGCGGGGTCAAAGGCCACGGCTTCAACATATAAATATTCCTTCGTGCCGGAGAGGTTTGTAGGATTACTTGAACTGAAGGCGTTCGATTTGATTGCATCGTCATAGCTGGTTGACGATTTGTGCACCTTACTGCTATTATTAAGATCATAGGTCTTATAGATCAGCAGCTCGCTAATGGCGTTAAGCAAAAAAGGCTCGCCCAACTTGTAGCCATAGGGATTTTCAGTGCTGTTTGGATCATAACCCGAAGGTGCGACCTTATCCATCTTCAGTATGCTGTCGAACTGTGATGAAGCTGCATGTGTGACAGGGCTGACAACCGGCAATAATGTCAGTATCATACACATCACTAACAGCATACTTATCATCTTTCTTTTCATTTTCTCTTGTCCTCCTCCTTGTTTCCTTAATTGCGTTTTTCCATCTTAGCTCTATATCTGATACAGAGCACCGTAATCACCACTGCAGCGGCAAAAGAAAGCACTCCGGCAAGGACATAGCCGCCTGCGTTTTCATATAGTAGCATCGCGCCACATAAACTTGACACCACACCGCCTTGCGCTCCGTCTGTCATGGCACAAACGGCACCAATAAGGAATAAGGCCAGCATGGAGCACAGCGAGGCAAGCCCGCCTATAAATCGATTTTCCCTTTTACGGTGCAACTGCCCGGCACGCATCCGCACTCGTCTGACCCGTTCCGCCGTATCATACATTTAAAACGCTCCTTTCCTACAAAATTCCCCTTCTACCTATATAGGTACAAAAAAACCCAAAACTACGCACCACAAATAAAAAAATTGCATACTTCCCTATTACTATAAAGAAAAAAAGAGCCTCCATATTGATAGCTCTTTGATAAAATATTCTCTTAAAATAATATTTACTATATTCTTGCTAATTTTCCTGACCTATATATCCTGCTTGCCACTACTCCTAAAACCATTGTAGAAATTGGTAATGAATAGGCAATGTATTGAGTCATGCCACCATGTGCAATCAAAAGATTATAAATTGCATGAAAGGTGATAGCTGCACCCAAAAGCCCAAATGTTCCTGATACCTTGAGCCAGTTATGTTGCCACACATAAACAAGACCATAGCTTGCAATTACACCGCAAACTATGTGCATAGCACCTGTGCCAAAGCCCCGGACAAGTATAAAAGAAAGTTGGGAAGCACCGTTTTCTATAAGATAGCATATATTTTCAAATGTGGCAAAGCTAGTGGCTACAATTATAACTGCCATATTGATCCTGTCAGGTTTTGGTTCAAAGATTAGCAGATAGAAAAGCAAAGGAAGTAATTTCATAATCTCCTCCACCACAGGTGCAATCTGGGTCGTAGCATCTATAAAATCTGCACCGTATAGTTTGGCGAAAAAGGTGTTGATATAAGCCGACAATATACAGGCACCCATACCTGCAATACAAAAGAAAAATACCTTATGATATTTCTTCCCCATGTAAAGATTGGCCAACAAGAGTGGCCCGGCTATGCATACAAAAATATTTTCGATATATGTCATATGCCCACCGCCATTTTCTACCTTATTTACTCCCGGTTTTCTCAGAACATTTTAACATACTTGTGACGGAATATGTGCTTTATAGTTTATCCTTATCAGCTATTTACGGGTAGTGTTGAGAGCCGGTAGCACCCTGTTTGGGGGCCGCCTGCGACTTCCATACAGATTGGCATAACCCAAAATGGCTGACACCCCTATTGCCACCTTAAGGGGCACAAAGTGGAGCCGGGCACGCTTTAAATTTGGATTATATCAAATACTTGAAAAGGACTGCCATGAAAATAGCAGTCCCTTTTCTATAATGGGCAGGGGCAACTACTATCCCTCTGCCCCATAGTCTAAGAGCAAAGTGCTTTTGCTATCTCGGTTGCTTTTACAAGATCCTCGTCAGAAGGATTCCAATTACATTTTATTTCCGGATCTGCCACCTGGAAGCCTGCATTTAAAAGCTTTTCCCGCAGAATTTTTGTACTCTCTCCACTCCAACCATAGCAACCGAAAACCGCCGCCTTCTTATCCTTGAATTTCAATTCAGTAAGGAAATCTAAAAACCCGCCTACTGACGACAATATGCTCTGCCCCACCGTCGGTGATCCGATGGCCACGGCCTTTGATTTGAAGATTTCCGTCATTATATCGTTCTTGTCAGCCTTGGAGATATTAAACAGCTTTACCTTTGTCTCAGGCGCAATCTCCCCTATCTCTTCCGCTATCCTATGGGCAAGCTTCATGGTTCCCTCCCACATTGTATCATAAGCTATGGTTATTTGATCTTCCTTGTAGGACTGAGACCACTCATAATATTTTTCCACAATCTGCAATGGATTATCCCTCCATATGGCACCATGGCTAGTGGCTATTATGTCTATTGGCAAATTAAGAGACTTGATCTCATCAATCTTTTTCGTTACGAAAGGCGAAAAGGGATTGAGTATATTAGCATAATACTTTATGGCTTCAGCCCAGAGCAAACATTGATCAGCTTTATCATTAAATAATTCATCTACGGCAAAATGCTGGCCAAAAGCGTCATTGGAAAACAGAATATTATCATCTGTCAAATATGTGGCCATGCTATCAGGCCAATGAAGCATCCTCATTTCAACAAATATGAGTTTTTTTCCATTTCCAATATCGATTGAATCACCGGTTTTCACCACATTGTAATTCCACTCCGGGTGATGATACTGGCCAGTAAGAGATTTTACACCGTTTGCCGTACAATATATTGGGGTATGTGGAATCCTTTCCATGAGTGCCGGCAAGGCACCGCTATGATCAACTTCTCCATGATTGATTACTATAAAATCTATTTCATTAAGGTCTATCTCCTTCTCAAGATTCTCGATAAACTCTTTCCCATGGGGCTTCCACACCGTATCTATAAGCACGGTCTTTTCTTCTTGGATCAGGTATGCATTTTGGCTTGACCCGTTATTAATGGAATAATCGTCACCGTGAAAGGTTTCCAACTCCCAATCTATTTTACCAACCCAGTACACATTGTTTTTAATTAACCTTTTCATACTGCACCTCCACTTTTATATGATTTATATGATAACATATGTTTCCATAATTCTACCCTAAAAATCTGCAAAATACATAAACTTCTGGATATTATTTATCTCCGTCAACTCAGCATCCGGATATGCGAAAAGATAACCCTGTACATAATCTACCTCTAAGCCTTTAAGATATAAATACTCTTCCATGGTTTCAACTCCTTCTGCAACCACCTTTATATCCCAGCTTTTTGCAAAGGATACTATATTCTTAACAAAATCCTGCCTTCTATTGTCCTTATTAATATCCTTAATTATCTTAGTATCTATCTTGATGATATCGGGTTGCAATGACAACACCTGCAATTCATTAGAAAATCCAGCCCCGAAATCATCTATTGCTATGGACATACCATAGCTCCGTATAGTATCTATTTTGTCTTGCACATTTTCAGATGCAGCACTTTCCCGTTCCAAAAATTCCACTACAATGCTGGGGAAGATTTCACTGTATTTTTCTAAATCTTTAAAATCTTCCTCTGAAAGCTGTTGATTCGGAATGCTATTGATAAATATTTTCTTTCCCTGGAACAAAAACCGATTCTCATACAAATCCTTAACTAACTTTTTGACAATCATCCTCTCCAGACGGCTTAATTTGAACTGGGTAGTAGCCACTTGCAATACTTCTAAGGGGGTGGAAAAACTTTCATGGGTAGGTCTCATCAATGCTTCATATCCATAAACCTCCCCGGTAAAAGTATCCACAATAGGTTGAAACACAAATCTAATCATTTCCTCGTCAATTAATTCGTTGATTGCGTCGCTATTCTCCAATATGTATACATTTTTCATATATGACTCTATACTAAAAAGGCCAATGGTACCCTTCTGCCTGTGCTTGGCTTCATACATGGCATAATCAGCAAATTTAAGCAATTCGGGCATGGTGTTGGAATCGTCAGGGTACCAGGCAATGCCACCGGAATAACGAACAATGTGCTCCTTTCCTCCGGGCAGGATAATACTTGTATCCTGATTGAAGAACACCTCCCCCTGTATAATCTCCATCAAATCCTCCTTACTATCATAGCCGTAAAGGAAAACCGCAAACTCATCTCCCGAAATGCGGCAGACTATCCCATTATGTCTATTGAAACGGGATAGCATCTCCCCTGCCCGAATAAGATAGCGATCTCCAACATCATGGCCATAGGTATCGTTGACATATTTAAGATTATCAAGGTCTATAAAGATCATCGCTCCAATCTTATCAGGATGATTGCGTATAGCAGCTTGAACCTTGCGATTAAATGCTGCCCTGTTATTTAGACCGGTTAAAACATCGCTATCCAATTCTCTATTTAAGCGAATATTGTTTTCTATTTCTTCCGATACATCCATTATCGTTCCCACAGTGCCGGCGCTGATATCCGACTTGTTTATACGTAGCCAATAGTGAAACTGCCCCACGGGATGAATATAGGAAAAAACATCCGGATTCTCCTCGCTCCTTGCTGAGGTCATGACATCGAAATAACGTTCCCACTGCTCCTTTGTAACATTGCTTCCCCGTGGAATTCCAAGAAGATCGTATATATAATTGGTTATAGAAACATTAGGCTTATCTTCCGAAACCTCGAAGCAACCCATCGGCATATTGGTGAGCTCCATAATTTTGCCAGGAATCTTGGCGCTGTTAATTATACTACGGTTAAGCTTTTCCACCTCCGAGGTGAGATCATCTATTTCACGTAATCCGGTAAGATTAAACTCTATTTCCATATCCCTTTTTGCTGACCTTATCTGATTGGAAAGCCCTGCTATCTTTCTGGTGGATATATAGGCCAATGATACGATAGCCATGATTGAAACCAAAGTGATCGCTCCTATGCTTATAAGCAAAATTTTGCGAACATCCTTTGAACCTGCCCGCAAAGTCCCTTGGGAGACAAACCCTACTATGCTCCACGCACTATCATAAAAAGGGGAATTCTTACTATATAGCTGGAGTGGCTCTAATGAACAATACATTTCACCAAGCCCCATTAAAGCAGTTTCATAAAGATTTGTTCCATGAACCCTCTTTATTTTAAGATTCTTTTCCCCTTGTAGATACTGCCTTGCCATTGGTCCACTTGGAATATACCAGTCCAAGTTTATAGCCTTATCATCGCTCTTGGTGAGTGCATAAAAGGCAGTATTATACGGCATATCGTTGTTTGGCAAGTAATGCCTTGCAAAATGGGGAAGAGAAATCTCTACACCCATTACACCAAAAGCTTTTCCCCACAAATCTATCAAAGGCAGTGAATAGGTGATAACATCTCTCTTATGATTTAAAATATCAGAAGAATTTTTCCAATAACCGTAACGCAACAACTCAGCCCCCGGGTACTGATGGACGGCTTCCAAAGGCTTATGGTAAAAATCCTGATTCCTTTCATTCTGGGTTAATTCCACCGATATGTCCCAATTTACACTAAAAGCCACTTTGTGCTTTTTTGCTAAAAAAGAAGGCCCGATTTCAAAAGAAAGCTGATTGGGATCTGTTGACTTTAGCTCGGGTGCCGAATTTCGAATATAAACGCCGGGATGAATGCTGTTCATTTTCCCATCCATATAATCATCAAGGACTATAAACGCCCCTGTTATGCTATTGTTAGCCAATAAAGAAAAAACACTTTCTGCAGCAGCCGAAATTGTCTCCACATAAAGCGCTTCATCCTTGGGGATGTTCCGTGTATTTATCGAGTTGGACCTGGCTATATTAGATACTTTATTGATATACCTATCATTCTCTATGGCTACGTTAGTTATGAGATCTCCCATCTTATCGTTAAAGTTTTGCGCCCTAATGTTAATGTTGCTTTCAAAAACACGAAAAGCCTCCCCATCCAGCGCTAAAAAAATGCGACTTGAAGCCAGCGCCACAACAAAAGTCAGGCTTTGTAACGCCACAAGAAGAGACATTAAAAGAATAATTTTACTCCTTAACGATCTGGATTTACGCAATTTACGCATATTCCCTCCTTAAAGTCAGATCCTCTATTCAATCCACATATTTGAAGGGTATTTCTTCATCGTTTAAGGCCTTCTCAATTCTTTCGAGCCATTTCACGAAAGCTAAATCGGTTTCCAGTCCGCCAATAACCTTATCTTCCGTACTATATAAATCTTTTAATTCATCAGCTTTTTTTCTCCCCTCTTCCGCCACTTCCATCAGGGTTTCTTCCAAAAGCCTTCTGGCTCGATAACTTCCATCAAAAGTTTTTGTGGAACATGTTTTACCATTGACCACCTGCTTTAATACTATCTCATAAACATCTCCCACTATCTTTTCACTTTTTTCAGATGATCTTAATTTTTCAATTACTTCATTAAAAATATCCCCGGAGTATGCCTCCTTTTTCACCGGTAAGTAACCTGTAGACAGTGCAAAAGATAAATTGTTGTCGCTTTCATTCAACCATTTCAAAAATTCAACAGATCCTTTAACCCTCTTTTCATCTATATTAGTAATGCAAATCCCCGCCCCCTGCTGAATTGCATACTTTTCGCCACCTTTAAAAACGGGATAGGCTAAGGCCAGAAAATCTATGTCCTTTTTATCACTTCCATCCTCTACCCAGGTTGGGAAATATGCTGCACCCGATGAGGATCCTGTATAGGCTATGAGATCCCCTGATTTCACATCATCGGATCTGAATCTACATACTGAATTAAAATACTTCATACTATAACCATTATAATAGATATCAAAAATACGCTGTAATGAACCTCTGTGGAGTTCAACCCTGCCTTCATTTTCATCGCTGCCACCCACTATATCTATTCCCATCTGCCGGCTTGCCACCACCAAATAATTGGCCACAGAATCGATGCCCATCATGCTTTTTCCATCCCATTTTACACCAGCGGTTTCCTTGTCTGTTTCCTGATAATAAAGGCGGGCAGCCTGATATAGGGATTCCCAGGTTCGCAAATCGTAGTTTGTCAGTCCCTGTTTGGAACAGAAATCAGACCACGCTGTATTATTTACATACAAATTTTCTGTACTCTTAACTATGGGAACCAAAAGCATGCGACCTTCTGAGAAATACGCATCGGACAGAAAATCCTCAACAAACTCCTCTTTTTCCTTTTGGCTGAAATATTGATTTAAATCAGTCAATACACCAAACTCATCCAATTCCAGAACCTTGTCAGGGTAAGAAAAAAATATATCCGGCATAGGATTAGAATTTATTACCCCTTTTGCCGAAGCTGTAATATTTTCTTCAAGCTCCATAATACTCCCTAAGCCCACCGAGTCTACAATTATTCCTTTTTCTATGCCCACTGTCTGATTGAAAAGACCGATCTTTTCTTCAAAAGCTGATTGGACATCACCTGTATAATAATGCCACAAAGTTACTGTGACAGGATTTTGGGGATCAAGTCCCGAACCATTCTTCTCACACCCCATCAAAGAAACTGCAAATAGCGTCACTACCATAAGTATGGATACAGAAAGATACCATCTTTTGTTTCTGATTCCCATAAAACATACCCCTCGTTTATTTTAAGTGCACCATTACCAATAGTTGATAAATGAGCGGATTTCATAATTAGCAATCCGCTCAAAATAATTATACATTATGAATTTTCCAAATACAACCATAAATTGCATTATGTCATATTTAGTATACTTAATCGATTATCTTATTGTGATTAAACGTATGGTGCAATTTCGTCCCAGGTTAATCCCTTGTATTCAGGGATTAACCTGACTAATAGGTTGAAGATATCCTCCGCCGATTGAAACGCCACATGTTCCCCCAAACGTCTAAGAAGCATCCCCAAGATTTTGCAATCAGCCAGGGCTACTCCGGGAGCCTGAACAGCTTTTCTAATTCGTTGAATCTTCCCCATAACATCGGTAAAGGTGCCATCTATTTCCGCAAAAGCTGCAGAGGGCAAAACCACATTGGCCCTCTCCTCAGTTCCCTTTAGCAAAGAGTCCTGCACTACTATGAATTCAGCCGATTCCATCAGCTTCCTCCATTCCCCTTCGTCCATATTGCACGGATCCCAGCCCATCAAATAAAGGAATTCCACATCGAAATTCGTAAAATCATATTTATCAGGCTCAGGTGGTGTAATTCCGGAAGCCCTCATAATAGCTTTCATACCCTTTCCCTGATCTGAATTCATATCCGGATAAAAATACTTGCTCTCCCACCGTGGTTTTATACCGGTTATTCTTTGAATGAGAAGACTGAGCATGTATTTGGATTCATTACTTTTTTGCTCACCGGCAAGCGCTAATACTCTGCCGGGATTAACCTTTTTAAGCCGGGAAGCTATTAAATCCAAAGCCTCCTCCCAGCTTACAGGCGTTAAGATTCCATCCTTTCTAATTAAGGGTTCTTTAATCCTATTATCACTATAAAGTTCCCTATATCCGTATTTTCCACGGACACAAAGTAGCCCACTATTGGGTTGAACCAATAAAGGCTCTACATCCACAACACTGGTACCCGATACCTTAAGAGCCATCTGGCATCCGATGAAACACTGAGTACAGGTGGTAGCAACAGGTACTGTGTTTAAGGGAATCGGCTTCGTATGCACTACCTTAGGCAGCAATGCACCTACCGGGCAAAGGCTTATACAATTTCCGCAATTAATACAGCCGGAATCAGCCAAAGGCCTTTCTAAAGCAGGCTTCACCGTAGTATCAAATCCTCGCTTTACCAGTCCTAATGCGGTGATACCCATTACCTCATGACACACTCTGACACAGAGACCACAAAGTATACATTTTGCCGGATCTCTTACTACGAAAGGATGATGGTCATCGAATTCTGCCCGGTTTATCTCCCCTTCAAATCTTTCCGGCTCAACATCATAGGTATTGGCATATTCATAAAGTTTACACTCATAATATTTGCCGCACCCGCATTCCAGACATCTGTCGCCTTCCATTTCAGCCTGATCAGAAGCATAACCCTTCACAATTTCCTCAAAATTATCCTTTCTTTCCTCAGGAGTCATCTGCTTCATAACCGGCCTGCAACGCCTTTCCCTGTCTTCGAAAGTTCTTTCATCCACATCGTCCCTAACCACCACATAAGGTTTTTTATATTTAATTTTTTCCCCGTTTAAATAGGCGTGTATCACCTCAGTGGCCTTAACCCCATCACCGATGGCCTCCACAGCTATTGAAATTTTATCATTACCGCAATCCCCTCCGGCAAAAACCCCTTCCATACTGGTCATGAATGTGTCCGGATCGTAGGCTATGCCCTTTTTACGCGTAAGATCAAAACCGCTAAAATCCCCGCTGTCAACGGCCTGGCCAATGGCCAGAATCACATTATCAACATCTAAAATTTCCGTTTTCCCTTCTATGGGCACAGGGGCTCTTCTTCCACTTTCATCAGGCTCACCTAACTCCATTATCTGGAGGCGAATCTGCTTCACCCTTCCATTATCATCCTTAATGATCTCCAAAGGATTTGTAAGATTCTTAAATATTACGCCCTCTTCTTCCGCTTCTTCGATCTCAATCATATCGGCAGGCATTTCATCTTTTGTACGCCTGTATATGTTATACACCGTCTTACCCATCCTCAAAGCTGTACGGCACGCATCCATAGCCGTATTCCCGCCTCCTACGACGGCAACTCTATCACCCAGCGTAACCTCTTCACCCTTCACAATCTTACGCAGAAAATCTATACCTCCCAGGACACCCTCCCCATCTTCACCCGGGCTTCCTGTGCCTGTGGATATCCATGCTCCTATTCCTAATGCCACCGCATCGAAATCTTTTCTTATCTTTTCAAGGGAAATATCCTTGCCCACATGGGTGTTAGCCTTTAAAATGATTCCCATCTTTTCGAACTGTGCAACCTCGCCGTCAACCACTTCCTTTGGCAGCCTGTACTGGGGAATCCCATAGCGAAGCATTCCTCCAAAATGAGGCATTGATTCAAAGATAGTAACCCCATGACCCTTCTGCCTTAGATAATAGGCCACGGACAGGCCAAAAGGGCCCCCACCGACAACTGCAACCTTTTTTCCCGTTTCGGGAGCCACCGGCGGAATATAAGGGTCATCGCCTTCCATATCGGCTGCGAACCTTTTGAGCCATGCTATGGAAACCGATTCATCCACTAATTGTCTTCTACAATGGTCTTCGCAAGGATGAGGACAAACCCTTCCAATACAGCCGGGGAGCGGTATGTTTTCCTTTATGAGCTTTACCGATTCCCTGTATTCCCCATTGGCAATTAGCCCCACGTAACCCTGACAGTCAGTACCTGCAGGACATCCCAATACACATGGGGGTCTACAATCACCCACATGATTGGAAAGGAGCAATTCAAGATTTGTTTTCCTGGATTCTATTACCCTGTCTGTCTTAGTTTTCACTGCCATTTCCGGTGAAATCAAAGTCGCACAAGCCTTGACTAACTTAGGATTACCCTCAACCTCCACCACACAAAGTCCGCATCCCCCATATACTTCCACCCTGTCGTCGTGGCAGAGGGTAGGTATTTCTATACCGTTTTCTCTTGCCAAATCTAAAATAGTCTGACCCTGACAGCCTTGAAGTTCTTTACCATCTATTATAACTTTAATGTTTTCCATTACAGCCCCTCCTCAATCCCTGAGAACCGCATTAAATCGACACACTTCCTCGCATTTTCCGCATTTAATACATTTCTCCTGATGAATAAAATGTTTTTCCTTAAGATTTCCACTAATGGCATCCACCGGGCATTTACGGGCACATATAGTGCAACCGGTGCAGTTGTCATTTATGGTAAATGTGAGTAGGGATTTGCAGGAATGGGCCGTACATTTATGATTGTAAATATGATCTTCATATTCATTTTTGAAATAGCGAATTGTGGTCAATACAGGATTGGGTGCAGTCTGACCCAAGCCGCACATGGAACCGTCCTTAACCTTTAAGGCCAATTCCTCCAGCAATTCAATGTCCCCAGTCTTTCCTTTACCTTCGGTGATCCTTTCCAATATCTCTAACATTCGCTTTGTTCCTATGCGGCAATAATTACATTTTCCACAGGACTCCTTCCTGGTGAAATCGAGAAAATACCTTGCCATATCCACCATGCAGGTATCCTCGTCCATCACTATCATTCCTCCCGAACCTACTATTGCCCCCGTTTGTGTTATAGATTCATAGTCCACCGGTGTATCCGCCAGGTAGGCCGGAATACATCCTCCGGAAGGCCCTCCCATCTGAACGGCCTTAAACTCCTTATCGTTCTTGATGCCTCCGCCGATCTCAAAAATAACATCCCGTATGGGCAGTCCCATAGGGACCTCAACCAGGCCGCCCTTTTTGATTTTCCCTGCCAAGGCAAAAACCTTGGTTCCCTTGCTTTTTTCCGTACCTATCAAGGCGAAATTCATCCCCCCCCTGGTTATAATCCAGGGTATGTTGGCAAAGGTCTCCACATTGTTAATATTGGTAGGCATCTGCCAAAAGCCCTTCTGTGCAGGAAATGGAGGCTTTAATCGGGGCATCCCCCTTTCCCCTTCCAAAGAGGCAATCAAAGCGGTTTCTTCCCCGCACACAAAGGCCCCTGCCCCTGCTTTAATACTAAGCAAGAAGGAAAAATCACTTCCCATAATGTTCTTTCCCAGCATACCCCTTTCTGTGGCCTGTTCAATGGCAGTTTCTAAACGAGAAATAGCAAGAGGGTATTCAGCCCGGACATATATGACTCCTTCCCTTGCCCCTATTGCATAAGCCCCTATAATCATGCCCTCCAGAAGTGAATGAGGGTCTCCTTCTAAAATGCTGCGATCCATAAAGGCTCCCGGATCTCCCTCGTCAGCATTGCAAACCATATATTTGACGCTGGCCTGATTATTTCTTGCCGCATCCCATTTGAACCAGGTGGGGAAACCTGCTCCTCCTCTTCCACGAAGGCCAGAGATTTTAACCTCCTCTATAACCTGTTCCGGCGTCATCCCATGCAATACCTTATTTAGCCCCTCATATCCTCCTAAATCCATGTATTCTTCAATTTTTTCAGGGTTTATTATTCCACAGTTTCTAAGCACAATCTTAGATTGCTTAGTGAGATAATCATCATCTTCGGCAGGTATGGAAAAATCCCATAGGGGTTCACCTCCAATAAGGTGCCCCTTAACAATATCCGCCACCCTTTCCGGCTGAACACCTACATAGCGAACCTCTAAATTCCCCTCATCGTCGTATACATCAACGATAGGCTCCAAAAAGCAACTCCCTACGCATCCAGTCTTCTCCACAGTAATGCCTGTAAGACCCTGTTCCCTGATTTGTTTCTCAAACTCAACAGCGGTTTTCTTTGCCCCGCTTGCTATACCGCAGCTACCCTGCCCTACCAATATTTTCATAACATATCTCCCTGCATTACTAAACTGTTATCTAAAACTTTGGGATTGGGCCTCATCGGTCCTGATCTCCCTTAAAATTTTTTTAGTGGCATCCTTGGTCAAATTTCCATAGGTTTCATCGCCATCCTTGCTTTTTATCATCATGACAGGTGCAAGACTACAACATCCCAGACATGCCACATTATTTAAGGTAAATATTCCGTCTTCCGTCGTCTCCCCATCCCCAATGAAAAGCTCCTCCGTTATAGCTTCCTCTATGGCATCTGCACCATTCACATGGCAGGCAGTGCCTTTGCAAAGCATGATGAGATTTTTCCCAATAGGAGATAAACGGAACTGGGTATAAAATGTAGCAACTCCATAAATATGTGCAGTGGGTATGCCCGTTTTCTCGGAAATATAGTTAATTGCATCCAAGGACAAATAGCCATATATATCCTGAGTCTTCTGTAAAATTGTAATAAGACCACCCGGAGAAGCACCGTATCTTTCCAACACCGGGAATAATTCCTCAAAATCCGCCTTATTTGCGCCGTAGCCTTCCCTAATATTTGATGCCATCTGATCCCCTCCAAATCAATCCTTAAATATAATTGCTATTATAATAAAATGTGCACTTATTTTTGCGATAATTCTCTAATGCTATTATTATAGTTAACCTGAGGCGGAATTGCAAGAAATTCGATTAATACCTGTAAATAAACGGCCAAGGCTTGACAATGCTATTCCATATTTATATCATTGTGATTATAAGAAATTGAGGGGGAAAACTTATGAAGAGAATTATAACTGTAATTGCAATACTGACCTTATCCCTCCTGCTTTACTCTTGTGGAGGAGGGGAAGATGTTAACCTGCCGGCTGATGATCCGTCCAATTCCGGCAAAAGCGAAGGTGTGGATAACTCATGGCCTTTTGATATAGAAACTACAACCTTAGATGGTGATTCCTTTACAAACGAAGACCTTTCCGAAAACACCCTTACGGTTCTTAATATATGGGCAACCTGGTGTCCCCCTTGCGTCAAGGAATTGCCCCACCTTCAGGAGGTGAACGAGCTATTTAAGGATAGGGGTGTAGAGGTAATCGGAGTAATGCAGGACGGTGTAAACAATAATCTGCAGCCTGATAATTCGGTAATAAAAAAAGGGAAGAAACTTCTAAAGGATTCAGGTGTGGAATACAGGGTCATATTGCCCGATGAAGCTATATCAAACCAATTTATTAACACAATGCAGTACTTCCCCACCACATTCTTTTTAAACTCCTCAGGACAAGTGGTAAAAGTGGTTACAGGGGCTAAGGATAAAAAGGGTTGGGAAAAAACTATTAATGAGGTTCTCAATGATATTCGCTAAGAAATACCAAAACGCTGTCAGGGCAGTCCTGCTAACAGTCGGTTTATTGATGGTTATATTAGGCATATTTTTCGGTGAAACCACAGCGGTGATGATGAAGGCTGTTTTTATCTGTTTGGAGTGTATTGGAATTGGGTAGACGTGTTAAATACTTGCGACGTGTTATTCAGGTATTCTGGGCAGCTTTGACAAACGGCTATTTTATCGGATTTATAAAAGGGAAAATCTATACCGGACAGCTTAAGAGGTTTTGCGTACCCGGTCTTAACTGCTATTCATGCCCGGGAAGCCTGGGTTCTTGCCCCATAGGATCCCTCCAGGCGGTTTTAGGTAACCCGGATTATCGGTTTTCCTTTTATGTAACCGGCTATCTGATTCTCATTGGTGCATTTTTAGGACGACTGGTATGCGGTTTTCTGTGTCCTTTCGGCCTCATACAGGAACTCATCAATAAAATCCCACTTCCATTTAAAATAAAAGGTTTCTATGGAGATCGCTTTTTGAGATGGATAAAGTACGGAATCTTAACCATATTCGTAATCCTACTCCCCCTATTCCTTATCGATATAGCCGGAAATGGTTCTCCATGGTTTTGTAAGTGGATCTGCCCCGCCGGCACCTTGGAGGCGGGGGTACCCCTGCTATTAACAAATCCTGTTTTACAAGAATCCATCGGCTTTCTGTTCAGATGGAAGTTTTCCATATTGATAGTCACCATTCTGCTTTCAATAGTGATTTACAGACCCTTCTGCAAATACATATGTCCTTTAGGCGCCATATATGGCCTATTCAATAAGCTATCCATCTATAAATACAATTTCAACATCAAAAAATGCACCCACTGCAATAGGTGCAAAATTTCCTGTCCCATGAACATTGACCCTCAAAGGGAAACGAATCATAGGGAGTGCATACGCTGCGGTATATGCAAAGATGTTTGCGCTTTCGGAGCCATTACCTCCGGATTTAAATCAAAAAATCCCCTGTAAAACCCAGACTAGCAAGCCGCCTAAAACCATGGTAATGGGCAAGGTAACAATCCAGGCCACCACTATGCTTCTGGCTATTCCCCATTTTACAGCCGAAACTCTTTTAGCCGTCCCTGCACCCATAATGGATGTAGTTATAACCTGAGTGGTGCTCACAGGAGCTCCAACAAATGACATGGCTTCTATTACCAGTGCGGATGCGGTCTGAGATGCAAAGCCGCTGGTGGGATCAAGCCTGGTAACACCCCCTCCCATGGTCTTCATTATCTTCCATCCACCCAGGGATGTGCCCAGAGCCATGGTAATAGCGCAGATTATCTTGACCCAAAGGGGAACACCGGATGCTGCGGGCAACACGTTTCCCGCAATCAGAGCCATGGTTATTATACCCATGGTTTTTTGAGCATCATTATTACCGTGAGAATATGCTACCAGGGCAGCGGATATAATCTGCAATCTCAAAAATCTGCTATGGACCTTTCCCTGGGCCCAATTGCAGAAAACCTTAAAAATGCTGGTCATCAATAAAAAGCCTACTAAAAATCCCAGCAAAGGAGAAGTGAAGAGAGGGATTATAACCTTTTTAAAAACACCTCCCCATATTATATTATCCAAAGAGGCCGAATAAACTATACTTGCCCCCAATAGGCCACCTATCAAGGCGTGAGAAGAACTGCTGGGAATTCCGGCCCACCAGGTGAACAAATTCCATATTATAGCACCCAGCAGTGCAGCTATCAGCACATACTCCTCCAGCGTCACATTCACCAACCCTTTGGATATAGTCATGGCTACCTTTTCACTGGTCAATGCCCCTATAAAATTCATAACTGCTGCCAGCATGATTGCATGTCTTGGCGACAATGCCTTTGTATAGACTGAAGTGGCAATTGCGTTGGCGGTATCATGGAAACCATTGATAAACTCAAAAATTAAAGCCAAAATTATTATCAGTACCAAAAGCCCGCTAAGCATATTTCATTACCACTCCCTCGGCCATGTTAGCAACATTTTCACAGGAATCAAGACTTTCCTCCAGATGCTCGTATATATGCTTCCACTTTATCAATTCAATGGGGTCCTTTTCTTCCTTGAAAAGTTTATGAAGCGCATTTCTGTATACCAAGTCCCCCTCATTCTCCAGACGATTAACTTCAATGATTTTTTCCATAATGATATCGCCTTTTTTTATTTTCGACAGATTTTGAAAAAGTATCTCTAATTCAATTATGCTCTGCATTATGATTTTTGCCATTGCCACGGCTTCCGGACGCATTGTCTTAACCTCAAAGATCAGAAATCTGTTGGCCACCTCCTCCAAAGAATCCACAATATCATCTATTTCTTTTGTAATGGCATATATGTCCTCCCTGTCTAAGGGGGTTATAAAAGAGCTGTTTAATTTTTTAAGCACCTTATGGACTAAAACATCGCATTCTGTTTCCATTTCTTTGATACGTCCCACTTTTTCCGCTACATTTTCATAGTTTGTAACCAAATCCATAAAAGCCTCACCGACTGTTACCACCTTGCCGGCAGACTCCGCAAACAACTCAAAGAATATGTCTTCCTTTTTTCTTACACCAATCATTTTTTATCCCCTTGCTCAGTTTATTTTTCGGCAATATCTTCCGCTTTTCAGTATATCCTACTCTTTTAGCCACTTCAATAAAAGGATGGTTAATATTATTATTCTAAGCCTTATCTAACAATTCCTTCAATATGCTGTTCACCTCAGCCGGATCGGCCTTCCCCTTCATTTCTCTCATTATCCTTCCAACGAAAAAACCAACCACTTTCCCTTTGCCTTCTTTGTACTCCTGCACGGATTTTGGGTTTTCTGCTATGAGTTTTTCAGCCACAGCCCGTACCCCTTCCTGATCAGAAACCATGATTAGACCATGCTGTTTGGCATAATCCTCAGGATCCACTCCCCTTTTATATATCTCAGCGAAAATGTCCTTGGCAACGATGCGGCTAACCTTTCGATCTGCCACCATATCGATGAGCTTTGCAAGCTTATCGGGTTTTAGGTTAACCTGATCCACAGATTTGCCGTCAGCATTCATCATACCCATCAATTCCACTACTATCCAGGATGCTGCATCCTTAGGTTTACCGCAATACCCTACGGTCTCGTCATAAACCCAGGCCAACCCCTTATCTCCTGATATGATCCTGCTATCGGATTCGCTTAGACCGAATTCATTTAAATAGCGCTCATATTTTTCCCCGGCGGATTCGGGCAAATTGTTTTTAATACTCTCAATCCATTCTCCATCAATCCTGATGGGCATAATATCAGAATCCGGGAAATAGCGATAATCGGTTACATCTTCTTTGCTCCTCATGGGAAAGCTCATATTTTTATTGTCATCCCACCTTCTCGTTTCTTGAATTAAAACCTGACCTCCATCAAGAGCATCCATATGGCGTTCAGCCTCATAGGCTATTGCCCGGGAAATAGCCTTTAAGGAATTCATGTTTTTTATCTCTGTACGCACTCCTAAAGTATTGCTACCTTTTTCCCTCACCGATATATTTATGTCCGCCCTCATGGATCCTTCCTCCATTTTACAGTCCGATACCCCTGCAAACATCAGAAGGAGACGCAACTTTTCTAAATATGCGATCACCTGTTCCCCATTTCTAAAATCCGGTCTGCTTACTATTTCAATCAAAGGCACTCCAGCCCTGTTGTAGTCAATTAGGGTGGAGTCGGTTCTATTTTCATGTATTAGTTTCCCGGCATCTTCCTCGATATGAATCTGCTCTATACCTATTCTCCTTACTCCCTCCCCAGTTTCGATTTCTACAAATCCATTTTTACATATGGGGGAATAAAGCTGGGTTGTCTGATATCCGGTGGGAAGATCGGGATAAAAATAATTCTTTTTATCAAAGGATGTCTCTCTAACAATCTCACTATTGGTAACTAAAGCTGCCCTGATTCCCAGTTCAACAGCCTTCTTGTTCACCAGAGGCAAAAACCCGGGCATGCCCAAACAGGCCGGGCAGACATTTTCGTTGGCCTCCGCCCCAAACCTAACAGGACAGGAGCAAAACAGTTTCGACTCCGTGGACATTTCAACGTGAACCTCAAGTCCCATTACAACCTCATACTTCATCTATGCTCCCCCCCTTTATTAAACCTTTTCCCAAGACTGAACAAAATGCTTTCATTGAAGGTCTTTGTTATCAGCTGTAAGCCCCCCGGCATTGAAAGAGCAGGCTCCCCTGTCAAATTAGCAAGGGGAGTTCCCGAAGGTATCAATATGCAATCATAGGATTCCAACATACTTGATATCTGATCTTTTATCCTCCTCCTCAGTTTCATCGCCTTAACAAAGTATCTGTCATAGTTTTCACCGGTCAAAACAAAAGCACCCATCAGTATATTAATCTTCGTCTCCATCTCAAATCCTTCTGTCCTCGTGTTCACATATAGATCGTCAACCCCTTTATAATCGGAAGATCTAAAGCCGAATCTAACCCCATCGAAGCGAGACAGATTGTGACTCCCCTCTGCCGAGCCAATCACGTATGCCACAGAATCCACCACATTATGGAGAGGAAAACTTACGGGTTCACAGGTAGCACCATCTTTTAAATATCTATCAAGGACTGATTTTTCAATACTGCCGAAGTCTTCCAATATAGCAATTTTTACCCCTTCTATTTCATCTCCCCTATCCTCATATTCATATTTTTCAATTGGATGGGTTGCTCCATCCCTATAATCATATCCAGCTATAAATCTTAATCCTTCAAAAGCCATTTCCACCGAATCAGCCACCACACCAATCTGTTCCATAGATGAAGCATAGGCCACCAAACCGAAACGCGATACTGTCCCATAAGCAGGTTTAATAAAATAAACCCCTGCATCGGAAGCAGCCTTGCCCATTTGTCCAAAACTCTCAGAGGATAGACATATCCGGCAAAAGCCTGCTGCAATGGCCTTCGGCCCGGAATAAGCAGTTCCCTGGGAAATCCCTATGCCAAACTCAGGCACACCTGTCTTACCCAGCATGATATTTCCCCCGGCCTCAAGACGTTCCACCACCGTTGCACAATAAGGGGGGATAAAACCCGTTAGCATCTTCGATCCTGCACCGGACAGACAGCTGGTCATTATATTGTCATCCACGCAAAAGTGAAACCCGGAAGCTCCATCCATGACTCGATTAACGGCTCTTTCCTCATCCACAAATACGAAGTAATCCGCTCCCTCACTCCGTATGCGGCTAATTATGTCTTTGGTAAGCGCTACCTTTCCTTTATTCATAAAATATCACCTCTAATCTAAGGCTCCGGGAACCTGATAATAGCACCGGTTTTTTTCCGGTGCATTGATTAGTAATTCATTCCGACTTATGGTTTTTTCGACCACATCTTCCCTCAATTTACTATCTATGGAATTTACTCTGATAAGAGGCTCTACTCCATCAGTATCTATCGCTTCAAATGATTTTAGGCTATCAGTTAAAGCCTTCATCCTCTCCAATGCCCTTTCCTTATCTTCCTTGCACAATTTAAGCTTAGTCATGGATTCAAGTATTTCAACGGTGTGGACATTCATAATCATTTAACCATTCTCCTTACACTATTTACAGCATATCGTTTTTATCTGATTTTAATATGGACTTCCCTAAGCTGTTGCTCCGTTACCACTCCGGGAGCTCCCAGAAGCAAATCCTGGGCATTACCATTCATGGGAAATGCAATAATCTCCCTTATGCTTTCCTCCCCTGATAAAAGCATTATTATTCTATCGATACCGGGAGCCATTCCCGCATGGGGTGGTGCACCGTACTGGAAGGCCTTATATAATGCTCCAAATTTCTCCTTCATATCTTCCTCCGTATATCCGGCTATTTCAAATGCTTTGATCATTATATCAGGCTTATGATTCCTGACAGCCCCTGATGATAGCTCTACCCCATTGCATACAATATCATATTGATGAGCAAGTATATCTAAAGGATCCTTGTTCAACAATGCATCCATCTCCCCCTGGGGCATGGAAAAAGGATTGTGGGTAAATTCAACCTGTCCGCTTTCCTCATTTATGCCATACATGGGGAAATCAACTATGAAACACATCTCATACCTATTGCGATCGATAAGATTCATCCTGTTTCCCAATTCGGTTCGTATTTGACCTGCGAACACGTTCACATATTTATCTACATCGGAAATAAAGAACAGGGTATCCTCCTCCATAAGGCTAAGCCTGTCCATCAGATCACTCTGTTTTTCCTCAGATAAGAACTTTACAATGGGCCCCTTCAAAACATTATCTTCCAGTACTGAGATATATCCAAGGCCTTTCATCCCTATTTCGGTGGCAAATTTCAACATATTTTCAAAGAATGATTTGGGCATTCTTGCACAATTGTGTACCACAATGCCTCTTACAGGCTTGTTTTTGAAAGGCATGAAATCAACTTCCGCAAAGTAATCCGACAAATCTTCGATTATGAGTGGATTCCTCAAATCCGGCTTGTCGGTGCCATATTTCAGCATGCACTCTCCATAGGGTATCCTTGGAAAGGGTATCGGCGTAACATGTTTGTCGGAAAATTCATTAAAAGTATCGTACAATACCTTTTCCGCCACTGCAAAAACATCATCCTGTGTTGCAAAGGCCATTTCAAAGTCTAACTGATAGAATTCGCCGGGGGAGCGATCCAACCTTGCATCCTCATCTCGAAAACAGGGAGCTATTTGAAAATATTTATCGAATCCGGAAACCATATATAGCTGTTTAAAAACCTGAGGTGCCTGGGGCAAAGCATAGAACTTTCCATGATGCTTTCTGCTTGGAACCAGGTAGTCTCTGGCCCCCTCCGGGGATGAAGACGTGAGAATAGGGGTTTGCAATTCTAAAAATCCCAATTTGTTCATACCCGTTCTCAGATGATTTATTATCTGTGACCTTAAAATAATATTGTCATGTACCTTTGGATTTCTTAAATCTAAGAAGCGGTATCTTAGCCGAATATCCTCCCTGGTTGCCGTGGAAGCATCTATTTCAAAGGGCAATTGGTTCGAAGCTTCTCCTAAAATGGTAAGGGATTCAGCCCGTACTTCAATATACCCGGTTTTCAATTTCGGGTTCACAGTTTCCTTGTCTCTGGCCACCACTTCCCCCTCTATGCGTATTACGGTTTCCTTATTAACCCTATCCAGCATTTTTTCGTCGTTAACCACCACCTGGGTCACACCATAATGATCCCGCAGGTCAATAAAGATAACCCCTCCATGATTCCTTATGGCGTCCACCCAACCCGATAGCCTTACCCTATCGGGAATGACCTTTGTCAATTCATTGCATAGATGAGTCCTATAGATATTCTCCTTCATTCTTACCACCTCTTAATCTAATCAAATCAATCTCAAAAAATAAAAACGCCCCAAAACCCACATGGTATGAGTAATCGGGACGAGAAAGTCGGTTTCCCGCGGTGCCACCCGTTTTGATGCGAACAAGCCCGCACCCACTTAAGATAGTATTCAATTTCACATAAAAGAGTGTTGCCCTGATCTTATTGCTCTGATCGATGTTTGCAGCCTAAGACATCGAATCTCTAACAGGCTTTGGTCAAAAACAGAGGTCTCTTTTGCGTAAATTATATAGCAAAATACAGAATAATGTCAAGCATTTAGACGTTCTCCCCCGGGTTTTTCCCTACATATTTCATACTCAAATCTATCAGAATTTGAGCATATGCGGTTTCAAGCGACATGTTGATTAAGGGAATTATATCCGATCCTAAAATGGCATCAGCTGTCTCATATCTGTCCTTTTTCCTACTGACAATATCCTCATCAAAGGGGGCTATATACAACGGTATCCCTCGCTCCCTGCACCTTTTATTAAAATACAATATAGAATAGGGAGACTCATCCCCACCTTCCGTACAAGCTGTAAAGGAATGATAAGTTTCATGAACTACTGCTTGCACACGGGTGCTATCAAGATCGATGTGATCATAATTCAAACCGACATAAGGCCTTATTATAATTATCTCTCCCGCCAATCTTTTTATCCTATACAGCAGGGGGCTACATCTGGCCGTGATGGTTCCATCAGACTCCTTTATACCTGCTATAATGGGTTTCTCATGGCTGCATTTGATTAGATGACCGTTCTCCATATAACCAAAAACCTTACCAAAAGCATAGTCATATTCATCGATGAAGGTCAGAGACTGTTTAATCTGGCATCCTGGGTACACCATGCTCTTACCTCTTTTATTCCTGAATATTACATATGCGCCTTCCAATCCGGAATTACGAATGAAATCCACCGCGTTTTCAAAATTCGAATGACCGTTGCTCCTTTTATCATAAAGATTATAATCGGCCCCTACAAAGACCACGGGTTTTTTTATCCCAAGGAGGAGTCTGTCAAAAAGGGCTGCGGTCCAGGCCAGAGTATCGGTGCCGTGAGTGATAATTACTCCATCAAAGTCCTCTATGGAGCTTTTTTGCATTGTCTCGATTAAAACATTCCATTTGTCTATGGTTAAATTTTCACTGAGAGTCCTTAAAGGCTCTAAGGTGACAAACTCCACATCCCCTTCTCCGGATTTCCTTTGCTTCTCAAAATGCTCTATTAGATAGTATCTTCCATCCCCTATGCCCATCACTCCTTCTTCATCAGGCACACCGCAGCCAATGGTTCCCCCTGTAAAGATTACCAGTATCTTCATGATTACACTCCCTTATGGTTATTTGAATTTATTATCCCTCAATAAAAGTAAATCATGTGTCCAATTTACTGTCAATACGTGCTCCACGATAAAACCGCCCTTTCGGGCGGTATTATCAATTCATGTTATTCTGTTTTAGATTCCTTTATTCAGTTTCTTCTTCTCTTCTGCGTCCAAAGCCCCAGGCCGATGCTGCCGCTCCCAATCCAGCTATTACAAGTGCTACCATGTAAGCATATAACATGTTGGTTTTGGTAGGATCATCCGTTCTGGGAGAACCATCCAAAGGTACCTTCTCATCCGGTATCACAGTGGTTCCGGGCTTATCCCCAAGGGGAGGCTGCTCATCAGGTATGGTTACAGTTCCATCACCATCTTCATCGCCAGGCCCCAACGGAACATCCTCATCGGGAATTGTTGTTGCTTCCAGCAGATAGTATAGATCTAACTTATATAGTGTATTTGCTCTTTCAAGTACTACCGACTCTGTACTTTCATCTCCCTGGAAGGTATAAAGGTTACCTCCGTAGTTGCGATAAGAAGAGCTGTTTCCATCGACGGTTACCTTATGATCCGGTAAAGCGTTCCTTTCTGCCCTGCTAAGGGTTACAACACTTTCCTCAACCTTGTCGGTGTAGGATACATTTCCGTCTCCGTCAACTGTGCCATAGTGGCGAATTACCTGATATTTATATACCGAGCTTCCGCCATCACCGCCTCCTCCACCAGATGTAGTCCTCTCATAGTAGAGATGGAGTATGGCTGCATTTTCCTCGCCGGCATTAAGCAGTGTAATTGACGGCTCTCCCTTGTCAGAAATGTAGTTATATGTGTTACCACCAAATTGCTTGTATGCCTCATCAGCCTGTGATGCCTGAGTAATCACATCGTTATAACTACCTTTAACAAGTTCTCCCTCTACTATGGTCTCTGCTCCCGGCACACCATTGTGAATGGTTGTGTAGTGTCTCCATACGATGTAGTAGTAGTCTCTTGCGATGTTGGTAACTTCGATGATGATATTTCCACCTTGATCCTCATAAGGAGTTCCATATTCAGTACGATATCCTGGAACCTCTATTTCCTGAACGCTATAAACGATTTCTGCCCTGGTCACTTCTGTGTATTTTGGCAAATCTTCGAATACACCGACCCAGCCATCATCGGCCGTCACATCGATAACCCTGCCTTCCACCGGATTTCCGTCTGCAAGAAGCTGGAATGTCACCTTATCTCTATTACCGACTATGGGGCTGCCACCGCCTGAAAGCATCATCATCATGGGTATAGGCCCTATTTCGTCATTTCCATCGTCCCATTCTTTATAAACAATAACGTCAATATATTTTTGGTCTATGATGTTTTTTATCACCGGACCAGCTACTTCACTGGTATAACCGGGAACATCATTTTCTGTTACGGAATAAGCATAAGGTTTACCATATTCATCATATTTGTCTAAGCCGGTAAAAGTATGTTTCTTTTCACCGTTATTTAAAATATAACTATCCACTTCAGATTTTACGCCTTTGCTATCTGTCTTCCACAGGGTAATCTCAATAGATGGATGTACCATATCAGCAGGTGCAACCCAAATTTTGCTTACCTCATAGGATAGACTGCCATCTTGTACTATTGTGTTAGTTACATCTAAACCGTTAATTGATGTATTGTACCCGGCAACGGGGTCCTCAGATACAGTGTAGTTGTACTGGTTCCAGTTAGCATCATATACAGGCCATAGTCCATCTGAACCTTCTTCGCCATTGATAAATGTGTACGCTGTTTCCCCATTTCCTAAAGTCACACTTGCAACTTCCACGCCGTTCTGTTTGAGGCGTATGGTAATATCGTTATGATTTGTTCCATCGGGATCTATCCAGGTTTTAACACCGGCCAATCTCTTGTATTGTTGATTCATTGTGTTGGTTACCACAAATTCACCATTTTCCGCTTTTGAAATCTGTGTACTGTATCCATTTACAGCAACCTCGCGTACAGTGTATTCGTAGCGTTTGCCTTCACCATTATACAAGGGTGCGGTAAAGCTGAAATTCTTATTAGAATCGGTTACCGTCGCTGTTTCACCTGTAAACTCCCAGCTACCCGAAGCATCCTCCAGCTTCTTCCACAATTGAATTGTTACAGGATCATGCAGGATTCCCGCCGGTTCATTCCATTTCTTGCTGCCCTTTATAGTGGTATTACCTTTGATGGTGTTTATGATATTGTTCCCTTCATAGGAAGTGTTGTAGCCGGAAATATTGATTTCCTCAACGCTGTATACATAGGGTACGATCTCTTCTTTTGTTACCGTTTCAACAATATCATTTCCTTCTTCATCTTCCCCTACTACAACCTCTTCATCAACTTCCACAACATGGTATTTGGGAAGATTTTCGAAGCTATAGTTATAATCTGCAGAGTTTGCCGGGAAATGTTTGGATTTATTATCCATACGCTGGCCATCTTGGAGCAGGTAAACCGTTATGGCAGGTTTATCCACATCAGAAGGCTGTCTCCAGATTTTTTGTCCGCTTAAAGATGTCTCATCGTCCAAAACAGCAGTATTTGTCACCGTGAAACTCTCTTGATCACATTTACCGGAATATCCCTCCACCGGGTTTTCTGAAATAGTGTATACGAATAACTTTCCATTTCCATCGTATTTGTCCAGATTAGAGAACTCAAAGGAGGTCTCGCCATGTCCAAGAACAACGGAATCAATTTTTGCACCGTTCTTCAACAGATTGATTGTAACATTAGGATGTTCACCCTCAAACCCCGGTAAATCAATCCAAACCTTATTACCACTTACACTTGTTTTACCTGTTAAGGTGTTTTTGATGTTATAACCATCTACTACAGATACATATCCATCTACACCAACTTCTTTAATTATATAGCTATGTTTTTGAACCTTTCCATCATTACCAAGAGCTTCTTTGAACTTCTTAAGTTTAATTTCATTGTCGCTCTCGAACTTGTATTTCCAGCTATTGGATGCAGAGACTTCCTTCTCCATAAGTTTGATTCCATCTCTCCAAAGCTCTACGGTAATTTGGGCTGGTCTTTGAGAAACTCCATCCTCATCTGCCCATGTTTTTTCTCCTTCAATTACGATTTCTTCATTGTTTATCCTATTGACAAATGTTGTTATATTCCCTTCCGTCAATTCACTTTCTTTTGAATATCCATCAGGCACTGCCTCGTGAACAGCATAAGTTATTATCTGTCCCTGCTCATCATATTGATCAAGTTCTGTGAAATTAGCAGTCCAATTGTTGTTGCTGGACAAAACTTTTGTATTATTTGTTGCCACCCCATTTTTATGAAGGGTAACAGTCACTGATGGCGGATTATCGCCTTCATAGGTCTGCCATTGTTTTTTGGCAGTTACAGTTATCTTTTCCTGATTAATTAAATTGGTTACAACAAATCCATCATTTTTATTTCCGGTTACCGTTGTAGTGAAATTATCAAGCTGGCTTCCATCAGATTTTGTTTCTTTAACCTCATAAATCCAATCATTGCCGGTTTCCTGATTGATTTTGGGCACATTTTTAAATGTGTGTTTCCAAGGAGACTCTCCAAGTACTTTCTCTAAAATTACATTGCCTTCATCTCCTGCAGAAGCTTTTTGTACCAGTTGGATTTTAATTGGCACTATACAATTTGAAGGTGAAAGCCATACCTTTTCTACTTCTATATTTATTGGTATTTGTTTTAGTTTATTTTTAAACTTCAATTCTGCCGGATTAACAGCATCCCCTTTCTCGTCTTTTAGCACAACCTGACCCCAGGCTACCTCCACATCGTATTTAACTCCACTTACCTCATATGCCGATCCCGCCGGTAAGGAAACTTCCTCCATGGTATAACTGCCCGAAGGTATGTTATTGAAACTTACCTTGCCGTTTGCTCCGGATACTGCTGAAATTACGTGGTCTTCATTGGATTCGTTTATAAGATTGAAGACCGCACCGCTTACAGGAATAGCATCATTATGATATGCTACCTTATCAAACTCAAAGCTTCCATATAGCCCTTTAACCGATGGGATGTTGAAATAGGAGGTTCTTTCTTCACTTGAACCTTCTACAACATTACCATTGGCATCTATAACCTCTTCTTTAAAGAAGTATTTGAGAGAAGTTGCCTCGTTGGCCGGATGCAATTGGCCATCAATAACACCTACATGGAGCGGGTTAAGCCTAACCCTGTATTTTAACTGATATTTATATATGTTCCCGGTTTTAGTCGGTGTATCGTTCTTCAAATCCCACACAAGCTGATGATCAGCCTCTTCATAGCGCCGATATGAATTGCCGTTAAGCGCAATATGGGAAGCCACATTAACCGAATCATCCACATCGAAAATCATGTATTCGGGTAAAGGGTCTGTAACGGTCCAGGCTTCAACGGACATACTTATCAATTGTGCAATGCTTTCGAAAACCAGACCTATATTCTCTCCCGCTTCAAATACTCTATTGGAGAAATAACCCAACCAATTTTTTATCGGAACATCTACAGTTTTGTAATTACTTCCTTGCGTTCTTTCTTTCACTTTTACCGTAACATTACCGGTAGCGTAAGCAATGCTATATAATGTGATATTATCCTTTGTTATGTCAAGGGCCACGCCGGTATTAGGATTGTTATATTTGCTGTAGACAGGTTCGCTGTCAGCGATAGTGGAAACATTCCCTCCGCCTTTCACCCCTGCAATGAAGGTCAAACTACTTCTATTTGCGCTACTAGAAACATGAAATGTTGGAACTCCATCTGTAAGCATAATAATATAAACATTATCTGTGGTGGGATAATTCGAGCTTTGTTTAAATGCCTTCATATTATTGTGAGCAAGCAACAAACCACCCTCAATGTTGGTTCCAACGTTATCATTAATTGTTATGCCTTCGATTTGGTTTTTGGCAGTGACTTTATTATTGCCCACCGCCACATTGGTCCAATCCATCAATCTTGACGCATCCGAGCCAAATTGTACTATGGACAACCACCGGTCAGCGCCATCTGCACCACCTGCAAAACTATCGATAAAAGCCTTTGCCCCTGCTTTGGCTTTAGTGATTCTGCGATTGCTATTGTTATTTGTGGTATTACCATTCAAATCCCATTTCATACTGCTGGATACGTCCATAACCAGCACAACCGCAGCATCGGGAGATTTCACTAATTCATCCAAGTCTTCCATGGTCTCCACGGCCAAAGTGATATCGAAGACATTTTCCTCATCGGTGCCCTCTATTGTTTTATTCATCCACAGAGCATCAATTTCATCTCCGTTGTGTTTAGTCATCTTTTCGACTATCTGGGTATTACCCTCCCCTAACATTTCAACAGGATCCAGTATTTCGCCATCACCTTGGCTTACTTTGAAATAGTCGCCTATCTGCAGCTGGCTACTAGGTCCCTCAGCTAATGCTCCCATGGGCATCATGGTTACTACCATGATTATACTCAGCAATATGGATATCTTTTTGCTGATGGGTTTGTTTCTACTAGTATACATTTTTTTCACTCCTTTCTAATCTTCTATCGTTATGATTCAAACTTTAACTTATTACCCTCAGGCTCAAAATCAAGCCCCATTACTAAGGTTTTCCTCGTTTAGTGCGCTATCCAAAAGCCTTATCATTTCCAGCAGGCTTCTGAAATTCTCTTTGCTGTTTTTATCCAGCCATGTTACTGTGCCCTGCCAAGTTGCATTTTGATTGTTGTGTATCCTTATTAAAAAATTACCCTTTTCCTTTAAGTTATCCATGAAGCCTCACCATCCTTATATGATTAGGAAAAGCTATAGAAACCACTTGTTACCATATATAATAACCATTTAAGGATACACTTCGGTTACACTATTAAAAAAACACAATTATGTGGAGCCTTTTGTGCCGGCTGCCATTCCATTACAAAACAATATTGAAAATTGCCAAAACCCTTGAATAATCAGCCCTTGACGGGGGCGTTAATTTTGAATAACCGAAAATTTACCCATTTATGGTGTAAGAAAAAAACTGTTTTTACGGCCATTTTCATTTATTTCTTTCTTTTTTATATAAATTAAGTTATACTAATAGCGTAATGTGGAAGGATTAGGAAAAATTCTTGCTGTGTTTTAACCATAAAAATCGGGGGAGAATATTCTATGAATACTGTTGATGCTATCAAGGGAAACTCAAGGGAAGTGAATATCAACATGTTAGGAGGCTTTACCATTGAGATCGATGATAAATCAGTGAACGATAATGCAAGCCGATCATCTAACGTATGGAACCTGCTGGCATATCTAATTATCCATAGGGACAGGATTTTAACTCAGGGTGAACTAATAGAACTGCTCTGGCCGGACGAGGATACCACCAATCCCGCTAATGCATTGAAGACAGTGCTGTATAGGACACGCAAAACCATTGAACCCTATTTAGGCGCCAATGCAAATCTGATTCTATCGCAAAAGGGTTCATATCTTTGGAATCCCTTGTTCCCCTGCACTGTGGATGCAGAAATATTCACACAACTTATTAAAGAGGCATCTAACAGCGAAGCACCTTTGAAAGACAGAATGGAACTCTTCGGTAAAGCCTTATCTATTTATAAAGGGGACTTCATTCCCAAACTATCAACAGAACTCTGGGCCATTCCTTTGGCCACCTACTATCACTCCATGTATGTTGAAGCCATTCTCACCTACGGTGAACTGTTATTAACCAACGAAGATTACGATGAACTTGCAAATATCTGTTCCAATGCCATTCAGATAGAAATGTTTGACGAACGGATACATAAAATGCTGCTAATTTCACTCGTAAGACAGGGAAAAATAAATCAGGCCCTAAAACACTATAATAAAATTACGGAAATACTCTACCGCAATCTCGGTGTCCACCCTTCCCCCGAATTGCGTGAACTATATATGGATATAATGAAGGAAGAAAAAGCTTTGGAGACGGATTTGGCCCTTATCCAAAAAGACCTGAAGGAGACCGTTTGTACGGCAGGGGCTTTCTACTGTGAGTACGGTGTTTTCAGGGAGGTTTACAGATTGGAAGTCCGGAGAGCTCTCAGGCAGGGTACCTGCCTGCATCTGGCCTTGATCACCATATCCAACCGTGATGGCAGCATACCATCCCTGCCCCTTCTGAACAGGACAATGGATAAATTGATTGAAATACTACCTGAAAACCTTCGCAGAGGAGATGTATTTTGCCGCTATAGCGGAGCACAATTCGCACTGCTTCTACCTTCTGCAAATTATGAAAACAGCATTATGATAATGGAAAGAATAGTAGATTCCTTCCAAAAGCGCTTAAAGGGCCACTTCTTAAAAATCAGCTACACGCTTCAACCGATGGAATTAGATGACCCGTGCTTAAAAGTGTAGAACGGGGGGTAGTGGATATGAAAAAGGATCATTTCACCAATATTTTCAAAGTTTGTGTTAATAGCATTAACGAATACCGGATAAGCGGTTTTGTATATGGATTGCAGCTCAACGAACCCATACCTTTCTATGATCTGGGAAATTTGCTGCTCACCTTAGATGGTATTATGGATTGCATCAACTTTCCCCAGTCCTTCCAGCAAAAGAGAGAATTCGATTGCAAAAAGATTGCAAAAACCAGCATCGATGGAAGTAAACCCCTTACGGAAAAGGATGTATATGACTCAGCCATCGGCTCCCATGCGACCATAGCCATTTCAGTGATCACTAGACAAAACACCACGTGGCAGGGCTTTGTGGATTTTAATGATGGACTTCCAAGGAAAAGTTTTAGTAGTGCCATGGAACTGATTCGCCAAATCGATACCTATTTATTCGGACAAAAATGATTTATATGTTGCAGGCATCCTTCGCTTATGTTCACTCCTCTTATGGTAACGTGTAATTATCTCCAAGTCCTTCTCAGTAGCCTGACCCGTTTCAAGATATCTGTCGATAGCATCATAGCTCACACCCATATCATCCTCATCGGTTTGCCCCTCGAACAGACCGGCGGAGGGAGCTTTTTCAATTACACTATATGGAGCATCCAAATATTTTAAGAACTCATAGACCTCTGTAACCGTCAAATCATAAATGGGATTAAAATCATAACCACCATCACCCCATTTTGTAAAATACCCCATAAAAACTTCACTGCGATTACCTGTTCCGGCAACCATGAGGTTCTCAGATGCCGCGATAGCATATAGTGTTGCCATTCTAAGCCTTGGGGCCATATTAGTAAGTGCTATCTGCGAAAGCTCAGTGGTTCCGGCAAGAGCTTCCGTTAATGCCGCCTTAACCCCGCTGATATCCACGATGCGCGTTTCTATGTTATACTGTTTGGCTACCTCCAACCCGTCCTCCATATCCTGACCAAAGTTAACACTTGATTGACAGGGCATTATTATTCCTATGGTATTATCACAGGCCTTTTTACATAGAGCGCCAACGAGAACGCTATCCTTCCCCCCACTATTTCCATATACTATGCCCGCCGCACCACTTTCCGCCAAAAGTTCTTTGATGAAAGCTATCCTATTCCTCAATTCTTGTTCATAATCCCTCATTGCGATTTCTCCTCCCTTTTATAATATCATCCGCTAAATATGTCTACACCCCGGGGGGTCGAAAACATTATAGCATCCTTTTCAACACTAATCTCAACCTTTCCACTTAGGGTAAACTCCCCGTCAATGCAAAGTCCCATCATTTCATCCTTAGGCACTATGACCAACCCATCAGACTGCACATACCTAATCATATTTTGAATGGCGGGGCAATCCAGATGCGTCCCTTTTCTATATCTTCCTAAAAAGGCAAGAAGGGTTTTCCTTGACACCTTTTTTATCAACATTATATCCAAAAGTCCATCGTCTATGTATGCCCCGGGGACCCCCTTAAAACCTCCGCCACAGTACCTGCCGTTGCCAATGGCAATCAGAGTATAATCATCTTGGATACAGTCCTCATTTCCTATGGCAACAGATAGCTTTATTCCTTTATTAGACCTTAACATGTACATGGCACCGGCAACATAGGCCAATGAACCCTTCAAAAAAGGCTTTTCTTTGAAAACCGATGCCTTTACTGCAATGTCGCAATCCAATCCTATGTTTATCATATTAATCCCATAACGTTCTCCACATTTTAGTAAATCTACCGGCATGGCATGTCCTTCAATCTGTCTAACTACATCATGGAATTTTTCAGTATTACCAAAGGTTCGAATGAAATCGTTACCCGTACCCGCCGGTATAACGGTAATTTCAACATTGGCAAACCCCTGTGCACCATTTACCACCTCGTTTAAAGTACCATCACCGCCAACGGCATAAAATCTTATCCTCTCCGCTCCCTCCTTCCCCATGCACCTGTTTTTTACATATCTTTCTCCACCGCCTTTATATAAGGTTCTATGAATTTCATAGTCTATGCCCATATTCTTAGCGGTCCGCAGAATTACAGGCAAAACCTGGGCCTCGGCCTTTTTATCCCCGGCAACCGGATTAATAATAAATATATGTTTCAAGTCTCCTCCTAAACACTTTCTACCACCATAGGGCTTCGGCGAAATACAATCTGTGTTTAGATTAGCACAATAGCCCTATTGTGACAAGAAGGGTCGGCTCTTTGTCAATTTTCTGGTTAAAAACGACATGCTGTGTTAAAATATAAAAGGTGCTTAAGCCTGTGAAAAAATCAAAAGGAGAATATATATGGATATAAGAATAAAGAAATTAGCGGATATATTAGTTGAATATTCCTGTAGTGTTCAAAGAGACGAACGCGTCATGGTTTCTTACGATGGAGAATCAGCTAAACAATTGGTGAAACAAGTAATTAAAACCATCTATGAAAAAGGGGGGCAACCCTTTTTAGAAATACGGGATTCCTCTGTAAGCCGGGAAATTCTATTGGGCTGTACCGAAGAACAATTAGAATTTATGAAGGAATACCAACTTGTCCAAATGAAAGGGATGGATGCCTTTATAGCTATCCGCGCATCGGATAACACCGCAGAACACTCGGATGTTCCATCCGAAAAGCAGACAATGTACAATAAAATTTTACGCCCGGTTCAGGATTATCGAGTCAATCACACCAAATGGGTTGTGCTCCGATACCCGAACAACGCTATGGCTCAATTGGCCAATATGAGCCTGGAGGGCTTTGAAAACTTCTACTTTGATGTATGTACCTTAGACTACGGAAAAATGGACAAGGCCATGGATTCGTTGGTTGATCTAATGAACAGAACCGACAAGGTTCACATAACAGGTCCCGGCACAGATCTTACATTCTCAATCAAAGATATACCTGCTATCAAATGTAGCGGAGAGAGAAACATTCCGGACGGTGAGGTGTACACGGCTCCGGTGCGCCACTCAGTTAACGGTAAAATATCCTATAACACTTCCTCTGAGGAAAACGGTTTCGTTTTCGATAACATAGTCTTTGAAATTGAAAACGGAAAAATTATTAAGGCAACTTCCAATAATGACAAAAAAATCAACGAAATTCTTGATACCGATGAGAATGCCCGCTACTTTGGTGAATTTGCCATTGGCGTCAACCCATATATACTGAATCCCATGAGGGATACTCTCTTCGATGAAAAAATAGCAGGCAGCTTCCATCTAACACCGGGCTGCGCTTATGAAGACGCATTCAATGGTAACAAGTCGGCAGTCCACTGGGATCTGGTCATGATTCAAAGGCCCGAATACGGTGGGGGAGAAATATATTTTGATGATGTTTTGGTACGTAAGGATGGTATTTTTGTGATACCGGAGTTAGAGTGCCTCAATCCGGAAAACTTAAAGTAAAAGCAAAGACCGTACCATGCGGATATAAATTTCCCCAAGTCCAGCCTTTTCAGCACCGGCATCCGCAACCAAAGGATGCCTTTCCAACTCCTTTCCCCCCTTATACACCACCAACTCACCTATTCTGTCCCCCATTTTAATGGGGGCTTTTATTCCTTTAACGTACAAGGTCTTTGTTGTAATCTTATCCCTCTCACCTTTCTTTACCAATATGCTGATAGCATCCTTGGAAATGGCCCCTACCCGGTTAGGTTTTGCCTTATCTATATCAACGGTGCCAAAGTTTTCCCCGGGACTTGCCAGCTTAACACTGTCATAAGTTGCAAAGCCATAATCCAAAAGTCTCATGGTTTCAGACCATCTTATCCCTGTACTCTCACAGCCCATAACCACCGCAATAAGGGTTAGATCCCCTTTAGTGGCTGATCCGGCCAGACAATAGCCCGCTTCCTGGGTAAATCCCGTTTTAATACCATTAGCGCCGGGATACAGTTTTATAAGTCTATTGGTATTGGTCAACCCTAATTCAGTCTGCTTTTTACCGGGTAATCCGACGGTTATGGTTGTCTGCCATATATTAAACCATTTCTTCGTTTCCTCAAAACTTAACAGCTCCTTTGACATAAGCCCTATGTCATAAGCACTGGTATAATGATCAGGCACCGGCAGTCCATTTGTATTAATGAAGTTTGTATTTTTCATCCCCAATTCCTTGGCCCTTTTATTCATCATCTCTACAAAAATTTCTTCGGTTCCCCCCACATATTCACCGCATGCCACGCAGGCATCATTAGCACTGCATACGGCCATCCCTATCAGTAAATTCTCAACAGATTGCTGTTCCCCGGCCTCCATATACATCTGGCTCCCCCCCATACTGGCTGCCCTAGGGCTAATTGTGACCTTATCCGAAAGCTTGATCTGCCCCCTTTCCACGGCTTCCATAGTGAGCAGCATCGTCATAATCTTGGTAACGCTTGCAGGCGGAAGACTTTCATGAGCATTCTGGGTGTAAAGAAATGTACCGCTTCCCCCATCTAAAAGCACTGCCGCTTTTGCCTTCACATCCAGATTAAGCACATCCCCTTTATGGGATCCTGTTGCGCTTTGCACCCCGGATTCCCTATATACAACCTCTTCACCATCAGAGGTGTTCCCATAAACGAAGCTGACAGTCATAAATAAAGTCATCAGCAATATAATGGAACCTTTTATCTTAAACACACAAAAACCCCCTCCCGTAATATTTCCTTAACTCCATATGCTAAAGAATATTGTCTTCTCAGGAGGTTTATACTTGAAAAGATAGGTCGAAATAATTATTACATTATGATATCGTAAATCAAGGGATCTCCCTCAGGATTTTTGCCACCGATGGTAAACGCCTCTCCAATTAGCAGCAATGCCCTTTCCACCTTTTCTTCACAACCAAAAACCCGGGCAAGCACATCGCCCTTGCACACCCTATCCCCCTTCTTCTTATGAAGGAATATCCCTGCCAGGGGGTCTATCCTATCCTCCATCGTCTGACGACCGGCACCGCTCATCTGGGAAGCCCTTCCGATCAATCCTCCGTGAACATCTGTTATATAGCCTTCTTGGGGAGCTAATAACAATACGGTTTTTTCAGGCTGCCCGAAGCAATGGGAATCCTCAATAATCTCCGTAAGTCCCCCCTGTGCCTTTACAAATTCCCTAAATCTATCCAATCCCTTTCCGCTATCCAACACATCCTTTACCATTGCATAACCATCCTCCGGAGTTTTTGACCTCCCTCCACAATACACCATGAAAGCGGCTAAGCGAAGAGATAACTCCCTTATATCCTCCGGTCCCTTACCTTTTAAAACATCTATGGCCTCTACTACCTCCAAACTGTTTCCCACAGCCTCACCCAAAGGCTGATCCATGTTGGTGATAAGGGCAACCATCTTCTTCCCCGCCTGCCCACCTATATCCACCATAAGCCTCCCAAGTTCGGCTGCATCTTGGGGATTCTCCATAAATGCACCCCTCCCCCACTTAACATCTAAGACAATGGCATCACTGCCTGAGGCCAATTTTTTGCTCATAATGCTGGATGCTATGAGGCTGACATTTTCCACCGTGCCCGTAACATCCCTGAGCCCATACAACATCTTATCCGCCACCGCAATATTTTTTGTCTGACCGATTACAGCCAATCCTACCCTATTTATCTGGTCTGTAAACTCTTTCTCCGTCATGGTGGTCCTGAATCCCGGAATGGATTCCAATTTATCTATGGTGCCACCGCTAAACCCCAATCCTCTGCCCGACATCTTCGCCACCGGAACTCCGCAAGCTGCCACCAGAGGGCCTGTAATCAACGTCGTCTTATCCCCCACACCCCCCGAGCTGTGTTTGTCCACCTTTATCCCTGAAATACTCGTCAAATCAACTATATCTCCTGACCGCCTCATCACATCGGTGAGAAGAAACGTCTCCTGCCTGTTTAACCCTCTAAAATAAATTGCCATGAGCAAAGCAGCACTCTGGTAATCCGGAACTTCTCCCCTTACCGCCCCCTCAATCCAATAAGAAATGTCTCTTTCTGTCAGGATGCCACCATCCCTCTTCTTATATATGATTTGAAGCATAGACATAATATCCTCCAATCAAAGCTTAATAATCCTATCCAGCACGCTTTCACCTATGGCCGTTGATTCTAATCCTAAATAGTGGCATACGGTGGCCCCTATAGTGGCAAATGATGAAAGCGTTCCCAAGTTAGTGCCTGCACTGACCTTCTTCCCATAAAAAATCACAGGAACATATTCCCTGGTATGATCCCATCCCCTGTGACAAGGATCATTACCATGATCCGCACATAGGATTAAAACATCATCCTCCTTCATCCCATCAAAGAATTCCGGTAGTCTTAAATCAAAATCCTCCAATGCTTTTCCATACCCTACCGGATCCCTGCGATGGCCGTACTTACTGTCGAAATCGACTAAATTACTGAATATGAGACCCGAAAACTCCTCTTTCATTGCCAGAAGGGTCTTATCGACTCCATCCATATTTCCATCGGCATGAACGGATTCAGTAATACCTTGACCGTTAAAAATATCCTTGATCTTACCCACCGAGTAAACTGTTTTCCCCGCATCCTTAATAATATCCAGCATGGTCCTTCCCGACGGGGATACGGCATAATCCTTCCTATCGGAAGTTCTAATATAGACACCTTCCTTTTCCACAAAGGGTCTAGCTATCACTCTGCCTACGCTCAGGTCTCCGATTAGCATTTCCCTGGCAATACGGCATATTTCATAAAGTCTTTCCAAAGGGATAACTTCCACATTAGCTGCAACCTGAAAAACGCTGTCCGCAGAGGTGTACACGATGGGTTTTCCTGTTCTCTTATGCTCATCCCCCAGTTCCTTTATTATCTCTGTTCCGGAGGCAGCATAGTTTCCTATTACTTCTACACCGATCCTTTCCTCATACTCTCTTATAAATTCTTCCGGAAATACGCTGAAGGTCCTAAAAGGCTCTTTTGTATGTAACCCTGCTATTTCCCAATGACCTGTTATGGTATCCTTACCCTTCGATTTCTCGGCCATGCGACCGTACGCTCCTTTAAGATCATCGGGTCTGTTCAAATAATCTATGCCCTGGATGTATCCCAGCCCTAACTTTTCCAAATGGGGAATTCGCAAATCCGGCATTGACCGTTTTATACTCCCTAAGGTATTAGAACCACTGTCGCCGTAATCGTTAGCGTCGGGCATTGCTCCTATCCCCAGGCTATCCAGTACCACTATGATTGCACGTTTCATATAGTTCACCTCCTGTATCAACTGAGTATCTAATCACATATTAACAAGGGCCGGCAATCAAGGTAATCGCAAGCCACTAAATGATACCGAATCCCCCTTACTTCCCCCTGAACCGCCCTTTCATGGGATTCCGCACCATGAAGATGTCCGTAAACCACCTGTTCGACCCTATACTCTTCAAATATGTCTGTAAAATCTGTTTTTCCACAACCATCTCCAAATGGGGGGAAATGCAAAACGCCAATTATTCGCTTCTCCCCCGCCTCCAAAGCTTTGTCAAGTGACATTCTAAGCCTTAAAAGCTCCCGCCTATAGACTTTTTCATCATCTCTGGTAAATCCCTGATCCCAAGGCCCAATCCAGCCCCTGCTGCCACAGATGGCGAAATCATCAGCCCTGAAATAATCGTTTTGCAGAAAAAGCATTTTATCATCCACCCCCCTAAGTTTTGATATGGCAGACCACCAAAGGTCATGGTTTCCCTTTACCATTATCTTTTTACCCGGAAGTCGTGAAATCCATTTTAAATCTTCCATGGCATCGTCCAGTTTCATACCCCAGGAAATGTCACCACATATTATTACGGTATCATCATTTCCAATCATTTTCTGCCAGTTCTCCCTCAACCTTTCCGCGTGATTGACCCATGGCCCACCGAATATATCCATGGATTTATCAGCGGAAAAAGACAGATGCAGATCAGCTATCGCATAGATGCTCATATTAATAGTCCTCTTTTCTACCGGTCAACACGAGAGGGCTCCTCCGACAAAGCTAATATCGAAGCGCTTTCACTTTCGGAAAGGCTTCCAACCTCCCTCAGCCTCCTTTGAATAACCCTGGTCCTTACTCCCACCAACTTATCTAACTCCTCATTAGCCTGATTGATGCGATTTTGGGCCTGCTCCAATACCACACCAAATTTGTCAAATTCGGTGCGAACAGCCCCTAACACCTTCCAAACCTCCCCCGAACGTTTCTGAATAGCCAGGGTTTTAAATCCCATCTGTAAGCTATTAAGCAAAGCAGCCATTGTAGTGGGACCGGCTATGTTTACACGGTATTCCCTTTGAAGAACTTCTATCAATCCCCGCCTTACAGCTTCCGCATACAGGCCCTCGAAAGGTAGAAACATTATGGCAAAATCAGTGGTATGGGGTGGATCAATATATTTATCTCTAATATCCCTTGCAAATCCCTTAATTGCACTATCCAACTGCCTGCCTGCTGCCGCTATTTCTTCCTGATTCCCCTCCTCATATGCATCCATCAATTTGGCATAGCTGTCACCGGGAAACTTGGCATCTATGGGGAGATATACCATTCCATCCTCATCGCCAGGAAATTTTATTGCATACTCAACCCGTGCAGTAGAACCCTTTTTTACTGCAACATTTTCTTCGTATTGTTCCCTTGATAGTATCTGCTCTAAGATTGCCCCAAGCTGTATTTCCCCTAATATGCCTCTGGTCTTTACATTGGATAGAACCTTTTTTAGATCCCCTACCCCCGATGCTAAATTCTGCATTTCTCCAAGCCCCTTATATACCTGCTCCAACCTTTCGCTTACCAGTTTAAAGGATTGACCAATCCTGTCCTCCAAGGTTTTTTGGAGTTTTTCATCCACGGTAGCCCGCATCTCCTCCAACCTTTTTTCATTATCTTTTTGCAGGGATTCAAGACGCTTTTCCATAGTGGAATTTATCCTATCCAACATTTCACTTACAGTTTTTTGAAGCGTGTCATTCTTATCCCCTAACTGCCCGGTTAATTCACCTAAACGTTGGGTGAGTTGTTCATTCAATTCTGCCAGCCGCTTATCCTGCACCATGGTAGCCTGTTTCTGACTGGATCCCAGCATCTCACCCAGGGAATTAAAGCTCAACTGTGTAAACTGCTGCAGCTCCTGCCTGGTACTTTTAATCTCATCCGCCATAAGATTTTTGAAAGCCTCCAAAGATTCCTGCAAAGCCTTTTCCCGGGTAAACACTTTTATGAGTATTATAATAGTTGCTACCCCTATTAAAGAAAGTAATAGTAATGAAACGGGAACCTGTGTATCCAATTTTATTCCTCCTTGCCCTCCGTCTATATCATTATAATTGTATCACAGATTGGCTGATTTCCCTCTAAAAGTTAAATAATTTAATGGAATGCCGAATCCCCTATAATAGGGGTCTGTAACACAACGGTTTTCCTTTGAATATAATAGGTTTGAAAACACTTATTATTTAACCGGTAAAGGAGGTAAACAAATGGGTTGTTTCGGTGGCTGTACCTCGCCGGACATTTTCCAAAACTGCTGCAAAGCAAATACACTTTGTGAATTTGATGGTTCTTTAGACAAGATAGTCTCAGAACCGATTTTTGTGCAGAAGGTGTTCGACGCTGTACTTTTCAATCTACAGGGATTGAAAACCGTGTCAAATCAGTGCTTCTCACCAGCCATCCCAAGGGGGCACAGGCTAAAAAGGGTAGTCGACATCAGATGCAAACGGTATTTTAATCCTGAAAACGTGGAAGATCCCGCAAATCTTAAGCTTAACATAGATACGACGATTTCCGGCGCATCTTTCATTCAACACGCAAATGGCGATGACGTTACCGTGGTAGGCCCCGATGGGACTTATTCCGAGAAAGTTATTTATGCCGATACCCGGGAATGTGATGAAAAAGGCAAGGGTACCCCTATCTTTGGCACTCAAAACATTGCTATTACAGGAGATGTGCAGGTATGTCTGGATCTACTGCTTTGCGACCGCTATGACCACGAGGTAATCTTCACAGTTTGCGCCAATGTAAACGTAGCACAGGAGTGTTCACCGCTGTTTTTAACCAACTTCTTTGAACTATGCATGCCTTCTACTCTAAACACAGCATTTCTCCCTCGTTTTGCAGAATTTTGCAACCCTCTTTGTGAAAGCAGGCTTGCAACAAACAACATGGGTCGTGACCTGACCCTTTGCCCCGATGGCACAATTAAAGCCAATCTGATAATTGCCTTGTGCATTACATGCGAAAAGAAGCTTATCGTCCCCGTTCAACTATGCGTTTTATCCACAGGATATGTGCAAATGGCTCCCCAGGTTTCTGCCATATGCACCACCTTCCCGCAACTTTTCCCAGATCAGATTCAGGCAACCGATGATGATGAGGAGGAGGAGGAGGAAGAAAGTGAAGTGGATGATTGCGAAATAATATGTTGCGAAGTACCTTGTAATCCGCCATTTCCGCCTTCACCACCTCCGCGAAGAAGATAACCGCTTAAAAGGCTGATCCGCTTTGACGAATCAGCCTTTTAGTTTGAAGAAGATTAGGAGACGAATAACTTATATCCTGCATATATCATGATGAGCGACACTAAGATCAACCATATTTTTATGGGCAAAACAAATGCACTAAGGGATACTATTCCAACTACCAGCAATACTATCCCATAAAATTCAAACTCATGGCGACTACAACAAAAAGTTCTTCTGAAACAGGCTATGAAGTGTTCAAAACTCTGTTTCCCGTTGCCAAGCCTCCCCACGCTTCCACCCCTTTCTAATTATAAATGAGTACGGCGACAAGAGCCGCCATGGACAGGGCTAAGGCCATATACCATACCCAAAGGGGAACCGTATAGACTACAATCCATCCCCCTGCCAACGCCAATAAAAGACCAAAAATCTTGCCCCTGTATGTACCCATTATCGGACCGCCTTTTCTTCGGTAGCCCCTTCTCCTTCTAATCATAAAAAACCACCCGTTACATAGTATGTCTACAGGTGGTCATAGGTTCACAGGTCATTTGTCAAGTATCAAGATCCGTATTTTTGATTTTTTTTAAATTTCCTATCTTGGTGCTGCGTTGATTCAATATATCTTCGATTTCCTCCAGGCCTATATTACAATTCACCATCAGTACCATAATGTGGTAGATTAGGTCACAAATTTCGTTTTTCAATTCCTCTGCATCCTGATTCTTCGCTGCAATAATTGTTTCACTACATTCCTCGCCGCATTTTTTTAATATCTTATCAAGGCCCTTTTCAAATAAATAAGAGGTATATGACCCCTCCATAGGTTCCCCTTTACGCATAGCAATCACTTGATAAAGGCTTTCTAATGCATCTTTCATAGATCCTCTTTCCTTTCTTCACTCACTATTCTTCTTTTCTTCCCAAACAGGCTCCTGGTAGAAGCAGCTTTTGTTTCCCGTATGACAGGCTACCCCTTCTTGAATTACGCGAAGGAGAAGGGTGTCTTCATCGCAGTCGGGTACAATGCTTACCACCTTTTGAAAATGCCCGGAGGTAGACCCTTTATTCCAAAGACAGGCTCTTGATCTGCTATAGAACCATGTGTATCCGGTCTCCATAGTCTTTAATAGGCTTTCCTTATTCATATAGGCCATCATCAATACCTCTCCTGTGGAATCCTCCACAACTATGGAGGGAATAAGCTCGTTTTTAGCAAAGTATTTTTCTATTCCATTTTCCCTACTTTTATCCATATTTATAATATTACGGGAATCCCCGCCTCCCTTAATCCTTCTTTAACCCGGCTAACTGTAAGTTGTCCATAATGAAACACCGAGGCGGCAAGGGCAGAACCGGCAGCTGTTTTTTCAAACAATTCAATTATATGCTCTAAAGAACCGCATCCCCCCGAAGCTATTACCGGTATTTTAATCTGCTGACATACGGCATTTATCATTTCCAGATCAAATCCATCCTTGACACCGTCTGCATCCATGGACGTAAGGAGTATTTCACCAGCTCCAAGCTCCTCACATTTTATAGCCCATTGGACTATGTCAAGCCCTGTATCTATCTTGCCTCCACTTATAAAGACGTTATATTTATTCCCTTTAACCCTTTTCCCATCGATTGCCAGTATTATTCGGTGGCTGTCGAACCTGTCCGCTGCCTGACGAATCAGTTGAGGGTTGTTTACACCGGAGGAATTAATTGAAACCCTATCAGCTCCCGCCTCAAAAAGCCTGTGGAAATCCTCTAAGGTTTTGACACCCCCTCCTACAATTAAGGGTATGGATATCGTCCGTGATAATTTTTTAACCATATCTATCATGGTTCCCCTACCCTCCACAGTAGCGGAAATATCCAACATTACCAATTCATCAGCCCCTTGCTGTTCATATGCCTTGGCACATTCCACCGGATCACCCAAATATTTTATGTCATTAAAGTGCATGCCTTTTACAACCTTTCCCTCCTTTACATCAAGACAGGGAATAATTTTCTTCATAGGTATTGCCCCCTTGTACTTTTTTCAATCACCACAGCAGTTTATGGCTTCTGCCAAAGATAATGTTCCCTTATATAGGGATTTACCACATATCACTCCGTAAATCCCCATATCCTTTATTGCTAAAATATCCTCCAAGGTTTTAATCCCACCGCTGGCTATTATGTTACATTCCACCTTCTTATCAATGGCAGCCAACTGCTGTAAGTTAGGTCCCTTCAAGGTTCCATCCCTTGAGATATCGGTAAAGATGATAGTCCTAACACCTGCATTCTCCATTCGTGCGGCCATTTCCAAATAGTGGATATCGCTATCCATCGTCCAGCCCGATCCAGATACGATTTCATTTCTTGCATCTATACCCACGGCTATCTTTTCGCCAAATTCTCTCACCGCCTCCTTGACCATCAACGGATCACTTATGGCGATGGATCCAAGGATGATTCTGGCCACATCGTGCTCCACATAGTAGGAAATACTTTTTATTGTTCTTATTCCTCCACCTACCTGAACCTTTAATCCGGTCTTCTTAACCACATCAAGTATGGTATCATTGTTAATTATCTCCCCTTGAAGGGCGCCATCTAAATCCACCATATGAAGCCAGGATGCTCCTGCGGATTTAAAGGCCATAGCAGTACTTACGGGATCATCGGCTACCTTTTCCGTGGTGTCAAAGTCACCCTTTGTCAGTCGCACGCATTGACCGTTTTTTATATCTATTGCCGGAAAGATTATCATTATATTTCTCCTTATAATACTCCCTTGGTGGACAAAACCCTTTTATTCTCCAAAGGTGTCAATGCACTTTTCAAACTATGTGCAAAGGCTTTGAAAATAGCTTCTGCCCGGTGGTGATCATTGCTTCCATACATAAGATCGATATGAAGAGTTATTTCCGCATTCATGGCAAAAGCTCTAAAGAATTCTTCAATCATCTGGCTCTCCATTTCGCCTATTTTAGGCCAGCTAAATTCCCCTTTAAACACCAAAAAAGGCCGCCCACTTATGTCCAGGCTGCACAAAGCCAAACTCTCATCCATTGGTAATAGGAAAAAACCATAGCGAGCTATGCCACTACGATCCCCCACCGCATCCTTAAATGCCTTGCCCAAGGTAATACCCACATCCTCTATGGTATGATGTGAATCAACTTCCAAATCCCCCCGGCATTTTATGGTGAGATCAAAGCCTCCATGAACAGTTAGTGCCGCCAGCATATGGTCGAAAAAACCTATACCTGTGTCAATCTGGCCTTTCCCTTCGCCATAAAGATCTAAGGATACATATACATCGGTCTCCCCTGTCTTTCTGCTTTTCTCGTAGATTGTCATATTAATTCCCTTTCACACTTCACTATCATATTTCCCTTAATATCTCTATCAACCCATCCACCAAAGCTTTATTTTCATCTCTGTTCCCTACGGTGATTCGCAGCGAGTTCCCCATCTTCCTTATAATTATAGATTTCTTTTTCAGCTCTTCAAAGATTTTTTCTCCCTGCAAGGTTTCGATATAAATGAAATTGGTATGGGACTTTCTAACCTTCCCCAATCCTCTACCCTCAAAGATATTTAGAAGCTGTTCATAGAGCTCGTCCCTCCCCATCCTCATCTCTGTAACAGATTTTTCAAGGAATTCCGGATGGGACAGAATCACTCCTGCTATCTCCTGAGTGTAGGCATTGATGTTATAAGGGGATCTAAGACTATTTAATGCCTTTATTATTTCCTTTGATGACACCGCAAATCCAAGGCGCAGTGCCGCCATTCCCCACGCCTTTGAGCAGGTTTTTATCACGATCAGATTGCTATATCTATCCACAAGATCCATCACGGATTCATCGGAAAAATCCATATAGGCCTCATCGACTATAACCAATCCGCCGGCTTCCTCAATTATCCTGATTACATCTCTCCGCTTCATTAGCCCGGAGGACGGGCTTCCGGGATTGGAAAACAACAGTGCTGCTCCATCGTGCTCCTCCAAAACAGATAATACCCGATCCACCCCCGTCGCCATACCATTGTCTTTTGATTCCTGCCTTTCTATAGACACCATTTTTCTTCCATAAATATCTGCGTAGAACCCGTACATGGAGAAATCCGGCGCAAGGGTCACTATTGATTGCCCCTCCTCTAAAAAGGCGCCTATGATCAAGGATAAAAGCTCGTCTGAGCCGTTAAAGGCCGCCAGAGAATCCGGATTCAATCCATATATCCTCCCATAGGCCTCTCTCAATTTCCGGCAATCCGGATCCGGATAGCGATTTATGGGGATCTTTTTTATGGCTTCAATTATCTCCTTCTCAAACATTTTGAAAGCATTGAAAAAGCTCTCATTTGCGTCCAATCTGATTTTATAAATTCCGGAGATTGGTTCGTAAGGTGTTATTTTTTTTAATTTTTCACTCAGTTGATAAGCCACATCTTCATCCTTTCAGTCGTACCTTAATTGAATTGGCATGAGCGGTCAACCCTTCCTTATGGGCTATCTCCATAATATCCCGGGCTGCCTTGGATAATGCCTCTTCCGTATAGTAGGTGTAGCTGATCTTTTTAATAAAGCTATATACCCCCAAGGGTGAGGAAAATCGTGCTGTTCCGGATGTGGGGAGAACATGGTTTGTCCCGGAATAGTAATCTCCAAGAGGTTCCGGAGTATATTGGCCACAGAAAACAGATCCTGCATTTTTCACCGATTTAAGCAAATCCATAGGTGTCCTTGTCATTATCTCCAAATGCTCTGGCGCAATGTAATCGGATATTCTAACCATTTCATCCTCATCCTTGCAAATGATTATCCCTCCATAATCCCTCATGGATTTGCATATTATATCCTTCCTTTCCATGAGTGCCACCTGTCGGCTCAACTCCTTTTCAACTTCATCGGCAAGTCTAACACTATCGGTAAGAAGTATTGCTGCTGACATGGTATCGTGCTCCGCCTGGCTCATAAGATCTGCGGCAACATAGACAGGATCCGCAGTTTCATCTGCAATGATCAAAATTTCACTTGGACCTGCTATCATGTCAATGTCCACTCTCCCATAAAGAAGTCTTTTTGCAGTGGCTACAAATATGTTCCCGGGACCTACAATCTTATCCACCGCCGGGATTGTGTCCGTTCCAAAAGTTAGGGCTGCAATAGCCTGCGCCCCGCCTGCAAGAAAGACCCTGTCCACACCGCTTATGTAAGCCGCCGCCAAAATGTCTGGATTTGCAGCGTAGACAGTCTGCCCCTCCACCTCCCTAACATGAGGGGGAGTAACCATTATTATTTCCTCCACACCGGCTATCTTGGCAGGTATTGCATTCATTAAAACCGTTGAGGGATAAGCAGCTGTTCCACCGGGGACGTAAATGCCAACCCTTTCAAGCCCTCTTATCATCTGCCCTAATACTATACCATCGTCCTTTTCAATGCGATAATCCTTTTGCACCTGCTTCTTATGGTACTGCTCTATATTCGCCTTCGCCCGCTGTAACGCCTGGCAGAATTTTGGGTCAGCCTGCGTAAAAGCCTGCCTCATTTCTTCCTTCGAAACCTCTAATTTCTCAGGCACTCCACCGTCAAAGATATTCATGTACTTAAAAAGGGCCTTGTCCCCTTGACTTCGCACATTATTTATAATCTCTGCCACTATCTTGGTGGTGGCTTCATCTACCTCACCTGCCCTGTCGCTTAACCTTTTTAAAAATCTTTGTTCAGCTTTTCCATCTGCAAATATTTTTCCTATCACCATATCCTTCAATACCCTTTCTCCCCCATCGATTGCTTTTATCTAAGCCATCACACCTTGTATCTTATCTATCAATAGGTCTATCTGTTCCTTTTTTAGCTTCATGCTGGTTTCGTTCACTATAAGACGGGCGGAAATGTTCCTGATATCCTCAATGACCTCCAATCCGTTTTCCTTCAACGTAGTCCCTGTTTCAACCAGATCCACTATACCGTCTGCAAGGGATAGCATCGGTGCCAATTCCACGGATCCCTCTATCTTAATTACCTCCACATCCATAGCTTTTTCTTCAAAAAACTCCCGTGCCACCTTAGGATATTTAGTGGCTATCCGTTTGGATGAATATCCCCCGTAAAAATCCTTGCCCTCGGGAACTGCAAGGGAAAACCTGCACTTCCCAAACCCCAGATCCAAAACTTCATAGAAGGTTCCCCCGCTTTCCAAAATGGTATCCAGGCCCACAACACCCAGGTCACACACCCCTTTTTCCACATATGTGATCACGTCTGCCGATTTGGCAAGAACAACCTCTAAATTTTCGTCAGGTATGGTAAGCAATAGTTTTCTTCCCTTTTCATTGAGAAACCTGCAATCAAAACCCATTGCTTCAAATAATTCAATGGTTTTCTTCTCCAATCTACCCTTGGTCAACGCTATTCGTAACACCCCATTTTTCCGACCTCCCACCGGATTCCCTTGCCTTTCCATTAGCAGATCACCTGTGAGGGCACTGACATTTATGGCAAATCCGGTTGCCGGTAAATCTTCACCAAAATCTTTTAACAGATTGTCGTATCTTCCTCCTGAAAGAACGGGTTCACCTACCGTTGGAATATATCCCCTGAAAACTATGGATGTATAATAGTCAGCTTGATTGACCAACCCGAAATCCACTATTATTTTACCTGTCAATCCGCCTTTTTTCAATCTGTCGTATATGTTTTCCAGGTAGTTACACATATTCAAAAGTTGGGGATCGTAGCCGTTAAACAGTTTTTTTGCCTGTTGAAATACCTCTTCCCCGCCGAAAAGTTTAGGAAGGCCCTTTAATATAGTTACAGTCTGGCTATCCTCAAATTGATTCAGTTTTTCCGATAAAGCCGTATAATTCTTAGAGGTGATAAGCTCATGTATCCGCCGTTTTTGACCGGCTTCAGCATCCAGTCGTTCCATTAGCAGATTGAAGATTCCCACATGCCCTAACTCCAACCGGTACTCTCCCTGCTTGCATGCGGATAGAGCTGTCCCCCCTACGGTTAAAACCTCCATATCAGATTCAAATGAGGAATCACCGATTAATTCTATACCCATTTGCATAATTTCGTCACTCCTCCCCTGAAGTGCCGAATTTTGCCTATACACCGGCTGGCCATAGTAAAGTCTGAGAGGCAAAGGACATCCCTTTAACCTTGTGGCCTTAATTCTTGCGATGGGGATAGTAGAATCAGGCCTGGCAACCATGATTCTACCCTTGTTATCCATCAATTTGTACATGCTTTCCTGCGGGAAATACATGGAATTAGCCGAAAACACATCATAAAACTCAAAACCGGGAGTTATTACCTGATGAAATCCAGCTTCCTCAAAAACCTTATGCAATACCGCTGTTATTTCCTTTTGAGCTTCACATTCTGCAAACAACAGGTCTCTCGTGCCTTCCGGCGTAATCTTATCGTATCTATTCATAAAATCCCCCTTTGATGCTTTTATAATTCATCACTACCCTACACTACTATGGTAAAGCGTTTTTGTCAAGGGATTTTTATTCATTGGCAGAATCTATCGGAGATAAACGGCCACACCAGAGACAGGGCCTATTTCAAAAGTAGAAATATCTGAGAAGCTCACGTTCCCGCTTATAAAGAAATCCTTAATCCTTCCCCGATGAAAGTCCTTCAACCTTAAAACTTCACTGTTCTCTCCTCCGTTCATTGCCACTAAAAGCAGCGAACCATCTTCCCTGTTAACCCTTTTGAAGGCATAAAAAGATCCCTTTGCCATGGCAGGTTCAAAGTCCATGTTCTGTATTTCTTCAATTCGACCCCTGAAATTTAGCAGTCTTTTATAATGGGTAAATATTTCATTATCCCTAAGGGAGGGCTGAAAGCATCTGCGATTTTCAGGATCTCGTCCGCCCTCCATACCATTTTCATCTCCGTAATAGACACAGGGTATTCCCGGCATCAAAGCCCAGGGGAGCATTGCCAGGTATAAACGCTGCCTTCCAATCTGCTGCGAGACTCCCTTTGACAAAACACTCCGTATGCGGGGAGTGTCATGGGTCCCCAATATGTTCATCAATCCGTCAAAGACCGTCTTGGGATAATTGTTCCATAAGCGCTCTATATCCTCTCCCAATCCGGGAGCATCCTTCAACCCTGTGACAAATTGTATGATGGAGTCCTTTAAAGGATAGTTCATAACGCTATCCAACTGGGTACCGTCTAAATAGTGGCGCTGTTGACCGTAGCACACCTTGGTTGTGGCATCTTCCCAAACCTCCCCTATTATCGCTGCATCAGATTTTTCTTCCTTTACCACCTTTCTAAGTTCATGGAGGAAAATATCAGGAAGCTCATCCACCACATCTAACCTATACCCTGATGCCCCTAACCTTAGCCAGCGACGGACAACCGAATCCGAATCTCTGATTATATAATTAAGATAGGATTCACAAGTTTCCTCCACCGAAGGCAATGTATCTATACCCCACCAGGACTCATATTCTTCCGGATATTTTATAAATCGAAACCATTCATAGTAGATGGAATCCCTGCTTTGATATGCCCCTAAGTTGGGATATCTCCCATATTTATTGAAATAAATGCTATCGCTGCCTGTATGATTAAAGACTCCATCCAGTATGATTTTGATCCCCTTTTCGGCTGCTTTTTTACAAAGCTCCACAAAATCCTCCTCCGTGCCCAGAAGGGGGTCAATTCTTTTAAAATCCGCCGTATCATAGCGATGATTAGAATATGCCTCAAATATGGGATTAAGGTAGATTACCGTTACACCCAGATTTTCCAAGTAGGATAGCTTCTCCATTATGCCCCTTAGATTCCCACCAAAAAAATCATTGTTGCGAACAACCCCATCCTCATCCTTATACTTTGGCTCTCCTCCCCAGTCCTCTCGCAGAATATAGTTTTTCTCCATGACCGGGGGAAGGTAGTGGGGGCTCCTTTGAAATCGGTCGGGAAAGATCTGATACATCACGCCCTTCTTAAGCCATTGGGGACATTGGAATTCATTGCTGCCCATCTTTACCTCTTCAGTTTCCAAATTCTTTCTGCGTATTCATTAACTGCCCTGTCTGCCGAGAAAATACCTGCCTTTGCGATATTGATAAGTGACATCCTATGCCATCTGTCAAAATCTCCATAGGCTATTCCTAAATTATGTTGTGCCTCTTTATAGGAGGCAAAATCTTTCAATACAAAGTAAGGATCAGCAATTCCATTGTATCCTGTGGTAAGGTAGTTTAGTATGCTGCTGAAATTTTCCCCGTTAATTCCCTCGGACAGTAGCTGAATAACACATTCAATCTCCCTGTCGGAATGGATCAATGACCAGGGCACATAGGATTTCTGTGTCTGAATTTCCTCTACCTCCTGACTGGTCATTCCAAATATGAATATATTGTCATCTCCGACCGCTCTATGAATTTCCACATTGGCTCCATCCTCCGTACCGATGGTTATTGCCCCGTTTATCATCAACTTCATGTTACCGGTTCCAGAGGCCTCTTTACCGGCCAAAGAGATTTGCTCAGATACCTCCGCAGCCGGCATTATTATTTCGGAAAGTGAAACGGAGTAGTTTTCTAAAAATACTATCTGCAGTCTATCCCTGACCTTTGGATCCTTGCGCAAAACCTCTGATAAATGGTAGGCCAGTCTGATTATCTCCTTTGCCATATAGTATCCTGCCGCTGCCTTTGCCCCAAAGATAAAGGTTCTAGGCGGAATATCAATGGATTCATCATCACGAATCCTACAGTACAGATACATTATGTGGAAGATGTTAAGAAGCTGCCTTTTATATTCATGAAGCCTTTTCACCTGAACATCGAATATAGATTCGGGATTGACGGTGACGTCATTATGATCCTCTATATAGGTTATAAGGCGTTCCTTATTCTTTTTCTTAATATGCGCCATTCGCTGGAACACCGTCTTGTCCTCTGTATATTTCAACAGCTTTTCAAGCTGGCCGGCATCATTCAGGAATCCCGGGCCGCAGAGCTCCAAAATCATATCGGTTAAAAGCGGATTGGCCTGACAAAGCCATCTCCTGTATGCTATACCATTGGTCACATTGGTGAATTTATCCGGCATGATTCTTGAAAAACCGCCAAATATATCATTGCGTATTATGCTGCTGTGAAGCTCTGACACACCATTTACAGTATGGGAAGACACCACGCAAAGGTTTGCCATTCTTAATTCCCCACCATCAATTATAGACATCTCTTTTCTGAGGGCCTCCTCGTCGGGAAAATGTTTCAAAAGGTTTGCGTTGTGACGACGGTTGATTTCAGCGATAATAGCATGGAGTCTTGGAAGCAGCGAGGAAAATAGGTCCTCCGGCCATTTCTCCAAGGCTTCCGGCATAACCGTATGATTGGTATAAGATATGGTTTCATTAACGATTTTCCATGCATCGTCCCATTCATAATTATATTCATCGATGAGTATCCTCATCAATTCAGGTATGGCCATGGCCGGGTGGGTATCGTTGATGTGAATAGCCACCTTTTCGTGAAAATTCGTAAGAGTACCGTAAAATGCCATGTGTTTTTCCACTATGGTCTGCAATGAAGCGGAAATGAAGAAGTATTGCTGGGTAAGCCGAAGTATTTTCCCCTCGGTGTGAGCATCCTCCGGATATAGAATCTTGGAAATTACCTCTGCCAGATGTCTTTCTTCCATAGCCTTTAGATATTGTCCCTGGGCAAATAGATCCATATCTATGCTGACTGCCGAGGTGGCCATCCAAAGTCTCAAAGTATTCACCACACGACTTTCATATCCTGAGATCAGCATGTCCCTGGGTATGGCTATTACTGTACGATAGCCTGTGTGCTTGACCTTCATCCTGTTCTGATCATCCCATATTTCCTCCAGATGTCCGCCAAAATGAACCTCCTTGGCCTCCTCCTCCTTTGTATGCAGCCAAACATCCCCCATGGACAGCCAATCATCAGGAAGCTCCTTTTGCAATCCATCTACTAGTTTCTGCTTAAAGATGCCATATTCATAGCAAATAGACATTCCATGCCCCGGCATTCCTTGAGAAGACAACGCATCAAGGTAGCAGGAGGCCAACCTGCCAAGTCCTCCATTTCCCAAACCGGCATCGGGTTCCATCTCCACCAAATTATCAAAATCCTTGCCAAAGGCAGTTAGAGCCTTCCTCAGATCCTCCTCTATTCCCAGATGGAAAACATTGTTTTTCAAAGAACGCCCGGGCAAAAACTCCATGGATAGGTAAAATACCTGCTTTTGCTGCGATTTAATCAGTTCCTCCTTGTATTCTTTCCTTATGCCATATAAGATGTCGCGGATGACCATACATGTGGCCTTGTATATTTGCTGTTCAGATGCAGTATAAGGTTCTCTTCCAAAATTGCGCAACAATTTGCCTCTTATGGCGTTAGCCAAGGTTTCCCAATTATGACCATGTTTCATTCTTATATTCCCTTCCTCAATATGAATATTTTTATTCCGTTTTCTTCTATGCCTCCATCAACTGGGCGTAAATCTTCTTGTATTCCTTAACTGATTTTTTCCAGGAATAATTCGACCGCAGAGCATTCTTCATAAGTTTGTTCCATAATTCCTTATCTTTATAAAGTTCCTGCCCACGTCGCACTGCGTAAAGCATATCGTGTGCATTTACACTGGCAAAAGTCAATCCATTGCCCTTGCAAGTTTCCGGATTAAATGGATGAACAGTATCCTTTAGCCCACCAGTTTCCCTGACTATGGGTATGGTGCCATAGCGAAGGGCGATTAATTGAACAAGACCGCAGGGTTCGCTTAGGGATGGCATCAATATCATATCAGCACCGGCATAGATCCGGCTCGCCAGCTCCTCATAAAAATTTGTAACCGCAACCATTCTGCCCGGGTAGCTCTTAGCTTTTTCCAGAAAGAAGGTTTCGTATTTTCTATCCCCGGTACCCAGCAGGACAAATTGCATGGGCTGGGTCATCATTTCATCCAAAACCCTGGACACCAACGCAACCCCCTTATGCTCCACAAGCCGCCCCACCATGGCTATAATGGGGACATCCGGCTCATCATAAAGGCCAAGCTGCTCCCTAAGGGCTGTTTTGTTCGTCGCCTTTCCCTCCATTTTCCGTACGGAATAATTGGCTGCCAGATTCTTATCCTTCGAAGGGTTGTATCGTTCCATATCTATTCCATTTAGTATCCCCTTCATTTTATAATTGTTTTGCCTTATTATATCAAAGAGGTTTAACCCATAATAGGGATAGCTTAACTCCTCCTCATAAGTGGGACTTACTGTTGTCAATTTGTCACAGGTTACTATGGCTCCCTTCATATAGTTAATGTCTCCATCCATTTCAACAATCCCTCTATCCATAAGCGGAATCCCGATAATATCATCCATCATTTCAGGTCCGAACCTGCCCTGATATTCGATATTGTGTATAGTGAATACGGTGGATAGATGCGAATATGCAGGATCTTCCCTGTACAGGGTTTTGAGGAACACAGGCACCAATCCGGTCTGCCAATCATTGCAGTGGAGAATCCGGGGTTCAAAGTCCATATGTTTCAAACTTTCTAAAACAGCGCGACTAAAAAAGGCAAACCGTTCGCCATCATCAAAATATCCATAAAGGTCGTCTCTAAGGAAGTATTGTTCATTATCAATAAAATAATGGATAACCCCCCTATGTTTCATCTTGAACAAACCACAATATTGGTGTCTCCATGCCAGGGGGACATCAAAGCTGTTGATAAATTCTAATTCGGATTGATATACTTCTTTTATAGCCCGATAAAGGGGCAATATCACCGCAGCTTCCGCATCCTGCTTAACAAGCTCAATAGGCAGTGAACCTATTACATCCCCCAGGCCTCCGCTTTTCGCAAAAGGAGAAGCCTCTGAACTTACAAATAATACTTTCAATGTGAACCTCTTTTCTAATAATCGTTTCCCTTAAATTTCAATTCTGCTTTTGCTTAAACGATACTTCCCTTTTCTATAACCACAGGATAGGTTTCATGCCCTGTAATCTGCCTGTGATCTCTGACTATAACATCCTTATCCACTATTATGTTTTCCAAATAAACATCGTTTTGTATCTCTGTATTTTGCATTATTATACAACCTTTTATTACGGAATTTTTGCCTATCCTGACGCCCCTTGAAAGCACAGAATTCTCTACCTGCCCCTGGATAAAACACTCGTCGGATATTATGGAATTGGAAACCTGCGATCCCGGCAAATACCTTGCCGGAACGCTATCCTTAACCTTTGTGTAAACAGGCCAATGAAAAAAGGTGGCTCTGAATTCAGGCTCCAAAAAATTCTTGTTAGCGCTCATATAACCGGGAGCGCTGCTGATTTCTATCAGCCTATCCTTATATTCATACCCCAATATCCTCAATTTAGGCGCCAGTCTATGAATAATATCTTCATCAAAGTCATATCTCTTGTAAGCAACAGCATCGGCAACGAGAGTTTCCAACAGAGATTTTTTAATAACAAAACAGTCCAAACTCCATGCCGCATCCTGCTCAGACACATCATCCACATTTATGGCCAAATCGTAGATTCTTTCGTTTTCGTCCATTTTAAGTATTGGCACCCCCATGGGCACTGTTCTGACACCGTTTATCTGCCTGGAATAGAGTACTGTTATGTCCGCCCCCCTGTCTATATGACTTTGCACCAGTTTGTTGTAATCCATTGAATAAAGAATGCTGGTACCGGTCATTATCACATAATCCGCCAGATTACGACGGAAGGATATGAGATTGTTCTCCAAAGCTTCTATCTTTCCTCTGTACAATCCGTTCCTTTCGCTTACGCCATCACCATAAGGGGTCAGAATTTTAAGCCCACCACGTTTTCTCATCAGATCCCATTCCTTACCCTGCCCCAAATGGTCTATTAGGGAGTGGTAGTTGCGCCGAGTGATTACAGCTACATCAAATATTTCATTGTTTACAAAATTAGAAAGAGCAAAATCTATTACACAGTATTTCCCGCAAAGGGGCAAGGAGCCAAGGGTTCTTCTTTTGGTGAGTTCCCTCAGATTTTCCCTGTCGCTATATGCGAATATAATCCCCATGATATTCATCTATTCCACCTCCTCCATTTTTGTATTTTTATCGATCATGCTGCCGGCCGGAATCATGGTTCCGGTGGGAATTCGTATCCCTTCCCCCACCACGGTTATATCCCTGTGGGTATTCAAGGTCTCCGGCTTTGTCCAACGCCCAATCTGGGCCTCCTCCTCCACGGTTACGTCCTGAGCCAATATGGCATATTCAACGATAGCATTAGGCCTTATATGGCTTCCCTGCATCACTATGGAATTAGAGACTACCGCACCTCTTTCTATGGTAACCGCCGGAAAGATTATGCTATTTATTACCGTACCCTCGATGAAACACCCTTCCGAAATACTTGAGTTCTCCAATTTGGCTCCATCCCCTATTACCTGCGGCGGCAACGATAGGTTTCTGGAATATATCCGCCAGGGAGGATCATAGAGATTTAAAGAGACATTTTCATTTAAAACATCCATGTTTGCCTGCCAAAGGGATTCTATGGTTCCCACATCCTTCCAATACCCTTTGTATTCATAGGCGTACATTTTTTCTCCCGCATCAAGCATTGCCGGTATCACATTTTTCCCAAAGTCCTTTTCCGAGTTTTCGTCCTCCTCGTCTTTTATCAGATATTCCTTCAATTTTTCCCAGCTAAATATGTATATCCCCATGGATGCTAAGTTGCTTTTAGGCACCTCAGGCTTTTCCTCAAATTCGTAAATCCGCAGGTCTTCATCAGTGTTCATTACGCCAAATCGGCTGGCTTCTTCAATGGGCACTTTGAGAACCGCTATGGTACAGTCCGCTCCCTTTTCCTTGTGGTAGGATAACATATTGTCGTAGTTCATTTTGTAAATATGATCTCCTGAAAGGATTAAAACATGGCGTGGATTATACATTTCTATGAATTTCATGTTTTGATAAATAGCATTTGCCGTTCCCTTATACCATTCCCCCGCCTTTCCTTTAACATAAGGGGGAAGTATGAAAACACCCCCGTTTATTCTGTCCAAATCCCATGGTTGGCCGCTTCCTATATATGCGTTTAACTCCAACGGCTGGTATTGAGTTAGAACACCGATCGTATCCACACCGGAGTTAATGCAATTTGAAAGAGGAAAATCTATTATTCGGTATTTCCCTCCAAAGGGTACCGCAGGTTTTGCCACCGAATCCGTCAAAACCCCCAAACGGCTTCCCTGGCCTCCCGCCAAAAGCATGGCTATCATTTCCTTTTTCTTTTCATAAATCATACCCGGTCACCTCCTTTTCAAAAATACTATTGATAATGGCGGCAAATCAATTGTACCATGATATGGGTATCCGTAAAGAGTCCCTTCCCTGGCCTTTACAGCTTTTATTCCGCCACCGCTACCTCCATATTTCTTGGCATTGGAATTAAATACATTTTTGTAATATCCCGATTCAGGTAGTGCAAGGGGATATTTTTTGCGCTCCACAGGTGCAAAGTTACATATTACAATTATTTCCGCCCCATCTATTCCTATTCTGCGAAATGACAGTATATTCTTCTCGTAATCATCTGGAAATATCCATTGAAAGCCTTCCCAGCTCTTGTCATTTTCCCACAAAGCCGGGGTCTGAAGGTAGAAATTGTTCAGGTCTTTAATATATTTATGCATCTCCTTATGCTTTTCAATATTCAAAAGATCCCAATCAAGCTCCTTTTCAAAATTCCATTCGGCAAATTGGGCAAATTCTCCGCCCATAAAGAGAAGTTTCTTTCCCGGATGCGCCATCATATATCCCATATAGGTTCTAAGATGGGCAAATTTTTCTTCATACGTGCCCGGCATCTTGCCAATCAAGGAGCCCTTCATATGGACCACCTCATCGTGGGAAAGGGGTAGTATGTAGTTTTCAGAAAATGCGTAGGTCATGGGAAATGTCAATTTATTATGGCTTCCTTTTCTGAAAAAAGGATCTGTTTTCATGTATTCCAGCGAATCGTTCATCCATCCCATGTTCCATTTGAAATTAAAGCCAAGCCCTCCAAGATCCGGAGGCATCGTAACCATAGGCCAGGCAGTAGATTCTTCCGCTATCATCATCACTCCGGGGAACTCGGTCAATACAGCTTTATTCAATTCCTGTAAAAATTCAATAGCTTCTAAGTTCTCCCTGCCCCCGTAAATATTGGATCGCCATTGATTGCTTTCCCTGGCATAGTCAAGATATAGCATGGATGCAACCGCATCCACCCTGAGACCATCGATGTGGTACCGATCTATCCAATAAAATGCATTGGAAATAAGGAAACTTCGCACCTCCGGCTTACCCCAGTCGAAGATCATAGTTCCCCATTCCTTGTGCTCACTTTTCAAGTCATCCTCGTATTCATAACAGGACATTCCGTCAAACATATATAGGCCGTTTTCGTCTTTTGGGAAGTGTCCTGCAACCCAATCCAGAATCACTCCGATACCTTCCTGATGACAGGCATCCACAAAGGCCATAAAGTCCTTTGGAGTGCCGTATCGTGAGGTGGGAGCATAGTATCCGGAAACCTGATACCCCCATGAGCCGTCAAAGGGGTATTCGGAAATGGGCATCAATTCTATATGGGTATAACCCATCTCCTTAACGTAAGGTATAAGCTCTTCAGCCATCTTGGAGTAGCTAAAAAAATTTCCGTCCTCATAGCGTCGCCAGGAGCCTAAATGGACTTCATAGATATTCACAGGCCGTCTGTATGAATCCATCCTCCTTCTATTTTCCATCCATGCCTCATCTCCAAAGGTGTATCCGTCTATATCATAGATTTTTGACGCTGTACCGGGCCGAGTCTCCATATGGTAGCCATAAGGATCCGCCTTAGCCTTTTTTTCCCCATCTTTATCCTCCACCATATATTTGTAAAGATCAAATTCTTTTAACCCGGTTTTAAATGTCTCCCAAATACCTTCCCGGGATATTTTTTTCATGGGGTGGCATTCATCGTCCCAATCGTTAAAATCTCCTACCAAAAAAACATTTGCTGCCTTCGGCGCCCAGACGCGGAAGATGTGTCCATTGATTCCATCCAAAGTTGCAGGATGAGCACCGAGCCATTGATATGCTCTGCTTTCTTTACCTTGATGATATAAATATTTGTTCATTTCTATGGCCGTTTTATTCATTTGAACCCTCCCGATCTATTCTCTTTTTTGGCAAACCATCGTTACATTTGTACCTTCCATCGAATATCGGCGTCATAAAAAAAGGACCTCCTCTGGTCCTTTAATTTTAACATATTTTACTATATTATTCAATCAAAAGCCTTCGTCAAACACATTGATGATATTTTCCAAAGTACTCCGATCTTAGCATGGACATGAGATGCAGATTGATGTATCTGCCATTTATCTTACCCGCATTTCTGAGTATTCCCTCATTTTGAAATCCCACCTTTTGATATAGTTTTGTCGCCACCTCGTTGTTAGGCAAATGGTTCAATGTGGCTCTTTCCATATGTAGTTTTGTGAAGAAGTAATTCAAAAGCAGATGCATGGCTTCCTCACCGTAGCCCTTCCCGAGGCAATCCTCCTCACCTATATATATTCGTGTCATATCGACGGAGTCATTCTCTCTATCTATTTTACTAATATATACCCTTCCTATTGGCCTGCCTGTTTCCCGTAATACTATTGTAAATTGCCTTTTGTCTTCCTCAATGCTTCTGGATATGTATTCTCTTACTATCTCCTCGTAGCTTCTGTCTGTGGAAATCATAAAAGCCTTAACAATATAAGGTTTCTGTTCCCATCCCACAAACAGCGCACAGTCTTCAAATTCAGAATCCCTTATGGACAAATTTTGAGATTGCATACCCAACGGATCCATTACCAATTCCTTACCAATATACATACTTTACCTACCTCCTGACATCAGCTGTTTTATCTTTCCTTACATACATCAATCCAGGCCGCACCATTGCAAAATTCAAATATTTCATCGCCAGTCAACTCAATGGCCGAATTGTCACTTCCACATGCAGGGAAAACGGTTTCATATTTTTTCATGGAAACGTCACAATATATTTTAACCCCGGGGTGATCGATGGCAAAAGGACATACACCACCGATTTCATAACCGGTATACTTCACAACCTCATCGGGACTTAGCATCTTTGCTTTCATGCCAAAATAGCCTTTGAATTTCTGATTATCTATCTTCATATTGCCTGAGGTTACAATGAGCACACATCCATCGTCACCATTTTTAAATGACAATGTCTTGGCAATCCTTGCAGGAATCACTCCGGCCGCCTCAGCTGCCAGTTCCACCGTTGCACTGGATACAGGGAATTCGATTATTTCTTCCTCCCTGCCCCAGCGTTTAAAATACTCTCTTACTTTATCTATTCCCATAACAAATTCCTTTATATTTCTCACGATACAATGGACTCTTTGATAAATTGTTTAAGCACGGGTATTACCTCTTCTAAAAACCATGGGTTTTTCTTCATCCACCCAAGGTTTAATGGCGAAGGATGCACTAAAGGAAAATATTCCGGCAGGTAATCTTTGAAACTTTTAACGGTTTCAGTTAGATTCTTTTTGCCCCTCTCCCCCAGATAATATTTTTGTGCATAAGCTCCGACTAAAATAATGGTTTTTACTTCCGTCATTCCCCTCAGTAATAGAGGGTGCCATTTTTCTGCAAAGCCCTTTCTTGGAGGGGCATCACCGGATCTGCCCTTTCCGGGAAAATAAAAATCCATAGGCATTTGTGCGATCATATCTGATTCATAGAACATTTCTCTTGAAACACCCATCCAATCCCTAAGCCTATCCCCACTCAAATCGTTCCAATAAAGTCTTGTCTCCTCCGCTATTCTCCCCGGAGCCTGCCCCACTATAACTATCTTCGCATTTTCTGAAACATTATATAAAGGCTCAATCCCACGACTTGTATAGGAAGCATTCATCGGGTCCTTTATTATCTCCCTTTTTATTTCTTCAAAATAATCCATAGGCAAATTCCCATCCAGGTTCTATCTGGGGAAATCAAGGAAAATCAGAGGTAATCTGATAGTAGACCCCCCTTATCCCCTGAATTCTTCTTTAGCATTCCATTATCTAACTTTAAAATATCATCAGTCGCTATATACTGCAACCTAAATCTTTCTTTTTCCTGCTCACATCGCTTGGCATTCCAGCAACATAACTTTCTTGACAGTAAAAAGGGAATCCAATATAATGAACGGTGTTCAGTTGTTTTGGGGGTGCTATATGAATAAGACAATAATTTCCCATGAATCAATACTTAACGCAAGCAAGGAAGTTGTCCTTGCACTGGGGCTACCGGGATTGAATATAAGAGATATTGCGAAAAGATGCAATGTGTCTATTGGCTCCATATATAATCATTTCCCAACAAAAAGTGATTTGATAATTGAAACTATTGAATCTCTTTGGAAGGATATTATGCATAGTTTTGATTCCCATAAGGACAACCTAAACTTCATCGATAATGTTCATTCTTTGTACCATAGTATCCTAAATGGGTTTGGCGAAAGCCCTTCCTTTTTCATGGCCCATACAATGATCGTGGCAACGTTAGATAAGGAAAAAGGTCGTGAAAGCATGAATAAATGCCTTTCACAGATCAAACAAAAGCTTTTGGAGACACTCAATGCAGATGACGAGATTAAGAAAGACACCTTTACATCAACTTTCACCATGGAAGACTTCATTGAATTTGTTTTTAGCAACTTAATTACGCTGCTAATGAAGCAATCAAAATCCTGTGATTATTTAATAGAGATTATCAGACGAGTTATATATAAAGAATAAACCCCTTCGCAACAGAAACTCATCCGAACAGGATGTTATTTTTTAAAGCGTGTTGAACAATGTTCATCCCATGTTAGTTTTATTATAGGTGCATACTCCACTTATTATTATAGTCAGGCACAACATTTTATTGCATTCAAGGGAGTTAGCATCACGCAATAACCAGCTGTTTATTAGAGGTATAAAGTAATGAAAAAAAAACCCTTTCTTATATCCCCAAAATATCTGCCGCTTATAGCAGGAATTGTTTGGATGGTTGCAGGCATTAATATCCTTAAAATCGGTTTTACGGATTTTATCCGGAATTGGCACGGGCATGTAAAATATGCCTTTGGCATTATATTTGTCTTTGCAATATTTACGTATTTTATATTCTACCCTTTGGTAAAAAAACACCGCCTTCGCGTTTTGAAAATTGTGGAGGAAAAGGTCTACGCCTATCGTTTTTTTGATATGAAAGGCTACTTAGTAATGATATTTATGATAACCGGTGGCTTTCTCATCCGAAGCTTAAAGATTCTACCCGGTATTTCAATCGGCGTTTTATATAGCGGCATAGGTTTGTCATTAATCTGTGCCGGTGCGTTAATGATTAAGGGAACCAGGCCTGTCTAAGTGCAGGACGATGTTGAGCGAAATGATGTCCCCATCAAATTAGACAAAATTATCGATAACCTTAATGAACCCGATAGAATAAAAGATAGGAAACAATCACCTTATATGAGCTTCTTTTCTATGTGCCACCCCGTCTATAATAATGCTTTCTAAATAGTCCACCTACGCTAATGCTTAGAGGTATGGGAATTCTTGTTGAATTAGGCTAAAAAAAGAGTTTTTCAAATCCCTGCTCTTTTTCTATTAAAAGGTATCCCCGATTCACAAGGCACAGCGATCTGGCATTTTCCGCAACCATACCTTGGTTTGAATTTTTGGGCTGTAGTATCCAAAAACTTGGCACAAATGGCATGATTTTTCCCGTTTTCCAGCGATATTGCCTTTACAGGGCAATTTTTAACACACTTTCCGCACATAATGCAATATTCATATACATTTTCGTATGTTCTTTCATCCGGCGGTAAATGCAATTCAGTAATTATACTTCCAAATCTTCCTGCCATACCTTTTCGTGTTATAAAGCCTTTGGATAAGCTGAATGTCCCATGTCCACACACAAAAGCAACATGTCTTTCCGACCAGTTGCTCGAGTATTTTGCTTCACGATATCTTTCATCCAAAGACGGTACCAAGCTATAGTAGCCGGCATCTTCCAACTCTTTTTTCAAAAACAATGCCAGCTTATTTATTAAGGTCTGTCCTTCAATCCTACCGTGAAGCCATTCATCCGATGGCCATGTCATATCCTGTTTATTCCCTTCCCTAACGCTTTGGGAAAAGGGTAAAAATAAGGATATAATGGTTTTTGCTTGTGGTAACCAAGCTTTGGGAGTTATGAAATGCTCCCCTATTATCCATGGTTTTTTAAACATCTCAAAATAATCGTCTTCCGCTGAGCCAAAGGCTAAGATAGGATCTTCAAAAATCTTCATTCCTATGACCTTTTGAGAGATGGCATTATTTTCTGTTATGTAGTTTCCTTCTGAAAATCTGATATATTCTTCGGCAATCTTTATCAACAATCGTTTTTCCATGAGTGGTTCCTTTTATAACTAATTTACTGTAATTTTTATTTTATTATATAATTATTCAACCTAAATTAAAAGCAGATCTGACTGTTCAGCTTCTGTGCATTAAACTTCTTCACTACGCTATTTTTTAGCTTCCAACAAACAATTACCTGGATAGCCTTTTAATAACACCTGATATCGACAAGAAATCATACTATCTTGTCATTTGTCAAGATACCATTTGGGGATATCCGTTTTTTCCTTGTAGGATTACAATATATTGAAGATGATAATTAGGATTATTTTATGGGATTTAAGCTTATCATGCTATAATAAGCTTATGGATAACAAAATAAGGCTTACAAAAGCTGGTATCAGCACATTTATATCTCCCTTTATCTGGCTTCTGATCGTCGGATTCATATATTTTGCTGCTGCCGGGGATGTAAAAATTCCAAGAGCTTGGATATATATTGCAACATATGCATTCGGCTCTCTTGCAGGGAACCTACTGCTTGTAAAAAAGGTTCCCGAATTATTAAATCAAAGGAGTAACATTCATAGGAAAGCAGAAAAATGGGATATAATAATCCTATATGCCTACTTTTTTCTAACTCTAACCTTCCTTCCTTTAACGGCGGGGTTAGATTTTCGATTTCACATTTCCCCTCTCCCCTTTACCTCCATTTATATAGGAATTACCTTTATTCTTGCATCCCTATTCCTTTTGATATGGGCAATGCTATGCAATCGTTTTTTTGAACCTTCTGTAAGAATTCAAAATGAAAAGAAACATGTGGTGATTCAAACCGGTCCATATAGCATTATCCGCCACCCCGGCAACTTGGGAGTAATCATAGGTTCACTCCCTATCCCCTTCGCCCTTGGCTCATTGTTAAGCATGATCCCTGCTGCCATCATGATTTCATTAATAGTCATTAGAACCAAAAAAGAGGACGAAGTACTTTTAACAAACCTCCCCGGCTATGGGGAATATGTAAATAAGGTCAAATACAGGCTGATCCCCTATATCTGGTGAGAAAAGCAAATACCTCAAACACGTTACCGTTAGTTACAAATAATAAAACCATCAGACTGTATAACAGCACATGATGGCTTCATTATTGGTTAGAATCTATAAATACAAAAATTGTGCAAATGATGTACCTGGGTTTAGTTTAATTATATTCCTCATATACAACCACTATTTCTTTGGTGGAGTTGATCCAGTCCACCTTGCAGTTTAAATTCTCGCCCACAAATCTGATAGGTAAAAAGGTTCTTCCACCTCTTATTGTCGGTGCCACATCCATTTGCATATCTTTACCGCCCACTGACATATTGTATTTATCAATCCAAAGATTTATTTTGTTTTTTCTGGCTTCTATATTCACTTTTTTGGTATCCTTATCCCATCCGATAGAGCCTCCCATAGCTTCCACTATTGCCCTAATAGGCACCATGGTTCTACCATTAATTATTATTGGTGCTGTTTTATTCCCCGGATCAACTTCTTGCACTATACCGTCAACGCTCATATAAGGATCATTCAATTTCAGAAGAATGAAGTGCTTAAATACTTCCGGCTTATATGCTTGAGCCTTGGTAGTCACTGTGAAAGTTGCTATGGTGCCCCCTAATTTTTCATCTATTCCCTGGAATGGCTTAGCTTCTGCCAATACCGGTTTTATCGTGTAGTGGTATGTGGTATTTGGCTGAACATTTACATCCGCATAAGATGTGCCAGTGATGTAGAAATCCGTAACGGATATGCCTAATTTTGTTTTTTCAGTTGACCTGAACAATCTGTATCCCAACGAATTAGATGCAGGTTGCCACATGATTCTAACTCCCGATTCAAAAGCTTCTGCCCCTGATGTATCCGATGGCGGAGTAGGTTCCGGTTTTGGTGCCTCAACTACCGTTTTCGTCATTTTCCAAGTGTCGCTACCCCCCGCACCGCTAAAATCTCCCGATACAGTAGCAATACCGTCTTTTACAGAGTATGTCCCATCAAATTTTTGATTCATTCCATTAGGCCACAGTCTGGTAAAGGTTACAGTATTTCCGGATATTTTACCATCTGGCAAGCTTTCTATTGCTGTGCCATCAATATTGATTTTTCCTGTAAAATTCAAGCCATTCTGATCTGATACGGTTACTTTCCCTTTGAATCCTCTTCCTGTCGATAAATTCCATTCGCCTAGCATGTTTATGGTATCGGAAGCTATGATTACAGATGTGGAAGGAACCTCAGTTTTCCATTCATAAGCATAGGAACATCCAAAACTATTTCCAAGCGATAGGCCAATTGAATTCTTTACTACGGTAGACGATTCAAGCATCATTTTATCGCTTTCTAACTCTACATAATGCCTATCTCCCAAGTCTCCGGCATATGCCACCCCGGTATTTAATCCCGTTAATAAAGCAAAGGATAACACCAAGGTTAAAATGATTAATGCCGGTGTCATTTTCTTACTTTTAAAAATCCCCATCGACAACTCTCCTTTCCAATACCATTCTGTGAAAATCATTTATTGTAAAATGATACTATCAGAATCTTTGGACAATATCAAGTGGCTTTGATCACATGTATAATAATTTTTTGTTTGTTAATCCCTCCGATAATTAATGGCATATTCCCGTTCTACTTTTCTGTCTGGCAGCCCTTGTAATGATCTCACATCTTCAATGGGGACTATATCCAAACCGGTTCCGTTTGTCACCCAAAGGAACCGTTCCCATGTTCACTATTACCATCCGAAAAGATTAAGGGTTAATGTACTGATTATAATTAATATCAGGGCAAATAAGCCCCATTTACTCAGCTTCTGCTTATAGATAAAGTATCCTACTATCGGCGTTACTATTGTTCCGACTGCCCCCCAGGTTGCATATCCTACACCCAGATCGATATCACTTAGACATAACCCGAATAGGTAATAACTTAACGCATAACCGACAATGCAAATAATGGTGGGTTTTGGAACAGTCCAGCCTTTTGATTGAACTACAACAGAAGCAGCAACCATTTCAAAGACAATCGATATTGTCAAATATAAATATGCAACTAACATTGTTCTATCCCCTCTGCGGTTGAAATCTCTTCAGGTGGAGTTCCCAGCAAATTAAGAATAAAAACACCCAGTCCCATTGCAAGTATTGAAACCCATCCAATAATAGTCAGCGGCTGGTTAAAAATCATTACACCCATTACCGCAGTTGCTATTGCTCCCACCCCGGTCCAAGTGGCATATGCTACCGCAAGATTTATTAAATGAAGAATTTTTGCAAACAGCCCAAAAGCTATAAAATAACATATAATCAAGGCTAAAGTGAGTTTCTTGTCTGTAAACTGATTGCTGGCCAGAAGAAATGCTGAACCAAGCAATTCAAATATGATTGAAACCCCTAAAATAAGATACGCAACAGGTTTTGATACATTAAACATTTGTTTATCCTTCCTTATTTTTATTTTACAATCAGATTTTAAATCTTGTCATTATGTGAAGGTCAATACCATAAAACGAAAAATTATTAGTAAATCAAGCCTGTCTTATAGTAATTTGTTCCGGATTACGATGTCTGAAATGTAAATAATGATCAAAAAAACGCAGTGAAAAGCCAAAGCATTACACTGCGTCAAAGTTTGTTTTTTTATATTAAGTTACCTCCAACTTTCAGCTAATTTAACAAAAGTGGTGTCCTCTTCAAGGGGCAGAATTAGTTCTGTTACATAATCAGATGTCCGATAGGTAGAATATACATCCAGAACATGGCGTTCAATAGTATCTCCTCTAAGGCAGAGTTTGTTTTCCGATGTCCATTTAAGAAGCTTTTCATATGTCGTATATATATCATTAAGATCACCTATATGATAAGCACACGCGGCATTAAATCCACCAAAATTAACAGTATTTTCAAGCCTTGTGGAATTCCCAAAGAGAACCTGAATAAGTCGCTGCTTCGTATATCTTTCGTGCATTCTCTCATCAATTGAATCGTAATGATATGTAAATGCGCCACCCACATCTATCATATTATGACCATCCTCTTTCGATTTGGTAAAATACTCCGTTTCGATTGATGCAAAAGCTGGAATATCATCAGGCAGGCACTCTCTTTCATAGAAAAAGTATCTGTCTTCCGGAATAAATTTTATTACAGGTGCAAATGCCGGATGCCTGAGAGTCTCCCTCCCCTCAATCAATAGAGAACACCAGCGTTTTAGGCTGTTAAGTCTCTGTTTGTAATAACCAAGTTCCTTTTCAGTCTCTTCAATCTTTTTAATGAATAGATCACGATAACTGTCAATTTCACAATGTATGCCTTCTTTAATTTCATCAAGCGAGAAGCCACCATCTATGAGGTATCTTATGGTCTGAACCAGATTCATAGTCTCAATAGAATAATACCGGTATCCTGTATCTGCAATCTTATCGGGCCGAATCAACCCCATCTTTTCATAGTGTCTGAGCATTCTTGGTGTCACCGCACATAATTTACTTACTTGTCCGATTGAAAAAAGCTTTTGTTCATTCATAGTATTCACTTACGCCCCGATTATCCTCCTTTGAGAGTGATTGGCCTGTTTCCTTTCAACTGTTATTCAATCATTCTTTGTCTTACTTGTAAATTTATCATCCATCTTCATGGCTAAATAGCCGCTGTCATTTATATTTTACCTGTTTTTCTTCTTTCAGTCCACGTTTCACTATCAATGCCACGCAATCCGCATATCTTAAATACGAAAACATGTGACGATAAGTAGGAGGAGCAGCCCACTGCCCTGATAGAATACATTGAGCAACTTATCAGACGATTGTTTGAAAAGGTTATGATTTACGAGGGAAAGTTCGCTGTTGGGCTTAAGTGTTTGAATATGGATATGAAAGAATAAGGATAAAAACCGAACAAGACACTCTACTATTTTAACGCAGGTGCCCTGTTTTTTTTATAGCCCAAGTATCTGTTTTTTCTTCATTTCAAATTCCTCTTGAGTAATCACCCCATTATCAAGAAGTTGCTTGAATTTCAGTATTTCATCTGCCTCACTCGTACCCGGTTTAGAATCCGTTACACCTTGATCCTGCTCCGAAGATTCACTACACATTAATTGTAGTATCGACAAGCATTCCTGCGCTAATTTAAAATTCGTCTTGTAAACAAAGCTACTTTTCTTGGTTGATGCTTTAATAAAATCAATATATGTAGTAGGGGTCCCTATACTATTTAATGTAATTTTAATTTTCAGGCTATCGCAAATAGCCTTGCTTTTCTTGCCACCGGTAACACCGCCAACTACTGCTCCAACGCCACCAAAGAGAATTCCGCCAGCCAAGGCTCTTCCCAATCCGCCTTTCGCAATAGATGACCCATCTTCTAACAGCTCAAAATCGATAATATCAGTGAAGTTATAAATGTTAGGGTGTTTTTTACCACCTAAAAGACCATCCGGAATAAGCCATTGCTTTTCTTTTTCATCAATCTCCAAAAAAGTACCTACCTTTTTTGTCGCAACAAAGGTTTTTAGCGCATTGGCACTTTTCTTTTTTTCCTGCAAAGCGGCCTGTACCTGCGATGCGGTCATTGTTCTAATAGGAGTCACCGCTGTAAAACCACATTTTTTAAAACACTCGGGACATATCCACTCTTTATTTGCAATTTGAAATCTATGTAATCCAACTTGCTTGTTGCAAATTGCACATTCCGCTTTTAAATCGAAGAATCCCATCTTATTTCCCCTTCCGCCCGTATATATTACGTAAATTATACCATATAACTGACAAAATACTATTTTTTTGTTGGTATATCTAACCTGTGTAATTGCTAAAATAGAATTAACAGATTCCATTAAATAAGAATGAACAGTATTTCCCATGAACTTCCTTTCCAGCATGATAGAATTGGAAAATAAGAGTCAATGTGAAGGGGAGTAAATGGGGCTTGCGGAAAGGCGGAATATGTATTCGGAAATAATTCACTTAAAGGATTTAGGCTTGAATTTTATATTAACCAGTTTCTAATTAGCGGTATTTTATTAAGAAGAAGAAATGTACAATAGGATAGCGCCAGATTTAGGAATGAGATTAGCGGTATCAATAGTAGGTTGATAAAACCGTTGACGGAAATACCCAAAAAACCAAAAAAGTAAATCCAGAAAACATGTACTAAATAAATGCAAAACGAAGCCTTTGATAACTTGGTAATAACTATCGTGGCTTTCTCACCAATCTTACTTTTGAGGTTATAACACAGGCAGAAAAGACCAGTAGCTAACAATGCTACCCCTACAGACATGCCTTCCAGAAAGTTTTGATACAGTGTCTCTGTCCGTACAGACATAAAGATTGTTCCTCCATACACACCAAGAAACCCTATCATCAAAAATAGAATGCTCCGCTTTAACGAAATATAATTTTTGCTTAAATAATACCCCAAAAGCCCATACCCAATAGCTGCATATGTCATATTTATCATCCATTGCACAGGAATGCCGGTCAATGATGTAAAGGGCCAGAATGGTTTGATGGTAGGATATACAATGCCCAGCAGAAACCACACTGCCAACGCATACTTCAATTCCTTTTTGGTGGCATGTTTTGTAATAATTCGGGTAACAGGCAAAAAAACATATACAACTACCAAAATCTGCAGGAAATAGAGATGGAACTCCTGGTTGAAGAGTATCACTTCTTTGAAGGCAAAAAGGATATCATGTAGGGAGTGCTTTCCGGCAACAATAAGATGATATACTTTGTATCCCAATGCCCATATAAACATTGAAAGCACAATTTTAAGCAGGTTCTTTTTGTACAAGCGACTTATCGTTAGTTCCTTTTTGGGATTCAATAGCAGAGCCCCACTGCACATAAAAAAAACAGGAACACTCGCCCTCATGATACTTCCCCAAAAAACAGATGAAAGCCAATTGAATGATAGTATTGGATTTTGGTAACCTTCACTGCATGTATGTATGATAATAACACCGATAATTGCTATTGTTTTTAGAAAATCAATACCAATATCCCTCACTGATTTTGATGTATACATTGGTTATTATACCTGCTTTACATATTATGGACTTATTGTAGCATTATTGTATCATGGATGCAATGTATAATGCTCCCATAGGATGAGACACAAAATAAAAAAGTAAGTTATAACGTAAACATGAACAAGAGAAATCACTATTCAGCAGAATACAAGACCAAAGTGGTGCTGGAGATTCTCTCAGAAGTATACACTGTCAACGAAATTGCTGCCAAGCATGAAATAAGCCCGGTTGTGTTAGCTGGTTGGAAGAAAGAATTCCTGAAAAAAGCCCCTAAAAGTCTTTAAGAAAGGGACTTCAGCTACCGAAAAGGAATTGAAGGCTAGCAATCAGCGTGTTGCCGAATTGGAGCTCAAAGTAGGCCAGCTTACCTATGAGGTGGACTGGATGAAAAAGAAATCTGAGCAAATCCTCGGACCCGATTGGCAGAAGAAATCTCGTTGATTTTGGTAATCAGCAAATCAATATAAGCAGGCAGGCGGAATTGCTTTCAGTTAACAGGTCAAGCCTGTACAGGGATCCGCCCAAAGAGAAATCCATTTCAGAAGAGGATTTATCTATAATGCGAAGAATTGATGAAATACACACAGCCCACCCAACTTGGGGATACCGTACAATTACTAAGATCATTAGGAGAGACGATAACATCTTGGTCAATCGCAAGAAGATCCGCAGAATGATGAGGGATATGGGAATATACACCATATATCCAAAGCCCAACCTGAGCAAGAGATACCATGCGCAATACATCCGTCCCTACCTGCTTCGGAATCTTGATATAACGCATCCTGACCAGGTGTGGGGAGTTGATATTACATATATTCGTATGAAAAGAGGATTCCTCTATTTGTTCGTAATAATTGACTGGTATAGCCGCCGCATCATAGACTATGAGCTATCAACTACATTGGAAAAAGAGTTCGTCCTAAGCTGCTTAAAAAGAGCTTTTGCGACGAGAAAGCCTGAAATTATAAATAGCGACCAAGGAGGCCATTTTACAAATCCGGAATATATAAATCCTTTAGAGGAAATGGGGATTAAAATCTCCATGGATGGCAAAGGCCAAGCCCTAGATAATGTGAGAACAGAGAGGTTCTTCAGGACGCTGAAGTACGATCTGATATATATAAATGAGTTTGACTCACCGCATGAGTTGCGTAGGTCACTCAACCAATACATGAACGAATACAATACCTATAGGCCCCACTCATCCATAGATGGGTGCTGTCCTGATGAAGCATACTATGAGGATTTATGGGTGGTGGCATGAGAATCAAAAAGAGAAAGGAAGAAACTTATTTTTCCCCCAATCGTGTCTTGACAACAGGGAGCATTATAGTGCTCCATTGATAGCAACTCCTTTCATCTCCTTTCTGCTTGTTCACAAAAAGGATATATGTTTTTAGGGGGTGTTTCAATGGAGTTTCTATTTCCACTGTGGGAATTCTTATCTTCCGCTCTGTGGTAATTCTATTTTACCAAACATATCATCTACCAAATAAGAGTACTCTCCAAAAGCTTCTATATTATCATTTAAGTATATTTCTATATTATTAATTAGATCTTCTAGACATTGCTCTTCAACTGCTAAGTTGATTAAAAAATACTCCATCGGCATCTCACCCCCAGAAAACAAAATTAATTAGGTTCATTGTAATATTGGGAAGGTAGACTACGCTTTTAGTAATCTACCTTGATTTTTAATAATACTCTTCGATATATTTATAAGCTTTATCAAAAACTTCTTTGTCCTTAATCTTGTACTTTACCCATACAACACTACGCAGAGCCTTCTTAACCTCTTGTTTTCCAGCAGAAGTGTTTTGCCAACCATCAAATCTGACTATTTTGACAATGTTGTCTATATCATTTACAACTCTCTCGACTATAATAGGTGTTGTTTTATTTTTTATCCCGTTAAAAAGTTCTGTTAAAGCCGCCTTTCCTTTATCTACTTCTTCTTCAGGCACCACATCTTTTTCAGCCGATGCGGCTTCTTTTGCAAGATCTAGCAGGTACTTAAGGAATTCTATACTGTTTATCAGGCCTTGTTCATGTTGTTCTCTAAGCCTTTCTAGTTTCTCGCCTAAGGCTATATATTTTCTGTCTTTTGAATGTTTTTGGATTTTTGCCACTAAGTCAATTTCTATCTTACGGGCAGCAGTTCTAGCATCATTGTATTTTTCTATGAAGCTATCTATCATATCTGGATCCAGCTCCAGTATTTCCTCGTCATCTTTAACACCTGAAACGTAGATGTTATCGTGAATTAAATCTATGGTTTTTTTGCCTAAAGCAGACCAAATTAATCCACCACTACCATCTGTAGGTTTTACTGATTCATAAACTTTTGATAACCACCTGTAATCTGATTTAAAAGGATTTAAGAAATTGTCTGGGGACAAAGCATCCCAAGCCCTATTCAAAACTCTAAAATCTGCAGCAAAGGCATCTTTCTCTTTGCTGGTTGGAAGGCATTCTTGTGCTGCCATTAGACCTTCCCAGCCTTCTATAGTTCTGTCTACCCCCATAAAATAACTTAAGCATTTTCTCATAATAGCAGGGAGTTTTTTCTTAACTTCTTCTATGTTAGTGATTACTTTTTTCATGGTTGAATCGTCAAAATTTAAAGCCCTGGCTACATTATCAAAGATTCCAATATAATCGACTATTAAACCATGAGATTTATCCTGACCATAGGTTCTGTTAGTTCTACAAATTGCTTGAAGCAGGGTGTGATCCTTCATGGGTTTGTCTAGATACATGGCCTGAAGTATAGGAGCATCAAAACCAGTTAATAATTTTGATGTTACTATTATAATTTTTAGAGAACTATCTTTCTCTCTAAATGTATCTAATAACTTAGCTTCTTCTTCTCTACTTCTTCTGTATTGCTTGTACTTATCTTCTTTATCATTGTTTGTATCCATAACTATATCAGTTGCTTCAGGCCCTAATAACCTGTCCAGTTGTTCTTTATAAAGAAGACAACATTCTCTGTCATAACATACGACCTGCCCTTTAAAACCATTAGGTTCTATCTTGGTCTGGAAATGGTTAGCTATATGTTCACAAACCTTTCTTATTCTTTCTGGAGCTTTCATTATAGATTCTACTTTAACCCTACTTGATAATTCAGCTTTTTCATCATCAGATAAAGATGTTGTCAAAGCATCAAATTCCTGATCTATAGCCTCTTTATCTACGTGGAGCTCTACAGGAACAGGTTCAAAGTGCAGTGGGAGAGTGGCTTTGTCTCTAATAGAATCTGAAAAAGAATATCTACTTAGATAACCACTTTCGTCTTCAATAGCTCCAAATGCTATAAATGTATTTCTGTCAATTCTATTAATAGGAGTACCTGTCAAACCAAAGAAGAATGCATTAGGAAGGGCCATTCTCATTTTTTCGCCAAGATTACCTTCTTGAGTTCTATGGGCCTCATCGACCATCACTATAATATTTTCCCTGTCATTTAGAACACTTTCCACTTCTCCAAATTTGAAAATAGTAGTGATTAAAATCTTTCTCGTATCTCCTAGGAAAAAATCAATTAATTCCTCTTTGCTTCCTGCACTGGCAAGGTTGGGTATATCTGTAGCATTAAAATCACGAGTAATTTGTGTTTCCAAATCAATCCTATCATCCACTATTACAACTGTAGGATTATTTAACTCTGGTGTCATTCTCAGCTTCTGTGCAGCAAAGACCATTAATAAAGACTTACCAGAACCTTGGAAGTGCCAGATTAAACCTTTCTTGGGATAGCCATTCTTAACACGTTCAACTATTTTATTTGCACCTTCATATTGTTGATATCGACAAATTATTTTTATCTTTCTATACTTTTTATCTGTTGAAAACAGGGTGAAGAATTGCATGATGTCTATTACTTTATGTGGTTGGATCATATCTGCCACACTTCTTTGAACATCCACCAAGTTTCCTTCTGTTTTTTCCTCTTCAGTGTGCCAAGGTCCCCACATTGTAACGGGAGCCTTGACCGCACCATATCTGTAACTTTTACCTTCTGAAGCAAAATTGAATACATTAGTCACAAACATTTGAGGTATGCTATTTTCATAAGCAAGAATATCTTCAGCACCATCCAACCATGTTATAGCATTTCTAACAGGAGTTTTCATTTCTCCTATAGCTATTGGAAAGCCATTTATTAGTAGTACAATATCCAGCCTTTTTCCACCTTCTTCTTGGGGATAGACCCATTGGTTTGTTACCACAAAATCGTTCTTTAATGCTTCTTCATCCGTTCCTGTAGCAAAGAACTTTATTGGAATCATCCTTCCTTCCTTACCAAAGGGAAAAGAATTTTCCTCAAAAACTAATTTTTTAAAGGTTTCATTTTGAGTAATTAGATTGTGTGATTGGGCCGACAAAATCAAAGTTCTTAGTTTGTAAATTACCTCATCTGCTCTGGAGGGCTCTTCTGCAATTTCAGGATTGAATTTAATTAGAGCCTCTTTAACAAAAGGTTCAACCATAACATCAGAATGCTGGCGAGGTAAGTCTCCTGCTTCTACATACTTCCAACCGTTATTAACAAGGGTCTTAATTATCATTTCCTCTACAGTGTTTTCTTCATTAAACATATAACCACTCCTTTCAGGTAGCTGTTAGCCAAAGTATTTTTTTATTATTGATTTTTTTACACCAATTAGTTTATTTGTTGATTTTTTTAAATCTCTTAGTGACTCTTCGGAAGCTAATACTATTTTTTCAAATTCATCTTGCTTTTCTTTCGGTGGTAACGGTGCTTTTAAGTTTTTTAAAGTACCAATTGATATTGTAGGATAAGAGTTTTTACCAACCAAAGTCTGTACTTTTAAATCTTTAAAATAATATTCTAAGAATCTGCTATTATATATTTCATCTTTAGGATAAATACAAGCTAAATGAGAAACAACATAAGCATCTTTCTTTAAAGTATAAACATGTCCTTTTAGACAAGACATTCCGCTTTTTGCAAATAGTATAGTTCCTTTTTTATGTAATTTTAATTTTTTGTCTTTGGCAAGTTTATCTGACACCAGCAAACAATCTGCTTCAGTAAAATCTCTAGTGTATATCAAATCATATAGATTTCCTGCCTTAATAAAAGGAATACCTGAATCGCTGAATTCCCCTTCTTTGGGAGACGTCTGGCCAGCTGTCACTGAAGTAGTAGAGCCTAATTTTTTTGTTATATCTTTATATTTATTATCTTCGTAAAACATCTTGATGAATTTTGCTTTTACTATCTCTTCAGTTTGAAATATTAATTTGTTGTAAGACTCAATATTTTCTTCAATCGCCCACAAAAGATCAGCTATCTTATCCTGTTCACTTTTATCTGGGAGTGAAAATTCATATTCCTTGAGGTGAGACCATTTTACTCTTGGTGAAAGCGAGCCTGCAGATTTGCTGACAGCATAATCAAAGAAAATATCATTCTGTATTATAAAAGGGAGAAGCTCTTCGTTTATCTTATCTTTTTTTGCCTCTATTACAGTAATATCTCCAGAACATTTTCCATCCAATGTTGCTACAGAAGCTTTTTTCTGATAGGCTCTTCTTCGACCAAAAAGAATATGTCCCTTTTTAAAAGACTTTGTAAAAGTATTCTCCGCATTTTCTTCCCATTCAGAAAGCCTTACTTCCCCTGGAATCAAATGCTCTAATCCTACACTAGGTAAACCTAGACAATTTCCATTGCATTTTTCTTTAAACTCTATAGCCACATCTCCTAATTTTACTTTACTCATATGTTTCACCTCCAGTTTCAAGTAGGGCATTAAGTTTTTCAAAACTAATGTTTTTTAGCTCTATCTTATTAAGCCATCTCTCATAGCTCTCATTTACACTTGGTAATTCCTCATTTTTATCCAAAATTGTTTTATGAACATATAGTGGTATACTTAACAAATAATCATTTTCTTCTATTTCTTTAAAAGAAACCGCCTTTGAAAATCCATCTACAGTCTCATATTTTTTATAGACCTCTGCAATTTTTTCAATATGCCTGTCTTCTAAATAACTCTCAGCATTTTTTCTGGTCACTTCTTTAATAGCGTTGATAAATAGGATCTTATTTTTTCTATCCTTAGGCTTCTGAGCTCTGCAAACCATAATACAAGCTTCCATAGGTGCATTATAAAATAGGTTAGGAGCTAAACCTATAACTGCCTCTATTAGGTCACTTTCTATCAGTTTTTTTCTCATATGGGCTTCTTCATTCCTAAACAAGACTCCATGAGGAAATAGGATGGCACTTCTACCTGTTTTCTCATCCATGCTTTTTAATATATGTTGGAGAAAAGCATAATCTGCTCTACCTTGAGGTGGAACACCTAAAAAATTCCTCCCATATTTATCAGACTCAAAAGCTGCCCTGTCCCATTGGTTAATGGAGTAGGGTGGATTTGCTACAACTACATCAAAGGTCTTAATTTTTCCTTTTTCTACAAAGGCAGGAGTTTTCAAAGTATCATCATTAACTATATGAAAATCCTTGATACCATGTAAAAATAAATTCATCCTCCCAATGGCAGATGTTAGAGCATTAATTTCTTGGCCATATAAGGCTACATTTCTCCATTCCTTTCCTTGCTCTTTCAGGTAATGAATAGCTGAAATAAGCATACCAGCACTACCGCTTGTAGGGTCATAAATTGACTCTCCTGTTTCTGGCTCTAATAATTCTGTCATTAAATGTACCAGGGTTCGATTAGTATAAAACTCCTGAGCTGTATGGCCACTATCATCTGCAAATTTTTTTATAAGATATTCATAACCTCGTCCTAATTCATCCTCAGGGCATCTGGTTATGTTTAAAGTTTTAGTGCTAAAATGCTCAATTAAATCCTTTAATAAACGGTCTGGTAATCTATTTTTATTGGTCCAAGCACCATCACCAAAGACTCCTGTAAGCTTGTCAGGGTTCGCTTTTTCAATGGCCCTAAAAGCCTTAACCAGTTCTTTTCCAATATCTTTAGATTTATTTCTTACATCTGACCAATGATAGCCCTTTGGCATATTAAATCTATGGTTTTCTTCCCATTCTAGAGCTTCTTCATCATCGGGAAACTCTATTTTTATTCTTTCGCATTCCTCATCATAAACATCGCTAATCCTTTTGAAGAATAATAAAGGGAAAATATACTGCTTATAGGACCCTGCATCAATATGTGTTCTTAAAAGGACTGCTGAATCCCATAAATATGAATTTAATTCTTCTTGGCTATAGACTTTACTCATCAAGGAATCCCCCTTTCTCCATTAGTTCTTGGACTTTTAGCTCTGCATTTTCGACTTCTTCTAAAAGTTTAAAATAGTTTTTCTTTACAATTTCAGGATCAATTGTTTCTTTAGGCTTATACTCAATATAATTATTTAATGATAAAGTGTATCCTTTCTTTGCTATTTCTTCGATACTAACTATTTTCACTTTTTCCTCTACATCCTGATAATTAGAAAATAGGTTGAATACTGTTTCTACATCGGAATCATTCATATAATTCTGGGCTCTTTGGGCTGTATAAATATTTGTAGCATCTATCATGCAGACTTTCCCTCTGTGAGCAGGTACTTTATTATTGTTTAATATTAAAATACAAGCCGATACTCCAGTTCTAAAAAATACTCCGTCTACTAGAGTAATTACTGCTTCTAATTTGTCTGACTTAATAAGTTCTTCTCTAATATTACCTTCAGTTCTTTCTCTAAAAAGCACTCCCTGAGGCAATACAACAGCACATCTTCCATTGTCTGGATCCATGGATTGCACCATATGCTGTAACCAAGCAAAATCACCATTAGAATCACTTGGTGTGCCCCATATATTTCTTCCGTAAGGATCGGATACAAAAATATCAGCTCCCCATTTTTTTAAGGAAAACGGAGGATTTGCTAGGATACAATCAAAAGTTTTTAACTTTCCACCTTCTAAAAACTCTGGTTTTCTTAGGGTGTCGCCTTGTTTTATATTAAAATCTCTGGCCCCATGCAAGAATAAATTCATTCTCGCAATCGCAGATGTTGATAGATTGTTTTCCTGACCATACACTCTTCCATATGTTAAAGGATCGTTGTCAATATGTTTAACTGCTTCTATCAGCATGCCCCCTGTCCCGCATGCAGGGTCTATGTTCTTACCGTCTTTGATACAATTTTATAAAGGAGAAATTATAATTCATGAGACGTAAATAAAGGTTATGCTCTAGTGGTAAAGCCTTTTCTAGGGGTTGCCAATTAGTTTTAACTATAATCTTTAGCCGCAAAAGTTATACTAAATAACCAATTACGACCTTATCCATTATTTATTAATCTATATTGCACACCCTTGTTTGACTGGAAATATGAATAATTAAAAAGTATAGGAATAATTAAAAGGTTTTTTTTACAGTATTATATTTGATTTACTTTGAATTAACATCCCTAATATTAGTTTTTTTAAAAAAAGTTCTACTAAATAATGTATACTTATATAGTAACTATGTACGTGTTTTTATATTAGAAGGGGTGACAATATGGTAACTATCAATATAACACCGAAAATGAAAAATCTAGCATATGAATTTTCAACAGATATAATAATGCAAAACAATCAATACGATAGAATGCGTCCAACAAATATCCACAATATCAACGAAAGAAATACCATTAGGATTAACAGAACTTATGTGGGAAAGTTGGCTGAACTATGCTTTAATGAATATTTGCTAGCTAATAATATATTTCTAAATATCGATGACATGTTTGTAATATTTGAAGGACAGGAAAATGTCGATGATTTTGATTTTTATCTTCCCAATAGCAAGACCATTGATGTGAAAGCTGCGGTATTTAATAATCACCGTAATTTAGTTGTACCTATAGACCAATATGAAAATACACCTAAAAACTTTTATGTTGGAGTAAAATTTAATTGTCCTATCAAAAATAATGATTACAGATTGATATACAAAGACACTTTTTCAACAGCAAATATTGTTGGTTTCTGTACTTATGAGGAATTGAAAAATAAAAAAACTATAAATTTAGGAGAGTTTGATTGCAAGGCCATCCTTTTGAATGAGCTAACTAATATTAAAATGTTGATAGATATGTTTAAGTAAGATGATAATAAGAAATCATATTAACTGTAACACTTCCAAACTAGAAAATCTGGTTAATTGAGGATTGAATTTTCTAATTGGGGGTGTTTTTTTTGCCCCATAAATATAAATAGATATCACGAAATATCAACAAACATGTTGAATAGCTATTATTTTTAATGTATAATAGACTTATATTTTATTGCCAAAATACAAGATATTGAGGTGTAAAACATGAATGATCCAATGAATGATAGCTGGATAAGCATAGATGAGGCCGCAGAATATTTAGGTATAAAGCCAGTGACTTTAAGAACATGGATAAAAAAGAAAAAAAGTATTCCCGCTCATAAAATCGGAAAGCAATGGAAGTTTAAATGCTCGGAGTTAGATGAATGGGTTAAAAGTGGAAAAAGTGCTATAAAATAAACATTAAGCAGGTGCAGTCAAAAATGATAAGTGCTATGACAAAAGAAACTTTAACAATTACTTGTAATTATTTAGCTCAGAATTATAGCAAGGCAAATTTCAACAGCCTTTTAAAAGAAATATTTATTATAGCTGGTATCGATAATTTTGAGTTTACAAAGGACGATACATTATACTCTTATGAAAATGTTCAAAAAATGTTATCTTCCTTAAATGAAAATGAAAAAAAACGAAAGAAAAATGGGGTTTATTATACTCCTATAGATGTTGTAAGATTCATATTAATTAATTCTATAAAATCGGCCTGTGGAAAATTGAAACCTAATGGATTACATGTTTTAGACCTAAATGGCATCCCTTATAATTCGTTTTGCTTTAATAAAACAATTTATGACCCGACATGCGGAGCAGGTGAATTTCTAGTAGCAGCTTTAGAAATAAAATTAGATTTATTAGACCTACATAAAGCAAATATTACAAAGGGAAATCTCAAAAAAATAGTCCGTACAATAAAGGGTAATGATGTTAACATTGATTCTACAATAATAACAAAAATAAGATTGTTTTTATGTGCACTGCAAAGACAAGGCGTATCAAAAGTTAAGGGCTTAGGGGAAATATTAAATGATTCTTTTGAGAATTATGACTTTGTTCAAACACCCCCTAATACCGATATAAAATATGATATTATTGTAGGAAATCCACCCTACGTTGAAGATTCTAGAAGTGGACTATCACCACAAAAAAAATATGGTAATATCTACGCAAATGTACTGGAGAATGCAGGTAGGTTACTCAAGCCAAAGGGGTCGTTTGGTTTCGTAATTCCTTTATCTTATATCTCAACCCCAAGAATGTCTAGAATTAGAGAGGTTCTGTACTCAATAGTTCCTGAACAGTATATATTAAGTTATTCTGACAGGCCTGATTGCCTATTTACTTCAGTACATCAAAAATTATGTATTTTAATTGGTAGGAGTACAAATTCAACTAAAACCATTTTTACTGGGAACTATCGCTACTGGTACAGCGAAGAAAGAACCGAGTTGTTCAATACTGTAGAAGTTATAAAAAACTCATTTTCAACTGATCAATATATACCAAAACTTGGTACAATTGCCGATATTAATGTATACGAAAAAGTAATTGGCAACCCAGAGAAATTGCTAGATCTATTAGAAGAAAATGGTAACGGTGCTGTCTACTTAAATATGAGAGCTGCTTTTTGGATTAAGGCTTTTATTAATAAACACAATGGTGGCGAATATCGTCAATACAATTGCAGAAATAGAGATATTGCAAACTATGTTATGTGTCTATTAAACTCATCTTTATTTTGGTGGTACTGGATAGCTGTATCAGATTGTTGGCATATAACAAGAAAAGAGTTAATCGGTTTTACCGTTCCTGAAAATAATAATTTTAATAAGACGAACAGACTGGCTAAACAGTTAGAAGATAAACTTGAAGAAACAAAAAAATTTGTCGGAACAAAACAAACTGACTATGAATACAAGCATAAAGAATGTGTTGATGAAATTCATGAAATTGACGACTACATCAATTCTTTGTATGGACTTACAGATGATGAAAGTCTCTATATTAAGAATTTCGCATTTAGATACAGGATTGGTGGAGGTGCTGAGTTTGAGAGTGATTGATTTATTCTCAGGGTGTGGCGGGCTATCATTGGGCTTTATACAAGACGGATTTACTATAAAAACTGCTGTTGAGTTTGATGCTAGCATAGCTAATTCTTATACGATGAATCACCCCGAGGTTGAGATGATTGTTGATGACATCCAAAATTTGGACGAATCAAATGTTTTTAATACAGGCGACGCCGATGTAATTATTGGTGGTCCACCTTGTCAAGGGTTCTCTATGGCAGGGGCAAGAATAAGGGATGGATTTATTGATGACCCCCGAAATTATCTTTTTAAACACTATTTTAATATTGTAAAGACGGTTATGCCAGAAGTATTTATAATGGAAAATGTTAAAGGAATTATGACCATGCAACAAGGAAGAATCTTTGAGGAAATACTTAAGCTTTTCTCAAATCCAAAGCTTTTGAATGGTCACGTTTATAACTTACATTATAAAGTAGTAAAGTCTGTAGATTTTGGGATTCCTCAGAAAAGGGAACGTATGATTCTTATTGGGGTAAAATCAGATGGGATTAACTTTGACGCTTTATGGGAAAAAACAAAAAATGAAATTATCAGAGAGTTTCCATCATATTTTAATACTGTGACTGTCAAGGATGCGATTGGAAATTTACCTAAAACTACGAAAACAGGAGAAATTAAAAATCCAACGCCCATTACAGACTATCAAAAATATCTAGCTAGTAGTGCAGAAGTACTTACAAACCATACGCAGACCAATCATTCAAAATTAGCAATAGAAAGAATGAGTAAAATATCCAATGGAGAAAACTACAAAGCATTAGAAGAAAATATAAATTCTGTGCATAGTGGTGCCTATGGTCGATTATGTTGGGATGAACAAGCTCCGACCATTACTACAAGATTTGATACCCCTGCTGGTGGGCGTTTCATCCATCCTGTTGAAAACAGAACTTTATCACCAAGGGAAGCCGCTCGTATTCAAAGTTTCCCAGATGAATTTATTTTTTACGGTAATAAGACATCTATTTGCAAACAAATAGGAAATGCAGTTCCACCTAAAATTTCGTACTTTTTAGCACGATTAACAAGAAATATTCTAGAAAAGGAGAAATAAAATGAATCCAATTCTACAGGATAAGTTACAAGAATTAGAAAATGCACAGGATTATGAGTGTTGGTATCTAGTAAAACAACCGACCGCCTTTGATAGTTTATGCTATCTAGTATCGTTTCTCAAAGATTATAAAACGGAAACTATACAAAGCAATCTCCAAGATTATATTAGTGCCAGAATTGCTAATCTCAAAGAAACTAATGAAAGTATTGAGATTTCAAACAATTACCGTGCATTAAGAGTTGCAGCTTTCTTTGGCTTAATAAGAATGACCTCTAGTAAGTATGATGAGGCAATCATTACTGACGCTTACGAAGAAATAAATTCAAAATGCAACGGAGCGTTTGAAAATACCTACTTATACGAGGATATAATTCAACGACAAATAGAAAAGATGTTCATTAGTTCTAGCGTTGATGAAGAGTATCAAGGTGTTAGGCAACATTATAGATTATACCCTGTTATGTTGTTATATAAAATCTTACTTGAAATTGGTCATTCAACTGGAAATTACTCAATTACAATGACTGAGTATCGTTATCTGGTTGCTACAACAAAAAGATTTGAAGACTTTTTAGATACATTACTTTTAATTAAACTGCTACGTAATGAAAATCATGTGGTTTCTGAGTTTGAGCAATTTAGGTCAAAATTTGACAATCGATTGATACAAGCACTGAAACAGTTGCCCACCCTTAATATTGACAGGGATAATATTGCACTTAATACTAATTTTTTAAAAGAAGTAGCTAATAAGGTTTTTATATTTGAAGAAAACCCAAATGTTTTTGCAACTGAAAACTATCTTGATTTCTTAGGGTCAACAAGATCATTATTTGACCTAAAAGAAGATGTAACGTTAGATAGGGAAGATAGCGCTAGAAGAAAACAAGATATCAAGGACGAAACTAATCGTATAAAAGGTGGAATCAACACCTTACTATATGGTGTCCCTGGATCCGGAAAAAGCTTTACAATTCAGACTAACTACTGTGACGATTTTGATTTAATGGAACGTGTGGTTTTTCATCCAGATTATATGAATACTGATTTTGTAGGTCAGATTCTACCTACTGTTAAAGGCGAAGGTGAAGAAAAGGAAATAACCTATGATTTTACACCAGGACCATTTACAAGAATTTTAAAAAAAGCCATCAATAATCCCGATAAACATTTTTACTTAGTAATTGAAGAAATTAATAGAGGTAATGCACCTGCAATTTTTGGCGAGATATTTCAGTTGCTAGATAGAGAAATAGATGGTACAAGTTCTTATAAAATTACTAACTATAATATAGCTAGTGAAGTATTTGGCGATAAAGAAACCCCTGTTTACATTCCATCAAATCTAAGTATTTTGGCAACTATGAATACTGCAGACCAAAATGTTTTTACTTTAGATACAGCCTTTCAAAGAAGATGGAACATGAAAATGATAGAAAATGATGTAACAAAAGCTAAACATGCTGAGATGAAAATTCTAGATACTACTGTAACTTGGGAAAGGTTTAATACTGTTGTTAACGATCAAATTATTACTAGTAGTGCTACTACCCTATCCTCTGAAGATAAAAGACTGGGTGCATATTTTGTTACTGCAGATGTTCTTGAATATATTTCTTTTGATACCCATAAAGATGAGATAGCAGAAAGATATAATATTAATTTAAATGATAACACAAAATTAGATAGGACTATCAAAGACTTAAATTCTAGATTTGGTGACAAGGTTATAAAATATCTATGGGATGATGCCTTCAAATTTAGTAGAGAAGATATCTTCGACTCTGATTACAAAAGCTTAGAAAAAGTTTTAGAGTACTTTAACAACTCTGCTGGTAATAAGAAGTTTGATATCTTTAATCAAGATATCAAGGATAACTTGTTTGCAAATAATAACGAGGAAGTAGAAGATGAAGAATAACTATACCGATGTCCATCTGTCAAAACCTTTAACCGAATACTGTAAAAATGCCTCTAATAAAGAAGGCGATACTTTTGTTGGAATAAAATCTGAACTTATTGATGGAAAACACGAAATAAATGTATACTTTCCTATTGGATACGAAATCTCCAAAAAAGAAGAGGCTGTAAGAGATGAAATTATCGACTTAGTTGAAGTGCTACAAGCTTATAATGATAAGCAATCTACTGTAACTCAAATTACAGCAAACCAAGTTTTAAAAACTGTTAGATTTCCAGTACAGGCATATTTTAGAGTTATGCAACACTTCTTGCAACATGATTACTACAAAGAAAATGAAGAAGTTTTTGTTCCAGGTATGTCTGGACCGGTAAACATGAGGGAAACAATTAATAGAGTTCATCCAATTGTTCAGAAATCTGGATTCGTATTCCCTTATCTAATGGTGCGTAAGAATAATGACACTGATAAACATATAATCACGGAGATCAATAAATACTGTGTATATGAAAGTTTTATGAAGTTGGGTTGGATTTACAAATATAGACTCCCTCAACCTTCTAACGTAAAGAATCCTAACCTCAAGATTTATAAAAGTGTATTGCAGCAAAAACTTGATGATACAAATAATGATAATCTTAAGCAACTTTTCCAAAGTATGTTAGCTATAATTGATTTTAGGAATAGTGCCGATGATCCAGATGAGTTTTATTTTGGTACTAATAACTTTGAGTATATTTGGGAGAAACTTATCGATGAGACCTACGGTATAAAAAATAAAGAAGATTATTTTCCAAAGACTACTTGGAAATTAAATTATGGTGGTAAGAGGAACAACCCAGCACTAGAGCCAGATACTATTATGAAGACAAAAGATTACATCTATGTTCTTGATGCTAAATATTATAAGTATGGCCAAACACTAAAACGATCGGATTTACCAAAATCCACAGATATAAATAAGCAAATAACCTATGCTGAATACATAGCTACAAGTAGTAAATTTGAGAGTGAACGCAACGAATATAAATCTATATTGAATGCTTTTCTTATGCCTTTTAATAAAGATAAGAATGCTCTTAAAACAAATTCTAAGTATTTTTCTATAGGTGAGGCTGTTGCCGATTGGAAGGTTTCTAAGCAGGACTATGAACGGGTGCAAGGTATGTTAGTTGATATTAAAACTCTAATCTCAAATTCTACTAGACCCAATCGCAGAGAAATAAAAGAGTTATCTGATGCTATAGTCAAGAGTTTAGAAACTAACAAAGCTATAGAGAGTGGTAGATAAACCCCTACCGCTCTCTATTTTTCTTTCTGTATTTTCTTTGTGACACCGCATTAGTACAATCTGTACAGCAATATTTTTTTATTGAATTAGTTTTAGAAACAAGGAAAAACTGTCCACAATTCATGTTTTGACAAGCTCTGTAAGAACCTTGCCTTGAATCTAAATAAAATAATGAAAGATACATAGCAGACAAAAGAGACGGTAGTTTCCAGTTGGGCTGCATTGTTTCAACATTATAAACAGGTCTGATTTCTGCTAAATGGTAGTTAAGCTCTCGTTCAATTAAATATTTTGATATTTTTAACAACCCATCTTGCAAATACTTATTTTCTTCACTCTCTATTTTAGAATAAACCTCGGGCTCAAAAGGCATATCCAATGATAGTAGTTCTAAATCAATCGTTGATATTTGTAACATAAAGTGAAATAAAAATTCAATAGCTTTCTCTTCTCTTTTATTAAAAAGTGATTTTTTTATTGCATATGATTTAAGCACCTGCTTAAGAAATTCACTGTACGAACCTTCATTCTCCAAAAAATTATCATAGTCATTAATTTTTATATCATAATAACCATTTTTTACGGTCGAATCTTCACATCTATATATTATATCTATTCCTCCATCATCCCTGTCTATATGCTCAATACCTTCTCCCTCATATAAATTTACTCTTGTAGCACTTTTTATATTATGCAAAAACGAATTCTCAACTGATTTATAAACTGATTCATCATTTATTTTAATATCTCTATCTTCCTTGAGGAGTAGAAATAAGACAGAGTCCAAAAACTTCTTATAATTAATGTGCTGAACTCCCTGTGCATTTAAAAGATTAATCAAAGCTTCTAAGCTATCTTTTAAATATATTATATCCTCCAAGTCAAAAGTGACGTATTGCTCATAGTAATTCAAATTAAACAAAAAACCATATTTTTCAAAAAACGACATGATAGAATTTATGTCGTTTTTTTCTATGCCTAAAAATTCTCCTAAAATATTATTCTTTGCACTTCCCTTATGTTTTTTTATCTCTTTCAAGCCTTCTCCGTATATATAAGCAGCCCTATAGTTAGCTGAATCATTGTTTTTAATAACTATTTTTTTATTTATATATCCAGTGTTTAAATCAACTACTTCTGTAGGTTTTACTAAACACTTGTATCCCTCATAAATAAAGGCACTTTTAAAAGTGTCATTTTTCATAATCAATTCTCCCATTCAATTTAATCACTAATTATTTCTATTTATTTAATGACTACTATATTTAGTATATCATAATAACTTATATTTGTAATTAGATTTTATTTTAGTAATTAGGTATTTATCATATTCTAATTACCCTTTAAATAATGCGAGAATATAATCAAAGGAGGTGACGCAATGATTGAAGT